>DDPM01000083.1 GCA_002342165.1 Hylemonella sp. UBA2468
GCCGCATGCTGCTTGAAGCCAGCGAGCGCGGCGCGCTTGACGAGGCCTTGGTGATTGCCAGCGCCCTGAGCGTGCAAGACGTGCGCGACCGCCCCATGGAGGCCCAGCAGCAAGCTGATGCGGCGCACCAAAAGTTTGATGACGAAAAAAGTGAGTTCACCGGTTACCTCAAGCTGTGGAAGTGGATTCACGATGCGAGAGGTGGCGTGGGAGATGTGGTGGCGCAAGGGGGGAGCGGGCGTTCTGCGCAGGTAAAAGGAGGAGGCCAAAGGCCGGGGGACACGGAGCAGAGCGTTTGCTCGCCCCATCAGCCCACAACGACCAGTCATAAGCTGTCTAACCGCCAATACGAACAACTCCTGCGTCAAAATTTCATCAACATCCGCCGCGTACGCGAGTGGAAAGACATTCACAGCCAACTGCTTACCGTGGTGCAAGAGCACCGCTGGAGCATCAACACCAAGCCTTCCACATACGAGCAAATTCACATGTCTTTGCTTGCAGGGCTGCTGGGCAACGTGGGTCAAAAGCTCGAGGGCGAGGCCGCTGCGTCGGGTGAATATTTAGGCGCGCGGGGTATTAAGTTTTTCAGGCACCCGGGCGCGCACCTGAGCAAAAAGCCCGGTCGCTGGCTGGTGGCTGCCGAGCTGGTGGAAACCACGCGGCTCTTTGGGCGCGGAATTGCGGGTATTGAACCCCAGTGGTTGGAGCAAGTGGGCGGGCATTTGTTAAAAAAACAGCTGCTCGACCCACACTGGGAAAAAAAGGCCGCCGAGGTGGTGGCCTTGGAGCGCGCCACGCTGTATGGCTTGGTGGTTTATAGCGGACGCAAAGTCAATTACGGCTTGGTGGACCCGCAAGCGGCTCGAGAAGTCTTTATTAGAGAAGCACTGGTGGCGGGGGAATGGGATGCCTCCCTACCGTTTTTAGAGGCCAACCGCAAATTGGTGCGCCAAGTGGAAGAGCTGGAGCACAAAGCACGCCGCCAAGATGTGTTGGTGGACGACGAGGTGATTTTTGCGTTTTACAACCATCACTTGCCCCACGACGTGTGCAGTGGTTACAGCTGCGAGCGTTGGTACCGCTATGCCAGCAAGAGCCAACCCGATGTGCTCAAGATCACTCAGGAAGAGCTGATGCGGCACCAAGCCGCAGGCATTACCCACCAAACCTTTCCGCCCACGGTGCGGCTGGGCGGTGTGGACTGTACAGCCACCTACCTGCACGAGCCCGGGCACGCGCACGACGGCGTTACGGTCACGGTACCGTTGTTTGTGCTCAATCAGGTGCAGGACGAGGCTTGCGAATGGTTGGTGCCGGGCATGCTGCAAGATAAGGTATTGGCGCTGCTCAAAAGCCTGCCGCAGCGGCCTCGCAGCCGCTTTGTGCCCTTGCCCGACTCTGCAGCGCGCCTGACTGAAATTTTGGAGTTTGGGCAGGGCGGCTTGTTAGATGCCTTGTTAAAGCATGTGCGCGATGTCACCAGCTTGGACATCAAGCGCCACGACTTCAAGCTCGACATGTTGAGCCCGCACCTGTTTATGAACTTCAGGGTGGTGGACGACCATGGCCGTCAGCTCGGTCAGGGACGCAACTTAGGCGCACTTAAAGCAGAGTTGGGTACGCAAGCCCGTGGTGCATTTCAGGCCTTGGCCGCGCTCAAGATTAGTGAGAAAAGTGTAGCTGCACCTTCAGTGACATCACCCGCTGCCGCGTCTCCCGCACTCGCAAATTCAAAGCATGCAACACAACCGCTTCAAGACGCNNCCCGAGCTCATGGAAATTCGAAAATCGGGCCAAACCTTGGTGGGCTTTCCTGCATTGGTCGATCGTGGGGCTGCGGTGGCTCTGGAGGTGTTTGACGAACCCGATTTGGCGCTGGCGCAGCACCGCTCAGGGTTACGGCGCTTGTTTGCCTTGCAGCTTAAAGACGCGCTGAAGTACCTTGAAAAAAACATTCCAGACCTGCAAAAGATGGCAGTGGCCTATATGCAGCTTGATGGCACTCAGGAAGAGCTGCGTCAGCACCTGATTGATGTGGCGCTGGACCGTGCTTTTTTGATGGAGCCCTTGCCGCAAAACGAAGCTGCGTTTCATCAGCGACTTGAAGAGGGGAGATCTCGCCTGACCCTGATTGCCCAAGAGGTGGCCCGCTTGGCGGCATTCGTCTTAAATGAATACGCCACTGCCGCTCGCAAAATTAAAGACATCAAGCCCACATCTTTTGCAGCTGATGCGGCGGCCGATTGCTTGCAGCAATTGGGCCGCTTGATGGGTAAGCGTTTTTTGGCCACCACTCCTTGGACTCAGTTGCAACACATGGTGCGCTACCTTAAGGCCATCACGTTGAGGCTGGATAAGCACCGCAGCAACCCTGCGCGCGATGCGGCTCGCCTGCAAGAGCTCAAGCCCTACGAGCAACGCTACTGGCGCTTGGTGGCCGAACGCAAGGGCGTGCAAGATGCGCGCCTTCAGGAATACCGCTGGTTGCTAGAAGAGTTGCGTGTGAGCTTTTTTGCGCAAGAGCTGCGCACCCCACAGCCCGTGAGCTTGAAGCGCTTGGACAAGGCTTGGGCGCAAATCAACTCTTAGTGCTCTAAGCATTAAACTCCTTGGATGCACCCGCTTTTGCTCCCTTTGTGTTCCGTATTCCAAAAATTTAAAAATTTAAATCCCACGGTGCAAGGGCTTGTATGGGCAACAGCTGCAGGCATGAGCTTTGTGGTGCTCAACACCTTGATGCGCTATCTCAGCCAAAGGGTGGACCCCTTTGAAACCCTGTTTTTACGTTACTTTTTTGGCATGCTGGTGGTGCTGCCGTTCATGTGGCGCACAGGTCTCTCGCAGGCTTGGCCTAAAAACGTCAAGGGACAGTTTATNNTTGGCCTAAAAATGTAAAGGGTCAGTTTGTGCGGGGGGGCTACCACACCCTGGCTCTGACCTTATGGTTTGTTGCCTTGCCCCACATCCCTTTGGCCGACATGACCGCCATTGGTTTTACAACTCCCATTTTCATCATGCTGGGGGCTTGGATTTTTTTAAACGAAGCCATGCGCTGGGAGCGCTGGGTCGCTGCGGCCTTGGGCTTTGTGGGGGTGGTGGTGGTGGTAGCTCCGGGCTTGAGTGGCGAAGGCGGTATGTACAACCTCATCATGCTGGCCACATCGCCTTTGTTTGCAGGTTCTTTTTTGGTAACCAAAGCGCTCACCAAGTACGAAAGACCCACCGTGATTGTGTTGTGGCAGGGGCTTACGGTGAGTTTGCTCAGTCTGCCTTTGGCCTTGTGGCATTGGCAAACGCCCGATTTGTTTCAGTGTGCGGGTTTTTTGCTGTGTGGTGCCATTGGCAGCTTGGGGCATTATTTTTTAACCCGCTCTTATAGCGTGGCCGATATTTCGGCCACGCAGTCTTTAAAGTTTTTAGAGTTGGTTTGGGCCAGTTTGATGGGCTGGTTGGTATTTGCCGATGTGCCTACCAGCACCACCATCATGGGTGGGGTGATCATCAGTGCGTCCACCGTGTGGGTGGCGCGCCGCGAATCAAGAAACCGCGCTTAAGTCCTTGCCTTAAGCCCCATCCTTAGGCCCTTAAAGCTTGGCCAAGCGGTCTAAGGCTTTGTGCAGCGTTTCATCTTTTTTAGCAAAGCAAAACCGCACCATCCGCTGGTCCAAGCCATCGGCATAAAAGGCCGAGAGCGGAATGGCGGCAACACCCACTTCGCGGGTCAACCAAGTACAAAAGTCGGCCTCGCTTAAATCGCTGACCTCTGAAATATCCACGCACTGAAAGTAAGTGCCCTGGCTGGGCAAAAGTTTGAAGCGTGTGGCCGCAAGCCCTTGGCGAAACAGATCGCGCTTGCGTTGGTAAAAAGCGGGCAAATTCAAGTAGGGCTCTGGGTTGTTCATGTAGGCCGCCAAGCCATGCTGCATGGGCGTGTTGACCGTAAACACATTGAACTGATGCACCTTACGAAACTCTGCGCTCAGTGCGGCAGGCGCTGCCACATAACCAATTTTCCAGCCGGTCACATGAAAGGTCTTACCAAAGCTCGACACAATAAACGCACGTTCTCTTAAGCCCTTGAAGCTGGCAGCGCTGTGGTGTTGTTGGGCGTCAAACACCATGTGTTCATAGACCTCGTCAGAAATCAACACCACCGAGGTGGGTGCCAAGATGGCTTCCAGTTGCTGCATTTCCTCTTGGGTCCACACCATGCTGCTGGGGTTGTGTGGGGAGTTGATGATGATGGCGCGGGTCTTGGGTGTGATGGCCTGAGCCATTTTGGCCATGTCAGGCCGAAAGGTGCCCGGGGTGAGGGGCACGCGCACCACCACGCCACCGGCAAGCTCAATGTTGGGGATGTAGCTGTCGTAGCAGGGCTCCAGCACCACCACCTCATCACCCGGGTGCACCACAGCCAATATGGCCGTCAAGATGGCTTGCGTAGCACCAGCGGTGATGGTGATCTCTTGCGCTGGGTCGTAGCTGTGGCCATACATGTGCTCTATTTTTTGGGCCACCCGCTCGCGCAACGCTGCAATGCCCGCCATGGGGGGGTACTGGTTCAGGCCTTGGGTCATCGCCTGGCTTACGGCTTGCAGAAGTTCGGGGTCACCTTCAAAGTCCGGAAAACCCTGGCCTAAATTGACGGCACCCGTTTCGGTGGCCAAGGCTGACATCACTGTGAAGATGGTGGTGCCTACGTTGGGCAAACGGCTTTGAAAATTCAGCTGAGGCTGCAACATGATTTTAAAGTTCGTAGTCGTTCACAGAGCCGCTCATGGCGCGCGCGACCAGATCGCGTGTCAGGCGGTCGCTGAGCAGTTCGGCAAATTCATAAACAAAGTTGCGCAAGTAAGCGCTGCGCTTGAACGCCACCCGAGCCACGTTTTGCCCAAACAAATGGCCCACGGGCCGTACGCTCAGGGTGTCTGAACCTTGCGTGAGCACATCTTGAACTGCCATTTCAGCCACGATGCCAATGCCCATACCGAGCTTGACGTAGGTTGTGATCACATCAGAGTCAATGGCTTCTAGGGCAATACGTGGCTGCAGCTTGCGCTGCGCAAAAGCGAAGTCAATTTTGTGGCGGCCGGTGAAGCTGGGGTGGTAGGTGATGAGCGGCTCGCTGGCCAAGTCTTCTAGCGACACCCGTTCTTTAAGCGATAAGGCATGGCCTTTGGGCACCACCAACATGTGTTGCCACTCGTAGCAGGGCAGGGTAACGAGTTCGTTGTAATCGGCCAAAGATTCGGTGGCCACGCCAATTTCAGCCACCTCGTCCATCAGCATGCGCGCCACTTGCTCGGGTGTGCCTTGGTGCAGGCTGAGGTTGACCTTGGGGTACAAGTCGCGCAATTTGGACACGGGTGAAGGCAGCACATAGCGCGCCTGTGTGTGGGTGGTAGCAATCGACAATGTGCCGCTGTCTTGCGCGCTGAATTGCTCGCCAATGCGCTTGAGGTTGCCAATCTCGCGCATGATGACTTCAATGCTGCGCAGCACATGCTGACCGGGCTCGGTGATGCGCTTGAGCCGTTTGCCATGACGGGCAAAAATCTCAATGCCCAGCTCTTCTTCCAGCTCGATGATGGCCTTGGAAACCCCGGGCTGAGAGGTGTGCAACGCTTTGGCCGCTTCAGTCAAGTTGAGCTGATGGCGTGCCGCTTCTTGAACAAATCTGAATTGATGCAGGTTCATGGTGTTTCAGATCATAGAGGCTTCACCCATGGCCGCCCCCGGTACCAAGCGCGTTGGGCCATGGCCAGCATGGGCCAATCGCCGCGGGTGTCGCCATAGGCGTGCAACACCACATCTTGTTCGGGTGCGGTGTGTTTTGCCAGCCAATCTTGCAGGCGGTGCACTTTTTCGGCGCCATGGCAGTTGGGCCCCAGCAACTTGCCGGTGTACATCCCGTCTGAAGTGGTTTGCAGCGTGGTGCACAAAAGGCCGTTCACGCCCAAGCGTTTTGCCACCTGCTGCATGTAAATGCTGGGCGATGCGCTGACCAGCAAGGTGGCATGGCCCGCGCGTTGGTGTTGGGTCAGTTCATGCATCCCCTCTGCATGCCACATATGCGGCAGTTTATGCCGCACAAAATGGTCGGCGTGTTGGCGGGCTTGATATTCAGTCCAACCTTTAAGGCTGACTTCAAGCAAGCGGGCCTTGGCCTTGTGGTTGCTTATCAGCTTGAAGGTGTAGGCCAACAACCAGGGTGCGCTCCGTACCAAGCAGCTTGCAAACTTGAGAGGCCCCAAGCTGCTCCACAAAAAGGGAATCAGCGTGTCGTGGCGTGTCAAAGTGCCATCAAAGTCAAATGCAGCCACATGAACCTGCATGTTTTCCCTAGAAGGCATGAACTCGTTCAAATGCATCGCACCGCACCACAGTAGCGCTCGCAAAAAGGGCAGCCCGACATGGGCAACCATTTGGGGATTTGGTAATACTGTTGATAAATATTACCCAACACTTCGCGGCGGTAAGCGCTGGCATTGAAGCCTTGACCCAACACCGCGTGAAACGTTGCCCCGCTGACTTCAATAGCCAGTGGTGTGATGCGTTCAAAGTAAGGGGCAAAGTCATTCAGGTCGGGCGCAGCCGACAGCATGACCAACACGTCTTGACCTGCATAAGCAGAAAAATCCACCAGCAAATCGTCTTGCCGCGCATGAAACTTACCCAGACCAAACACGGGCACATACTGACCCAGGGTGTAGCCGTACACCGAGGCGGGAGAATAGCCATCAGACATCCAGACCAGAGGCTGCTGTGTAACTTTGATGTCAGAGGCCTCTTGGTTGGAGGGGCCTTGATGAAGAGATCTTTCCTGTTCAGCTTGCCGCAGCATGCCGTCCAACACGTCTTGTGTTTGGTAAGACCTCACCAGCGTAGGGTAGCGCTCTAAAAACGTCCAGTCCTGCAGCGTCGACAACGCCACCCCGCCCAACACCATGAGATGAAGACCGGTGAACACCATCAGCCCCAGCTTGCAGGTGCGCAGTTTTTCAAAGGGCAAGGCGCAAGCCAGCCAAGCAAACACCCATGGGTAAAAAGACAGCACCCAGTGCAAGCCAATCACTTTTTTAATGGACAACACCGAAAAAAACACGCCGGGCACCAGCACCAGCAAAGCCAGCAGCAAGCGAGCGGGGGGCAGAGCGGTCCAACAGCTGGCCCACGCAGCCCTGGGCGCACGCCATGCCTCAAGTGACGTCGTCCTGACCAACACCCACACCACTGCTGGCGTAACGAGGTAAATCAGCATGCCCGCATACAGCAGCGGCTTGCGCAACTCGGCCACTTCTGCCGAATTGCGGTTGAAGAGGTTGAACATGATGTTGGGCCAGCCGTGGCTGATGTTCCAGCCGATATTGATGGCGGCCATAGGCAAGCTCAGCAGCACCAAAGCGGCAAAGGCATGCCAGCGCTCGCGGCGGCAGGCCAAAAAGTACACGGCATAGGTCAGGCCCAACACCACTGCAAAGTACTTGGACAAAAACGCACAGCCCAAAGCCACGCCACTCAAGCCATACAAGCCCCACGTAGCGCGGTCTAATTGTGGGTGCTGTTCTGCACGCAGCAGACAAGCCGCAGACAGCACCGACCAAAAAATCAAGGGCGTATCCGTGGTGATGAGGGTGTTGAGCCAATTGAGAGGCGTACACCAAAACAGCAGCACGGCAAGAGCCGCCCGCTCGCGGCCCCATGGGTAAAGCGCCCAACCTATGAGCCCGCCCAACACCAACGGCAACAGCACCACAGGCAAGCGTATGGACAACAAGCCGTCGCCCCACAGATACCGCATGGTCGCAATGAGCCAGCCCACCATGGGCGGGTGGTCGTAGTAGCCCCAATCCGGAAACACCCCCCACCAGTAAAAAAACGCCTCGTCACCGGTGATGGGCAAGGTTTGGGCAATCCACCAACGTACAAACAAAGAGGCCAGTCCCACGGCCCATAGGGTGCGCACGGTGGAGGCGGATAGGTTCATGTCAAGCTGATATCTTTTCGAATGAGGCTACTGTACAAAAAGCATACGCCGCCCAAGGCCACAGCCCACCAAAGGGTCAGCAGCCGAATCAACACCGTCACCTGTGCAGCTGCGGCCACATCGGCCCCGTGTGCAACCAAGAGGCTGGTCAAAATAAGTTCCATGCCTCCCAAGCCTGCTGGCAAAAGCGACAAAGCCCCGCCAATCATGGCCAAGGCATAAAACCCGATGCAGGTGATGAGGTCGAGCTGAATCTGCGCATCACGACACAAAAACCACATGGCTGCACCTTGGCAGCCCCACGCCACCAGTGTGCTGGTTGACCAGACGAGGCTGCCCGACATCAGGCATTTGCGGGCTTGCTCCAGGACGGCCATGACCTTAGGGGAAACCTTTTGCAACCAGGTGTTGATAAGCGGCCAAATCGTGGGCCGCATCCACCACAAGCCCAACACCAGCACTGAAAACGCAGCCAACAAGGTCAATACGTCCTCTGCACCCCATACACCCCATGCAGTTTGAGGAAACTCTGAAAACAAAAGCAGCAAGGCGGGCAAGGCCAAAAGCCCTAATGCCATCACGTCGGCCAAGCGCTCCGCGGCGTAAATAGACCAGCTTTCACGGACCGACAAGGGCTTTGATTGGGGCAGTATGCCCCGCACGGCTTCACCCACATTGCCAGGAGTTGGGGTGAACACAAAACCCGCCACATAAAACCGCAAGGCTTGAGAAAAGGGCAAGGGGCGTTCGTACAACACCATCCAACGCTGCCAGCGCCAGCCACGCAGCACGTAGTTGACGCTGCATAACAAGGCCGCAGTAGCCAAAACTTCAAGGTGCAGTGAAGACCAGATGAACGCTTGGTCAGATTGGTGGATCCACCACATCGCCAGTCCATAAAGGCTTGCGGCCAGAGCCACCGTGAGCATCCAAGGTTTGAGTGGAAACTTCAAAACAAAAAATCAGAACAGCTTGGTGCTTAAAAACAGCAACACCCAAGCCCCTATGGCGCCCAGAATCCAAGGGTCTTTCAGCAGGTCTTTGGACACGTCCTCACCCTTGCCCAGCTGCACCTGATAGCAGTATCTGAACAAACCAAACACCACCAAAGGCACTGTCAGCATGAGCCGCTCGCCGTGCATTGCTTGAATTTCCGGGCTTATGGCATACAGGCTGTAAGTGGTGAGGGTGGCCGTCATGGACACCGCGATGAGCACATCCAACAAAGCAGGGGAGTAACTTTGCAGCACGACGCGTTGCTGTTCCTGGGTGTGAAAGGATTCGGATTTTCGTTTGGAAAAACCCAAAAACAGCGCCACGAACAAACCCGTTAACAGAAGCCAACGAGAGGGGGGGATGCCCACTGCCACCGTACCTGCCAACAGCCTGATTAAAAAGCCGCTGGCAATCATGAACACATCCACCACAGGCACATGCTTAAGACCCCATGAGTAGGCCAGGTTCATCACAACGTACAGGACCAATAAGCTCAGCAGCAACACCACATGGGTGTTGTGAGATGCTATGAAAAAGCCCGCCAAGCCTAAGGCTGCTGCCAATCCAAAAGCCGCTGGGGTTTGAACAGAACCACTGGCCAAGGGGCGAAATTTTTTAACAGGGTGCAAGGCGTCCTGAGCGCGGTCGCGCCAGTCGTTCAAGATGTACACCATGCTGGATATGCAGCAAAACGCCGCAAAAGATCTAAGCACTTGCACCAATAAATCGGGATTGCCCCAGTTTTGGCTGAAGATCAGCCCGGCAAATACAAAGCCGTTTTTAAGCCATTGGTGTGGCCGCATCAGGCGGATGAGGTCAAGCATCATCTGGAGCGTGTTTGTAAAGCTTGGTCAGCACAGTCCACACCAGCCAACTGGTGGCCAAGGTGATGGGCAAAGCCCATATCACATCGCTTAACCAATGCGCACCCACCGACATGCGGGCTACGCCTATTAGTACGCCAGTGGTTATGCCGCAGCCAATCCAATACCAGCGTTTGCGCGGGGCCAGCAGCATGAGCGAGCACCAAAAAAAGCCGCAGGCCACATGACCACTGAAAAAGGCGCAGTTGTCTTCGCACTGCTGCGCTGGCTTGAGTGCGGGCGTGAACTGCCGTTGCCCGCCAAACTCCACCACATCAAAAGGCCGTGCACGGAGTTGGTGTTCTTTAACCGACCAGGTGACCAAGCCCGGCCCCAGCAATAAGGAAAACCCCACAAATGCCAAGCTGATGATCCAGCGCTTGGTCCAGGGGGTCGGGCGGCGCCATAAGGCCATGACCAGCCACACGCCGACCAAGCCCAGCGCCAAAACCCTGAACACATTGGGCGTGTATTCGTTCACCCAATCCACCCACACGCTGGATGCAGGGGAGCGTGCAGGGTCCATCTCTAAAAAATAAGCGGCAACAACCAAATCCAACTGGGGCCAAAGAACGGGCAACAAAGCCAAGCCCAATGAGCCCAGGAACAAACCCAGAAACACGTTGCGGTTGGATAAAGTTGGGCGCTTTGACAGGCTCATCCACATGGGTTTCAAGCTGCTTGACCTGCTGCATGACCCACGGCCATGTCAGCCAACAAATGCACCAAGCGATCGTCCTCGCCCACGGCAGCCTGCAGGTCTAGGTTGAGGTGCGGATGTTTCTCTCGCAGCTGAGCCACGAGTTGGGGCAAGTCTTCTCGGGCATGGCGGCCAACACCCAAAAACATCGGAACGATGCGTACTTGCGTCACTCCAAGTGCCGAAAGCTCTTGAACCGTGGTGGGCAAGTCGGGCGTGGTGAGCTCCAAGTACGCACACCTGACGAGGTTTTGCGGCGCAATGTGTTGAATGCGTTCGGTCACCTTGAGCATGGGTTGGTGCCACTGCGGGTCGCGCGACCCATGTGCAAACAGCACGATGGCACTTGTGGGGGCGGTGGTTGGTGCTTGGGAGGAGGACATAAGCATCAACGCCTCAGCACCAACCAACTGAAGGCGCTCAGAGAAATCAGCATATAGATTGAGCCCGGTAGCGCAGCAGTGATCCAAGGTTCCCAGCGCCGGATTTCTCCAACATAGCCGCACAAAATATTCAAAAAGAAAAAGCTGATGCCCACCATCACCCCCAAAAACACATAACCCGAAATACCGGAGGTTCTGAAATGCAAATACGCAAAGGGCAGCGCCAGCACCACCATCACCAAACAGCTGATGGGATAGAACACCTTTTTCCAGAACTCAATTTCGTAGCGGTCTGCGGCTTGGTTGTTCTGGTTGAGGTGGCGTATGTAGTAAAACAAATCCAGTGTGCTCATGCGGTCCGGGCGCAGAACGGCTGCAGACACCATGTCCGCGGTGATGGTGGTGCGCCAGCGGTATTGGTCTAAGCCCATGCGGTCCACTTGGTGGGTCTTATTGAATTCGGTGCGGGTCACCTTGCTCAGTTGCCAGGCTTCGTCATCTTCAAATTGGCCGGATTCGGCGCGGGTAAAAGACACCAAGCGACCTTGGTTGTCAAATTCGTAAATGCGTATGCCCACCATGTGTTGGTCTGAAGACAATGCGCTCACATTGACTGCAAATTGTCCGTAGGCCTGTTTTTCCTTGAGCCATGCGCCGCTTTGCCCCACGGTTAAGTTGCCTTCATAGCGCGCTTTAAGCAATTGGGCGGTGCGGTCGGCCCAAGGGGCCAGGTAGTCGCCCATCACAAAGGTCAGTAAGGCAAACACCAGGCCCGTCCACAACAAGGTGCGCAAAGCGCGCCAAGGGCCCAAGCCGCTGGTGCGCAAGATGGTGAATTCCGAACTTTGTGCAAAGCGGGTCATGACATAAATGGTGCCAATCAACACCGTGATAGGCAGGAGTTCGTACAAGTGGGTAGGAATCAAGAGTCCCACATAGGTGAGCGCCTGCGGCAGCTGGTAGGCAGCCCCCAGCGCTGCACCGGCCACTTGACCCAGGGACGTATTGGCCAAAGCAGGGCGGCCAATGGCGGGCAGCTGGTCAACCAGATCAAAAAAAGAAAACAGGCTTAAAAAAGCCAAGGTGACAAAACCCACGGCCACCGCTACTTCGGTGGTGATCAGGCGGCGCAGGGTTCTCAAGTGGGGGCTCCTCGGCGTTGGAAGCGCAAAGGAATAGACAATCCCCAATGCCAGTTGAAGTGGGCCTTCATGAGCCAAAGCACCGATGCCGCCAGAATGCCGCCATGCAGAAACACCTGATACTGAGCAAACCCAATTTGGCCCGTGCTGATCCAAGCCTGGCCCAGGTTCAGCATGTTCAAGTACACCTGAAACAGCAGCAAGGCAAACACCAAATTGCCAGAGCGCCCCATGCGCGGGTTGACCCGCGACGTCACCAACGCAATGAGCAGCAGGTTGGCCGCCGCCAGAGTAAAACCCAAGCGCCAAGACAACTCACCTAAATTGACCAGCGTGGGTTTTTGCAGCAACTCAAGGGTGGGGCGGTTGTTGAGTGGGGCATCCAAGTTGGCCGCTACCAGGTCGGTGGATACCCGAATGCGGTAGGTTTCAAACTCCACCAGTTTCAAGTCGGGTTGGCCTTTGGTGTTTTCCAGCCGTTGGCCATTTTCCAATACCAAAAACCTTTCATCACCCTGGGTCTCGATACGCCCGAGTTTGGCCGAGGTGATGGTTTCTTTGTCTTTTTCGGTGGTGGCAATGAACACATTGCTGGCCATATTGGTGTTGAGCAAGCCTTTTTCCACAAAAAACACGCGGCTGCCACCGGCAGATTCTTGAAACTGCCCGGGCTGCACGCGTTCAAGGTCGCCACGGTTTTCAAACTGGGCGCGCATTTCTTCAATTTGGCGGTTGGCCCACGGCAGCGCCACCAATGACAAGGTAAAGATACCCACCAATACAGGCCATGCAAATCCAAAAAGTGGGTTGATCAGGCGGTTCATGCTCACTCCACTGCTGAGCCAAATGACCATTTCGCTGTCTTTATATAGGCGCGACAAGGTGGCCACGGTGGACACAAACAGGCCCATGGTCATGATGTTGGGCAAAAAGGTCAGCACGTTAAAGCCCATGACCAGCATCACATCGGAGGGGTTCAAGCTGCCACGGGAGGCTTGGCCCAAGGTTCTGATGAGCGTCATGGTCATCACCACAGTGACCAATATCACCAGAGTGGCTCCAAAGCTGCGAGCCAGTTCCTTGCGAAGGGAGGAATGGAATAACATTACACAGAACTAAAAGGCCTATTATGAACTTTGAACTTCTTTCCATGGACTTGGCTGCAGCCGCTCAATTGCCATGCGATGCCTTGGTGGTCCTGGTGCCCACCTCCTTTAAACCCCAAGCCGATGAAGTTTCGGTTCTGATTCAGGATGCCCTAGATGCGGGAGACTTGGAGACCAAGCCCGGAAAAATCCTAAGCCTGTACCGACCTTTGCAAGCCCAAGCCGACCGTTTGATTTTGGTGGGTGCAGGTACGGCCAGTTTGGCGCACATCCGCACAGCCCTGACCTCAGCTTGCAGTAGCGTGAAAAGTTCGCCCAAGGTCAAAAACCTGGTCATCTCTTTGGCCTTGTTGCCCGAATCCCAAGGCGCCGTGTCCGCCACCATGAACGCTGTGGCTGATGTGAGCTACGCTTACACCACCACCAAATCCAAGCCCGAGCCCCGTTTGTTGCGCCAAGTGGTTGTGGCCGTTCAGGGCGGCAAAGAGATGGCAGCCGAATTCAAACAAGCCCAAGCCTGCATTGCAGGGGTGGAGTTTGCAAAAGAGTGGGCCAACCGCCCCGCCAACCACAGCACTCCCACCCAACTCGGGGATGCCGCACAAGGTTTGGCCAACAGTTTTAAAAAGGGTTCCAAAACCGGCCCCAAAATGTCTTGCGAGGTCTTGGGGCCCAAAGAGGTGGCCAAGCTGGGCATGGGCTCGTTCATGGCCGTGGCCCAAGGTACCCAAGAACCCTTGCGTTTTATTGTGTTGGAGTACATCGGCAGCCCAAGCGTCAAGTCTGCTGCTCCTAATGTGCTGGTGGGTAAGGGCATCACCTTTGACACCGGCGGCATCTCGCTCAAGCCCGCGCCCGAGATGGATGAAATGAAGTTCGACATGAGCGGGGCGGCCAGCGTGTTGGGCGTGTTCAAGGCTTTGTCCGTGCTCAAGCCCCACATTCATGTGGTGGGGCTTATTCCTACCTGCGAAAACATGCCGGGTGGGCGAGCCTTGAAGCCCGGCGATGTCATCACCAGCATGAGCGGCCAAACCATTGAGGTGCTTAATACCGACGCCGAAGGCCGCCTGATTTTGTGCGACGCCCTGACCTATGCCGAACGCTTTAAGCCCCGCGCCGTGGTGGATATAGCCACCCTGACCGGCGCTTGCGTCATTTCGCTAGGAAATTTAAGAAGCGGTTTGTTTTCTAACAGCGAGGAATTGGCGAGCCAAATCACAGCAGCAGGTGACGCCTCGCAAGACCTGTGCTGGCGCCTGCCCTTAGACGACGACTACGCTGAAGCCCTCAAAAGCAACTTTGCCGATGTGGCCAATGTGGGTGGCCGTGCAGGTGGCGCCATTACTGCAGCCAAGTTTTTGCACCGCTTTGCCACCAAGTACCCTTGGGCCCATCTGGACATTGCGGGCACAGCTTGGAAAAGCGGCGCCAACAAAGGCGCCACAGGACGCCCCGTGCCCTTGCTGTTGGAGTTTTTGTTGCGCAACCAAAGCGCCATTACGTTTACAGCCGAGAATGCGGCCCCTGCAAAGGCCAAGCGCGCCGTTAAGGTCAAAGGCTGACCCTTGGCTGAGGTGGCGTTTCACTTCAACGTGCCCGAAAAGCTGGCCTACGCCTGCCGCGTGGTGCGCAAAGCCGTTGGTCTGGAGCAAAAGGTTTGGGTGGTAACGCACCCCGACCAGTTGCAAACTTTGAACGAGCTCTTGTGGTCGTTTTCCAAGTTGGACTTTATTGCCCATGCCAGTGCCTCTGCGCCACCTGAAGTGCTCAAGCACAGCCCTGTGGTGCTGGCCCAAAGCCCGCAAGACCTGCCCGGCCCACACACCTTTGATGTGCTGCTGAACCTTGATGATGCAGTGCCTTCCCACTATGAGCGTTTTGCCCGTGTGATTGAGGTGGTGAGCTTGGACGAGCAAGACAAGCACACGGCGCGGGCCCGTTGGAAGCAGTACCTGCAAGCGGGCTGCGCCATCACACGGCATGACTTGAGTGCGGCATGATTTAGGCCAACCATGACCCAACCCCCCGAACACATCTTGTCCCATTTGCCCACCTTGACCGAAGTGGTGGATGAAGAAACCCTGAGGCGTGAAGCCTTGTCAGAAGTGGCCACTTCTGCTGCTGCCCTTGATCCAACCACGCCCGCTGCGCCAGAAATTGAAGCGCCATTTGCAATTGAGACTGAGCCCACCACACCTAATCCCTGGACCGGTGAAGCGCCCGCCATAGACCCGCAACGCATTGCTCAAGAAGCCCAAAACATGGCACTGGAGTCCTTTAAAGAACGGTTCCAAAATGAAGTCTCGGGCCTAGAGTCCAAGCTGCGCTTAGAGTTGCAAGATATGGTGCAAAAGTCTGTAGAAGACGCCTTGAAGTACTCGGACCAAACATCAGAGCTTCCGCCAGAGCCCAATCCTCAGCCCTGACGCTTGCAGCTTTTTTATCCATCCAGTTCCCAACGGTTAGAATCGCCGCCTACTGGAGAGGTGGATGAGTGGTTTAAGTCACACGCCTGGAAAGCGTGCGT
>DDPM01000164.1 GCA_002342165.1 Hylemonella sp. UBA2468
TGGGCCAAGGACGACAAGATCAGCAGGCACACGTACAACGCCCGCAGTGAAACTGCAGCAGAAAAGCCAAGCTACCGCCATGCCTGGCGCCAGAGTCAGGTGGGATTGGTTTTGGCAGACAACTTTTACGAACCCAGCTATGCGTCGGGCAAAGCCGTGCGCTGGAAAATTGAACTGGCCTCAGGAGATCCCTTTGGCATTGCCTGCCTTTGGGAGCGTTGGACGGACCCCGCATCCGGTGAATTGGTGGTCAGCTTTTCCATGCTCACCGTTAATGCAGATAAGCACCCAGTAATGAATCAATTCCACAAACCCGGGGATGAAAAACGCACGCCAGTGATCATTGCCCCCGAATTGCACAACAGTTGGCTGAGTGCCAACCCCGACCAAGCCGCTGACATGATGACCTGGGCTCACATGCCTGAACTGCGGACCTTGCCTGATCCAAGTCCTCGCAGTCGCGTTTGAAGGTTGCGTTTAAACGCACCTGAAAAAGGAGGGTGGGAATATTCGCCCCTGCCTGCCCACAACAATAGTGTCACGATTGTGGTTGAATAATGGATCAAACGTGTTTTAGGAGTGTCTTATGGCTGCAGTTCAAACAGTCGCTGCAAAAAGTTTTGTCCTCTTTGACACAGTGCCCCCCGATCTGATGGGCTTTGGCCTGGGGTCTTCATTCAATGCCAAATCGGTTCAGTCTTTCCTTAGCTTGAAAAAGGAAGAGGTGTCCCGCATTGCAGACGTGTCTCCAAAGTCAGTGCGTTTTGACGAGGCCATGCCTGAGCCCGTGCGTGAAAGTCTGCAGGAAATCGCCATCACCATCAATCTGGTAGCCAAAGTCTTCGGAGGCGATGCAGACAAGACCGTCACCTGGTTCAAGACCCGCAACCCGCTGTTGGACGACTTATCGCCTAGAGACATGATTCGGATGGGGCGGTTTGAGCGGCTGCGTGGCTTTGTCCTGGACGCGTTGTCGGCTCATGCACCTAAAGCGGCCGAGCGGGGTCACAGGCTCGATGAAGCCACTGCACAAGCGGTGCAGCAATTCAGGCAGGCGATCTCTGCGATCTTTCCAACCAAAGAGGTGATTGTGTTTGGCAGCCGGGCACGCGGCGACCATCGGCCTGACAGCGATGCCGATGTGGCGGTGTTGCTCGATGGGCCGCATCAGCCCTTTCTGGCGACCAAATTGAAAATGTCGGACGCGGCCTACGACGTTTTGCTGGACACAGGGATCAACATTTCACCCTTGCCGGTATGGATGGATGAGTGGGAGCGTCCGGATGCCTACTTGAACCCGGCCTTGTTGGCGAATATCGCCCGTGAAGGAGTGCGGCTATGACGCCACAAAGGTCTGCCGTCTCGTTGATGGCCAAAGCCGCACAGGCCGTGGCTTCGGCACGGGTTTTGCTGGAGACGAACGATGCGGACGGTGCCGCCAACCGCGCCTATTACGCCATGTTTGATGCGGCGCAAGCGGCATTGTTGCGCTCTGGGGTGCCCGCAGCATATGCATTGGGTAAGACCCATCGAGGTGTGATCAATGTTTTCAGCGCTTATCTGGTCAAGGAAGGACCGGTCAGCAAAGAGTTGGGGCGGCAACTCAAACGTGCAGAGGAGGTGCGTTTAGTTGCCGACTACAACGGGGAGACCGTGACACTGGCTGACGCAGCGGAGCTGGTGAATCAAGCTGAGCTGTTTGTGAAGGCCATGCAGGCCTTGTAATACAAAGCCAAGCCACGTTGGATCTGCCTCAGGTTGGCATCCTGACCACCCAGTAGGACTTTGCCCACCTTTCGGCCGTAACGGTCCATCTTGTCCCACTCCACCGCTACAACTTCGCCCGCCACGGCCCGCTCAACTCATCACTCCCTTCAAAGACGTTACAGCGGATGGCGGGATACTTGAGTTGGTGATTTGGAAGGTGCCTGAACCCGTTCCACCGACTGAGCACGGTTACAAGTACCGTGCGGTGTATGTCGTGAACGGACAGCGAGTTGTTGGTTTTGACAATGAACGTGGCAAGGGGGACCACTGCCACCTTGATGGCAAGGAAATGCCATACGCCTTCACGGGTGTTGATCAATTGATTGAAGACTTTATTGCGGCAGTTGCTGCTAGGAGAGAGCCATGACAGACCGTTATCTCACCATTACCCTGCAGCCAAACTGGAAGAGCGCGTTGCGCGCCATAGCACCAGCGGCCAAATCCAAAAAGTACCAAGGTGAGGTACTCAACTTTGAGAGCCCAGGCCACTTTTTTGGACAACTGACCGAAAAGCGCTGGGAAATAGCGCGCGCGGCGCAAGGTAAAGGCGAACTATCAGTGCGCGAGCTGGCCCGTTTGGTGGGGCGCGATGTAAAGCGTGTTCATGAGGATGTTGGCATCCTTGCTAATCTGGGTCTTTTGGAGCGAACTGATAGTGGTGGAGTCGTCTGTCCTTACATCTCGATGCACATTGACATGTACATGAAGGCGGCTTGAGTTTGTGACCTTGCAGGAGAGTAGGGATGTACGCCAACAAAGAAATCCGGAGAACAAATCGACTAAGTTGGATCAAACTACCGTCCATCCGCAGTCAAATCCGGAATCCCAATGTTTCTTACAGAATTTATTTTTAACTTTTCTGAGCAACGGTCGCACAGAGTTTTTTTACAGTTTTTCAAAATTTGTAAGGTAGAGCTAAACTTTTTTCAGAGCTTATTTTTGCCATCAGCTTTGATTACAAACAACAAAGTTCGTCGGGCTTTTTTCGAATGGTGAAATGAAGAATTTAGGTGTTTGAGTCAATCCCAGCTCTTAAACTGCACCCGTGTGCACCAACTTCACGCCCACTCAGAACACCACCTGGGTCAAAACCACACTGGGAGTGGACCTGCCCGTGGACTACCCCACAGAGTCCTACCCCGGCTTTG
>DDPM01000178.1 GCA_002342165.1 Hylemonella sp. UBA2468
AATCATGGCGGTGTCTTGGTCCAGCGGTTGGTTGATGGTGACCATCTGTCCCAGTTTCATGAGCTGCTTGATCACCTCAGAGGACTTCACAGCCATTTTGTGTGCCAGTTCGGCTACGGTAATGGTCTCGGGAACGTGCACTTCGATAACGCGTACCTCTACTGGTGCGGCAGGTACCTCGGCCTCCTCGCGGTCGCGGTCATTGCGGCGCCCTCTCGGCCCACCACGCCAGCCACCACGACCCACGCCACCACTGCTGTCGCCGCGGGTCGGAATGGCCTTTTTCTTAAGGGGGTCGCCCGCCCAGCTGCTTGAGAGCTTGGCAGATTTAACCTCTTTACCAGGAGCAGCGGTCGTTGCGGGTGCCGCTGCTCCTGGGGCTTTGGGGGCCACTGCAGGCTTGTGCAAAGTGCCCTTAACACCAACTTTGGCCGCGTCATCTTTGGGCGGCTCTGCCTTTTTAACGGGTGGCGGCGCTTTTTTGGCCGGAGCCGACATCATGTTGCGGATGGCAGCAGCCTCGTCTTCGGCTTTTCGACGGCGCACCAACAAATCTGCAGCGCGGGAAGACTCATCGTCAGAACGGACCTTGGCCGCTTCGGCAGCTTTCACACGTGCAGCCTCTGCAGCTTTTTGGGTCAAATCTTGGGCAGCCAATGCGGCTTGTTCATCTGCTTCTTCGGCGGCGCTTGTAGGCTCGCCTTTGGTTTTTTTGCGTATGGATTGGGCTGCCTTTTTGGCCTCGGCCCGTGCGGACTGCTCAGCTGCTTCGCGATCTTTGGCTTCTTGCTCTTCACGCAAACGGCGACGCTCAGCCAGTTCCTCTTCCTGGCGACGAATCAGCTCGGCTTGACGGCGTGCTTCCACCTCACGACGGGCCAACTCGGCTGAATCAAGGAACGGGATTGATGGGTCCTGAAGTGCGTTGTTGGATTGTTCTTCAGGAGTTTCAGAAGACACAGCAGTGTCAGAATCGTCGCGACGCACAAAAGTGCGTTTTTTACGAACCTCTACTTGAATGGTTCGAGCCTTGCCACTGGCATCAGCCTGTTTGATTTCGGTTGTGGACTTTTTAACCAGTGTGATTTTTTTGCGTTCAGGCGCGGCTGTGCCGTGGCTGGCTTGTAAAAAGCTCAACAAGCGCTGCTTGTCAGCGTCGGTCAAAGTATCTGAGGGAGCGGTTTTGGCCACCCCGGCAGATTTCAATTGCTCAATGAGCGTTTCAGGAGACTTTTTGAGTTCGGTTGCAAACTCGGCGATGGTCGTGCTGGACATTTTTGTGAGGACCTTTCATGACCATTACGCTTCAGCGGCGGAGTCGTTGGTGAACCAGTGTTCACGAGCTTTCATGATGAGGGCTTTGGCCTCATCTTCGGAATGACCTGTGATGTCGATGAGCTCATCGACAGCCAAGTCAGCCAAATCGTCTAGCGTGTTCACGCCGTGTTCTGCCAGTTTGGCAATCCACTCTGGCGTTAAACCGTCAAAGTCGCGCAGATCTTGCGATACAGCTTCAGCACTTTCTTCACGGGCAATTTCCATGGTCAGTAGCGCATCTTTGGCGCGAGTTCTCAGTTCGTTGACGGTGTCTTCATCAAACGACTCAATTTCCAGCATTTCATGAATGGGTACATAAGCCACTTCCTCAAGGCTGGTGAAGCCTTCGGTGATGAGGATATCTGCAATTTCCTCATCCACGTCAAGCTTTGCCATGAACAAAGCACGAAGCGAACCAGTTTCTTGCTCGAGCTTTTCAGCCGACTCTGCGGCGTCCATGATGTTGATTTTCCAGCCGGTCAGCTCTGAGGCTAAGCGCACGTTTTGTCCACCGCGACCAATGGCAATAGCTAGGTTTTCCTCATCCACCACCACATCCATGGCGTGTTTCTCTTCGTCCACCACAATGGAAGACACGTTGGCAGGCGCCAAGGCACCGATGACAAACTGCGCGGGGTCTTCGCTCCACAGCACAATGTCTACACGTTCGCCTGCCAGTTCATTGGTCACGCCGTTCACTCGGGTACCGCGCACGCCCACACAGGTACCTATGGGGTCAACTCGTTTGTCGTGGGACAAGACCGCAATCTTGGCGCGCGAACCGGGATCGCGTGCGCAAGATTTAATTTCCAGCAACCCTTGCTCAATTTCTGGGACTTCTTGGCGAAACAACTCCGTCATGAATTCAGGGGCCGAGCGCGACAAAATAATGGGGGCGCCGCGTAGGGTCAGGTCTACCTCCATGATCATGGCGCGAACACGGTCACCGGTACGCAAGTTTTCCTTTGGAATCATTTCTGTGCGCCGCAGGCGGCCTTCAACTCTGCCACTCTCCACAATCATGTCGCCCTTGTCCATGCGTTTGACAGTGCCAACAAAAATCTTTTCGCCACGTGCCATAAAGTCGCTGAGCAACATTTCACGCTCCGCATCGCGAATTTTTTGCAGGATGACCTGCTTGGCTGCCATGGCGCCAATGCGGCCAATAGGCACAGACTCGATGGTTTGTTCTATGTACTCGTCCACCTCAATGTCAGGAATTTGCTCTTGAGCTTCAAACAACAAAATTTCTTGGTCTGGCAACTGAAGACCCGCTTCGTTGGGCACCACGTGCCAACGCTGAAACGTTTCGTATTCGCCGGAATCTCTATCCACCGAAACCCGAATGTCCACGTCGCCTGAATAAAACTTTTTGGTCGCTTGTGCCAAAGCAGCTTCTACTGCGCCGAACACCACGTCGCGTTCCACATTTTTTTCGCGTGAAATGGCTTCAACCAACATCAACATTTCGCGATTCATGAATTCAACCTCCATCCACCATACAAGCACATACTAAAAACCCATCCGTATACGTCAAGCATCTTGACCCGCGCCACGGCCCTTAAAGTTCACCACAGGAGACAAACGCGCCTCCCGCAGCTCCGACAACTCAAAACCCAGCACTTGTAACGGCGCTGGTACGCGTTTTTTGCTAACCTTCTGGCCGGGCTTGGGGGGCTTTTCGTCGCTCCACTCCACTTGCCACTGCTGCCCATTACCGCCATCCACCGCCACCAATCGGCCTGTGAACTTTTTGCGGTTGGCGTTCACCAAGCCACTGGCAGCTGCTCCCATGGGCTCTTTGAGGGTGATGTCGACCAAATGGCCAACAAATCGCTCAAAATCTTTTGGGGAGCGCAAGGGGCGGTCGATGCCTGGAGAGGACACTTCCAAACGCTTGTATTCCACTCCGTCCACTTCCAACACAAATTGCAACTGCCGGGTGACTTTTTCGCAATCTTCAACATTCACAAACTGTTCAGTCGCAGCGCCAACCCATGGATGGTCAATCGTGATGCGCAAGAGGCCACCAGCCGATCTTTCAATATCGACCAATTCGTAACCCAAACCTTGGACTGTTTGTTCAACTACCGTCTGCAGCGCCACCGTCAAACCACCACTTCTCACTGACTCACAAATCCTTTCGACCAAAAAAAACGGGCGGTTGGTATCCGCCCGTCTGGTCGATTTTTGCTTATTCTAACGCATAAACCTCATCAAGACGCAGCCGCGACCAGCGCTCGGGTGTAAGGATGTTGAGGCTGCTCCAACACTTGGTCCACTTCACCCGCCTCCACCACTTCACCCGCCTTCATCACCAAAACATGGTGGGCCATGGCACGAATCACGTCCACGTCGTGGGTAATGAGTAAAAAACTCAAGCCTTTATCGCGCTGCAATTGTTGAAGTACATCCAAAATTTGTTTTTGAATCGTCACATCCAAGGCGCTGGTGGGCTCGTCCAGCACCAACAATTCGGGCTCCACGATCAAGGCTCTGGCAATGGCCACACGCTGGCGCTGCCCACCAGAAAATTCATGCGGGTAGCGCTGCAAGAGGCCTGGAAACTGGGCTGGGGTCATGCCGACCTCGCTTAAAGCCTTGAGCACCCTTTGTTGGCGCTGTATCGCAGTAAGTTGGGGCGCATGCACGCGCAAGCCCTCCGCCACAATGGCCTCCACGGTCAATCTAGGCGACAAGGAGGAAAACGGGTCTTGAAACACCACTTGGACCTTTTTACGCAAGTCACGGTTGAGCCCCGCCGCCGACTTTCCTTTTGCCCAAGACTGGTCTGATATTGTTAAGTCCCCATCAAAGTCCAACAAGCCCAAAACTGCCAATACCAAGGTGGATTTGCCGGAACCTGACTCGCCCATTACCCCAAGCGTTTGCCCCTTGTTGATCTGAAAACTGGCACCTTGCACGGCTACAAACCGCCCTTTCTTGAACCAGCCCTTGATGCCCCCCAACGTTATGGGGTAAGTCACCTGGAGTTGGCGAGCTTCCATCAAATAGTGCCCGGAATCAGGGGGCGCCGACTTGATCGATGCTGCACTGGTGCCCCATGAGGCCATGCCGACAGATCGCGCAGGCTTACTGGACATAAGTTTTTGGGTGTAAGGGTGCTGTGGCGCTGCAAACACATGGTCTACGGGCCCTTCCTCCACCAAAATACCACGCTCCAAAACCAGCACTCTGTCGGCAAAGCGGCGCACCAAGTTCAGGTCGTGCGTGATCATGAGCACCGACATGCCACGCAAGCGTTGTTGCTCTTCCAACAGATCTAAAATTTGTCCGCGCAGACTTACGTCCAAGGCGGTGGTGGGTTCATCAGCCAACAGCAATTGGGGCTTACCCGCCATGGCCATGGCAATCATGGCGCGCTGGCGTTGCCCACCACTTAGCTGGTGGGGATAAGCATCAGCACGCCGCTCGGGCTCTGCGATACCAGTTTGATTCAACAGTGTCAACACTTGAGAATGCACTGCGGCATAGTTCAAACGGGGTGTGCGGTTTGGGCTTTGGAGGCGGTGCGAATGGGTCCACAAGACTTCGGCAATTTGCTCACCAATGGTCATAAGCGGATTTAGTGCCGTCATGGGCTCCTGAAAAATCATGGCAACGTCTCGCCCACGTATCTCCCTGAGTTGGTCATCCGACAAAGCCAACAAATCCACAGTCTGTTGAGTTGCCGAACCTCCCGCGTCATTAACAGCCGCATAAAACAGCGCCTTGCCCTGAGTGCTGACATTGTCGGCAAGGCCCATCAGACTCAAGGCCGTCACCGTTTTGCCAGAACCCGATTCGCCAACCAAGGCGACTTTTTCACCTCTGCCTATTTGAAAGTTCAAGTGGCTCACCACCGTATGGGAGCCAAAGGCTATGGAGAGGTCGTTGACTTCTAGCGCCAAATGACCTTTGTAAGGGCCCAAGTCAGAGGGGGAATGAGCACTCAAAAGGTTCATGCCTTGGATCGGTCTGTATGGGCAGGGTCAGCCTTGCGCGGGTCCAAAGCGTCGCGCAGCGCGTCACCCATAAAGGTGAGCAGCAAAAGCGTCAACACCAAAACGGCAAATGTGGAAAGTGAAATCCACCACGCATCAATATTGTTTTTGCCCTGAGCCAGCAACTCCCCCAACGAGGGAGTACCCGGGGGAACGCCCAGGCCCAAAAAGTCCAGGGACGTGAGCGCCAAAATGGCTGCACTCATGCGAAACGGTAAAAACGTCACCACGGGGGTGAGGCTATTGGGCAAGATGTGCCGCCAGATAATTTGGAAATTACTCAAACCCATCGCACGTGCGGCGCGAACGTAATCGAGTTGGCGGTTGCGTAAAAACTCAGCCCGAACATAATCGGACAAGCCCATCCACCCAAACAAGCTGAGCAAAATCAGCAGCAAGGCCACGCTGGGGTCAAACAAGGCCGAAAAAATAATCAGTAAATACAACTCAGGCATAGAACCCCAGATTTCAATGAACCGCTGAAACCACAAATCGGTCCGCCCGCCAAAAAAGCCTTGTACCGCTCCTGTAACCACCCCCAGCAGCACACCTACCAAGGTCAGCGCCAAGCCAAACAACAACGACACCCTGAACCCATACAACAAACGGGCCACTACATCGCGCCCGCGGTCATCGGTACCAAGCCAGTTGTCCGCCGATGGTGGCGAAGGGTTGGGCTCCTTGGCAAAGTAATTGAGGGTGCTGTGGTGGTAGCGGTTGATAGGGTAGAGCGCCCAATTACCCGGCTTAGCAAATTGCTGCTGAATAAATGGGTCCAAGTAGTCGGTTGGGGTGTCAAAGTCACCGCCAAAACGGGTTTCGGGAATGTCTTGGATCATGGGCACAAACCACTCTCCGTCATAGCGGGCGAGAAGGGGTTTGTCGTTAGACACCAACTCTGCGCCTAAGCTGAGCACAAACAATACCCCCAAAATGCACAAACTCACCCAACCCAAACGGTTGTTTACAAATCGCCGCCAAGCCCTTCGGGCAGGAGACACAGAAGCGCTAATGGCTTGGCCTTGGACTTGGTGAGCTTTAATTTCGCGGTCCATGGTGAAGGGTCAATCGAACTTCACGCGGGGGTCAACCCACATGTAGCACAGGTCGGAAATCAGCTTGGTCACCAAGCCAATGCAGGTGAACAAATACAGTGTGCCCAGCACGACGGGATAGTCGCGCCGCATAACCGATTCATAGGACAGCAAACCCAAGCCATCCAGGGAAAATAGAGTTTCAATCAAAAGCGAACCGGCAAAAAACGCACCCACAAAAGCCGCTGGAAACCCGGTAACGATGGGAATCATGGCGTTGCGCAGGACGTGCTTCCAAAGCACCCTGGATTGGCTTAAACCCTTGGCACGGGCAGTCAGCACGTATTGTTTGCTAATTTCTTCAAGGAATGAATTTTTGGTCAACATGGTGGTCACGGCAAAAGCACCCAACACACTGGCCGTGACCGGCAAAGCGATGTGCCACAGATAGTCCACCACCTTGGCGCCCCAACTCAAGGTATCCCAGTTACTGGAGGTCAGCCCCCGCAGCGGAAACCATTGCAACTGACCGCCAAACACCACCAATAATGCAACGCCCAACACAAACCCCGGAATGGCATATCCCACCAGAATCAGCAAGCTCGTTAAGGTGTCAAACCTTGAACCGGCCCGCACCGCCTTGGCAATCCCCAAGGGAATTGAAATGGCGTAGCTGAGTAAAAACGTCCAGAGCCCCAGGCTGATGGAGACAGGCAGTTTTTCTTTGACCAGCTCCCACACCGACTTGGGATAGAAAAAACTTTTACCCAGATCCAGCCGTGCAAATTGCCCCAGCATCTGGACAAAGCGTTCGTGCGCAGGTTTATCAAACCCGTAGAAGGCCTTGATTTCCTCAATGCGTGCGGCGTCCACACCCTGTCGGCCACGGTAACCAGCTCCGGTAGCAGCTGCACCTTCGCCTCCGCTGTCGCGGCCTTGCAGCTGGGCCACCATTTGCTCCACCGGGCCACCGGGCACAAACTGAATCACCACAAACGTGAGGAGCAGCACGCCCAAAAGCGTGGGCACCATCAGCAACAATCGTTTGAGCACATAAGCCAGCATCAGGTCATCCTACTTCTTAAGGGGATTGAGTGTGGTAGCCGGTGCCCACCCAATGGCCGTGACCCAAAACTCGGGCTGGTAGTACTTGGGCATGACTTCTGGATGCTCAAATCGGCCAGCGCGCCAAGCCACGCGGTGCACCGAACTGGTCCAGTGTGGCACCGAATAATGCCCATGGCGCAACACTCGGTCCAATGCCATCAAACGCGCCACCAGTTCGGGTCGGGTGCGGGCAGACATCACTTGCTGCAGCAACGCATCCACCACCGGGTCTTTCAGGCCCAGCACATTGCTGGAGCCCTCCACATCAGCCGCAGCGCTGCCAAAACGGTCAAGCAGCTCGGTGCCCGGGGCTTCGCTGCCGACAATGCGGTTGCTGATGATTTCAAAGTCAAACACATCCAAGCGTTTTTGCAAAATGGCAAAGTCCACAACCTTGTAGTTCACTTTGATACCCAGTTTGGCTAGGTTTTTTGCAAATGGCGTCACCACTCTGCCCATAGAGCCCGAGTTGTCCAAAAACTCCAAAGACAACACCTCGCCCTGAGCATTTTTCAATTCTCCATCGCGGTAGGTCCATCCCGCATCAGCCAATAACTGCTTGGCTTTGCGCAGGTTGTCGCGCAGGGTTTGGCCGGATCCAGGATCGAGGCTGGTCAAGGGGGGCAAGGGCACCAGCTGCACCAGAACCTGTTGAGCCATAGCAGGTGACATGAGTTCGCGTAAAGGCTCCAGTACCTTCAGCTCCTGCGGGCTGGGAAAGCCCTTGGCCTCAAAGTCGCTGCCGCCAAAGTATCCCCGCACCCGTGTGTAAGCGTTGTAGAACAGTTGGCGGTTCATCCACTCATAGTCCATAGCCAAACCTATGGCTTCACGTACCCGCACGTCATGAAACTTTTTGAGCCTGAGGTTGAACAAAAATCCCTGAAAGTCCCCAGCGTTGCCGTGGGTTAACTCCTTTTTGACCAGAATGCCTCGGTCAAAGTCGCGACCTGTGTAGGCACGGGCCCATTCACGGGCGATAAAAGCCTGGATGTAGTCAAACTCCCCGGCCTTAAAGGCTTCCAGCTGAGCCGTACTGTCTTTGTAAATTTTGTAGGTGATGCGGTCATAGTTGAACATGCCACGCCGCACGTTCAACTCTTGCGCCCAATAGCTGTTGTCCCGTTCATAGGTGATATCTTTACCAAAATTGACCTTACCAATGCGGTAGGGACCGCTGCCTATCGGCGTGTCCGTGACAATTTGGTCCAGCGGTTTAGGCTTGTCGGCCCAGGGGCCCGACGCCTCCCTACCCCACTTGTGACTGAACACCGGCATGCTGCCCGCAATCAGAGGCAGCTCAGCATTAACGCGCTTGAAGTCAAAGCGCACCACCCTTTCTGCCAACACCGTGACGCCTTTGATGTCCCCAAAAAAAGTCCGAAACTGAGGTGCTGCTTGCTGCGAAGTGAGTTGGTCAAAAGAATGCTTGACGTCTAAGGCCAGCACCGCATCGCCATTGTGGAAGCGCGCGTTGGGATGCAGGGTAAAAGTGGCCGAAAGTACATCAGGCGCTACCGCAACATCTAGAGCAAGCAAACCATAAGCGGTAGTGGGTTCATCCAAGGAGCCGGTGAGCAGGGATTCAAACACCAAAGTGCTCAGGCCCGGTGGCGCACTGCCCTTCAAGGTAAAGGGGTTGTACTTGTCAAAGTTGGAAAGCCGCGAGGGTGGCACCAGTGTTATGTCGCCACCCTTTCTGGCCTTGGGGTTCACGTAAGCCCAGTGAGAAAAATCTGCTGGGTACTTGATATCCCCAAACTGGGCGTAGGCATGAGCAGCTTGAGCTGGCTGAAAAGGACGCAGAACCAGAAGGACAGCCAAAGCTAGCAAGTAAGCCCAAATCGTTGAAGTAACCCAAAGGGAAACCCTAGGGCCAAGCGAGGCAGCCAATAGACGATGTGTTACCCAATACCGCATGCGACAATTCTGCACACATTTTCAATTGACAAAAAAACAGAGGTGGTATGGCTTTTCTTCAAGGCAAAAAACTATTGATCACAGGCGTCCTCAGCAATCGAAGCATCGCCTATGGCATCGCCAAAGCTTGTCAAGCCCAAGGCGCGGAGTTGGCCTTTAGCTATGTGGGCGAGCGTTTCAAAGATCGTATTACCGAGTTTGCAGCCGACTTTGGATCCAAATTGGTATTTGACTGCGATGTGGCCAGCGATGAACAAATCAATCAATTGTTTACCGATCTGTCGCAGCATTGGCCTAAGTTCGATGGCTTTGTACACAGCATTGGTTATGCCCCACGAGAGGCCATTGCTGGTGACTTTTTAGATGGCCTAAGCCGCGAGGGTTTTCAGGTGGCACACGACATCAGCGCCTACAGCTTTCCGGCCATGGCCAAAGCCGCTTTGCCCTACCTTAACGAGCGTTCAGCCTTGCTGACTCTGACCTACCTCGGTGCCGTTCGCAATGTGCCCAACTACAACACCATGGGCTTGGCCAAAGCCAGCCTGGAGGCTTCGGTGCGCTATCTGGCCGAATCTTTAGGCCCTAAAGGCATTCGAGTCAACGGCATCAGTGCCGGTCCCATCAAAACACTGGCCGCAAGTGGCATCAAGGGCTTTGGAAAAATACTGAGCGTGGTGGCCGAGTCTTCGCCTATTCGCCGCAACATCACCATTGAAGACGTGGGAAACGCAGCCGCGTTTTTGCTCTGCGACTTGGCTGGTGGCATCACTGCCGAAATCACTTATGTGGACGGCGGTTTCAGCCAGGTGGTTGGTGGGTTAACTGAGGCTTGACTTCACGCAATCTGCATAAAAACGTCTTACACCATCAACCCCCACCTCTTCCACCAAGCCATGGATGTCGGTCTCAAAGCCGGGGCAGTTGGTGTTGAGGTCCCGTGAAAACTTGAGGTAGTCCACAATTTTCTTGTTGAACACTTCGCCGGGAATCAATAGCGGAATACCCGGTGGGTAGGGTGTGACCAGGCCTACGGTGATACGGCCTTCCAGATAGTCGATTTCTACACGCTCAGTTTTGCGCTGTGCAATGTGCGCATAGGCATCTGAGGGCTTCATTGCAGGACTCAAGTCGCTCAAATACATATCGGTAGTGAGTCGTGCAATGTCGTACTTGGCGTACATCTCATGGACAAATTGGCACAGATCCCGCAGACCCATGCGCTCGTAGCGCGGGTGCTTTTGGCAAAACTCGGGGAGGATGCGCCATAGCGGGTGGTTGCGGTCGTAGTCGTCCTTGAACTGCTGCAATGCAGTGAGCAAGGTATTCCAGCGGCCTTTGGTAATGCCTATGGTGAACATGATGAAAAAGCTGTAAAGACCCGTTTTTTCCACCACCACACCGTGCTCGGCTAAGAATTTGGTCACTATAGAGGCTGGTACGCCTGAGGTATCAAACTCGCCGTCCAGATTCAAGCCAGGTGTCACGATGGTGGCCTTGATGGGATCCAGCATGTTGAAGCCGTCGGCCAACTTACCAAAACCGTGCCAACGGCTCGCCGCTTTGTTGGCTTTTTTGGAACGGGACGAGCTTTTGCGACCATCGCTGTGGATGATCCAGTCTTCAGCCTGGCCAATACCCTCTTCCACCAAATGCTCAGGGCCCCAGAGCTTGAACCACCAGTCGTCACCATATTCCTCATCCACCTTGCGCATGGCACGGCGGAAATCCAGCGCTTCCATGATGCTTTCTTCCACCAGCGCAGTGCCGCCCGGTGGCTCCATCATGGCGGCTGCGACGTCGCAGCTGGCAATGATGCTGTACTGCGGACTGGTGCTGGTGTGCATCAGATAGGCCTCATTGAAGAGGTGGGTGTCGAGCTTGGTGTTCTGTGAGTCTTGAACCAACACATGGCTGGCTTGGCTGATACCCGCCAGCAGTTTGTGGATAGATTGGGTGGAATACACCACAGTATTGCCTGGCCGCACGCGCTTTTTACCCATGGCATGGTAAGAGCCATAAAACGGGTGAAAGGCGGCATGGGGCAACCACGCCTCATCGAAATGCAGGTTGTCTACATAGCCGTCGAGCAAGCCCTTGATGGTCTCGGTGTTGTAGAGCACACCGTCATAAGTAGACTGTGTCAGCGTCAGAATCCGTGGCTTGATTTTTTGGGAATCTAACCCCTTGAGCAGGGGGTTGGCCTTGATTTTGGATTGAATGGTTTCGGGCTCAAATTCGCTTTGGGGAATTGGACCAATAATGCCATAGTGGTTGCGAGTAGGCTTTAAAAACACCGGAACTGCGCCCGTCATGATGATGGCGTGCAGAACCGATTTGTGACAATTGCGGTCTACCACCACCACATCGCCAGGCGCTACCGTGTGGTGCCAGACGATCTTGTTGGAGGTGCTGGTGCCGTTGGTGACAAAAAAGCAATGGTCGGCATTGAAAATACGCGCGGCGTTGCGCTCGCTCTCACCAATGGCGCCGTTGTGGTCGAGCAATTGACCCAATTCTTCTACTGCATTGCACACGTCGGCACGCAACATGTTTTCACCAAAAAACTGGTGAAACATTTGACCTACGGGACTCTTTAAAAACGCGACGCCACCAGAGTGGCCAGGGCAATGCCATGAGTAAGACCCATCTTCTGCATAGTCCAGCAGCGCTTTAAAGAATGGAGGCTGAACACCTTCCAAATAACTTTTGGCTTCGCGAATGATGTGACGCGCCACAAACTCGGGCGTATCTTCAAACATGTGTATAAACCCATGCAGCTCGCGCAGGATGTCGTTTGGCAGGTGGCGGCTGGTTTTGGTTTCTCCATATATATAAATAGGAACATCGGCGTTTTTACGACGTACTTCTTCTATGAAGGTGCGCAAATTCAGCACCGCAGGGTCCAAGTCTGGGCCGGGTGTGAATTCCTCGTCATCGATCGACAAAATGAAGGCGCTGGCTCGGCTTTGCTGTTGCGCAAACTGGCTTAAATCCCCATAGCTGGTGACTCCCAAAATTTCAAAACCCTCGGCCTCAATGGCTTGTGCCATGGCGCGAATACCCAAACCCGAGGTGTTTTCGGAGCGGAAGTCTTCGTCAATGATGACGATGGGAAAGCGAAATTTCATTCAGGGGCTCCAGTGGACCAATCAGGTAGGAAGATCAAAACAAAAGAAACAGCCGCGCAGTGTAAGGAGTAAATGTGTAGAACCCTAGGCCAAGCGGTCGCGCCTTGCCAGCTCAGGAAACAAACGCAACCACAAAGCCGCAATGCACATGGTGCCAAGCCCTCCGACCACAACAGAGGCCATAGGACCCCACAGTTCAGCCGTAGCACCGGATTCAAATTCGCCCAGCTGGTTGGAAGCCCCAATGAATACAGAGTTCACAGCGGCCACTCTGCCCCGCATATCGTCAGGCGTTTCCAACTGCACCAAAGTCAAGCGCGTGACAACACTGATATTGTCTGCTGCACCCGTGAGCATCAAGGCCAGCATAGACAGACCAAAATGTTGCGAGAGGCCAAACACCACCGTGGCCAAACCAAAAACAGCCACTGCTCCCAAAAGCTTGTAACCCACTTTTCTACGCAGCGGCCAGCGCATAAGTACTAGAGACATGATGAGTGCCCCCACAGCCGGTGCCGCCCGCAGCAAGCCCAACCCCTCAGGCCCCGTATGCAATATGTCTTTGGCATAGATGGGTAATAGGGCTGTGGCCCCACCCAACAACACCGCAAACAAATCCAAAGAAGTGGCGCCCAGAAGCACCTTGCGCTGCCACACAAAAGACATGCCTGCCAACACCGTGGACCAGTTGGCAGCCATGTGGGTAGCCTGATGACGGTAGCGCACAAACAAGGTCAAGGCCGTGGCTGATACAAAAAGCAGCATGCACGCGCCATACACCACATCTGCGCCCCAAATGTAAAGCACACCCCCTATAGCCGGTCCTGCAATCACCGACACCTGCATGGCACTGCTGCTTAGGGTGATGGCTCTTTGCAAGTCAGAGGTGGGCACCAGCATGGGAGTTAAGGCCTGTTGCGCAGGCATCATGAAGGCACGGGCCACCCCCAACAAAACCGACACGCTTAAAAACAATACGCGACTCTCAGCATGGGCCATCATGGCCGCCACCAACAACATCGCCACCAACGCCTGAAGTGCCATGCAGGCGGCAAAAATGCGTCCACGGTGTAAGCGGTCGGCCACGTGGCCTGCAGGCAGGGTCATCACAAGGCTGGGCACAAACTGAAACAAACCCACCAAGCCCAAGTCCCAGGCGCTGCCGGTCAAGTCATACATATGCCAAGCTAGGGCCACCAACAGCATCATGTTGGCCATGTTGCCTACAAGGCGAGCCAGCCAAAAGCGCATAAAGGCTTGGTTGGTAAAAATAGATTGCGTCATCTTTGCGATACTCGCACAAAAACAGGAGACAAAATTGAACATCACTTCACAAACACCTACCCTACCCTCAACACAAATATCGAACAGCCGATCTGTTTATCTGCTTGTTGGACTGTTGGTTAGTTGGTTAGTTCGCCTCAAAGGTACGTGGCTGCTACCCTTGGTTTTATTTGCCGCACCAGCCCTCATCCCAAAGGCTTGGGCACAGGCTTATCCGACTCGCACCATCACTTTGGTCTGTCCTTTTGCACCGGGCGGTTCTGCAGACATCATGGCGCGACTGATTGCCCAAAAACTCGGTGAAGGTCTGAATGTTCCCGTGGTCGTAGAAAACCGACCCGGTGCAGGTGGCATGGTGGGTGCCAATTTTGTGGCCAAGGCCAAACCTGATGGTTACACCCTACTTCAAATCACCGGCGCCTACCCCGCAGCCTCAGCCCTGGCAAGCGCCCCTCAGTTTGATGCTGTCAAAGACATGACCATGGTGTCTTTGATCACGTCTTACCCTTTCATCATCAATGTACCCCCTAACGCACCATTTCAAACTTTTACAGAATTTTTGTCTTTCGCCAGGGCCAATCCTGGCAAGCTCAATTACTCCAGTTCTGGCATTGGGTCTATTGGTCATTTGTCTGCTGAGCTGATGAACGCCTTAGGCAACATTGAAACCGTGCACATTCCCACCAAAGGCGGCACCACTGCTTTGAGCGAACTGCTGGCCGGGCGCGTGGACTTTATGTTTGAGGCGCCAACTCTGTCTTTGAGTTACATCAAAAGCGGCAAGCTCAAGGCCTTGGCCTCCACAGGCAAAGAGCGCTACAAACCCATGCAGGATTTACCTGCAGTTGCTGAAACCTTAGCTGGGTATGAAACCATTTCGTTCATTGGCGTGGGCGCCCCTGCTGGCACACCAGACGCCATCGTGCAACAGCTCAACAATGAAATTCGCAAATTTGTTGCACAGACTGACACCGCCAAACGCTTGACCGAATTGGGTGGTGAGCCCCAAACCAGCACTCCTGAGGAGATGAACCGTTTTGTCGCCAATGAATTTAGAAAATGGCGCCAAGTGATCACCCAACGCAAGATTGATCGCCAATGAATTCCAGCGTCATGGTGTCCGCAGAGGCTTTACGCACCTTTGTAGAGCGCATTTTTGAACATGAAGGCATGTCCATCTCGCATGCGCAACAAGTTGCCCGAGCCTTACTCTGGGCCAACCTAAGAGGCATGGACACCCATGGGGTGAGCCGAGTTGCCACTTATTTAGGTTTTATTCGAAAAGGTGTCATTCAACTTGAACCACAACTCAAGTGGGCCCAACAAGCACCGGCACTCAACATATTGGAAGCCGACCGCAGCCCCGGCGCAGTGTCCATGCAAATGGCTACAGACCATGTGGCGCAGCAATGCAAGCAAACTGGTTTGGCCATGGTGTTGGTACGCGCCACCACACATACAGGGGCTTTAGGTTACTTTACCGAGCAACTGGCTCATCAAGGTTTGATTGGCATGGCATATTGTTCCTCTCTGCCCATGATGGCTTACCACGGCGCACGCACAGCGGGTGTAGCTACAGCACCTTTGTCTATTGCAGCACCTGCAGGTGTCAGCCAAGGTCAATTGCAGGACCCGATTGTGTTGGACATGGCCTCGAGCACCGTGTCTATGGGGCAGCTCCACCGCGCGCGCAAGCTCAAACAAGATTTGGCTCCTGGCTTGGCACTTGATGCACAAGGCAACCCCACCACAGACAGCCAATTGGCCGCCACACCCTTGCCTATGGCGGGACCCAAGGGTTCTGGCTTGGCCTTGATGTTTGAGCTCATCACCAGCTTGGTGGTGCACAACCCCATAGTGGCAAACTACTTTAGTGAACAAGCTGGCGCAAAAAAACACCAACAAAACGCCTGCATCATGGCTTTGGATACTTTTAAGTTTTGCGCCGAGACCACTTACAGAGAGGATTTGTTCAGGACCGTACAAGCCCTGAAAAATTTACCCAAAGCCGATGAGGCCGTGGACATTTTGATGCCCGGAGAGCGTGGTTACAAAACGTATGCTGAACGCTTAAAGGCGGGCATTCAACTGCCGGCTGCCATGGTGGAGGAGTTGTCGGGCATAGCCGCCGACAAGCAACTTACCCCACCTTGGACCCACTAATCGCTGGCCACGATGCCGTTGCGCTTGATGAATGCTGCATAAAAGTCACGCTCTTTTTTGAGCGAGGCATTCAAGCCCG
>DDPM01000157.1:0-8451 GCA_002342165.1 Hylemonella sp. UBA2468
TATGTGCGATCGGCCACAGTAGCGTATGCCTTACAGCGTTTGATGGCGTTGACGGTTTTATAGGTCCAGCACCACACGCTCGCTCTTGCAGCGCGAGACGCAAATCATCATGGTTTTGTTGGCGGCTTGTTCGGCTTTGGTGAGGATGCTGTCCAGGTGCTCAACCTCACCGCTGATGATGCGGGTTTCGCAGGCGCCACACACGCCTTCTTTGCAGCTGTGGTCTGGAAACATGCCCGCTTCAATCAGGGCGTCTAGCACCGAGAGGTGCGGGGGCACTTCAATGGTGCGGCCTGACTTTTGAAGTTCCACATGGCACACGTTGGTGGTGGTGCTGGCTGCCACCGCCTTGGCGGTAAACCGCTCGATGTGAGCATGGGGGTAGCCCAACTCGGCGCATACGGATTCGAAGCTGTCGAGCATGGGGCCCGGGCCGCAGCAGTACATATGGGTGTTGGGCGTGTAGCCCGCCAAGAGCGCTTTAAGGTTGGGCGGGGCGCTTTGCTCGTCATCAAAATGGCAACGCAGGGTCATATGGGCGTGGTCTGCCACTAAGGTTTGAATTTCGCTCAAAAAAGCGGCTTGGGCGCGCGTGCGGGCGCAGTAAACAAAGTCCAGCGGTTTGTTTTGTGCGGCCAGCTGGCGCAGCATGCTGAGCATGGGCGTGACGCCTATGCCACCAGCCACCAAGACTTGTGTTTCGGAGCTTGGGCGCAGGGGAAAGTTGTTACGAGGCGCAGAAATGCTAAGCACCATGCCGGGACGCAGCTGCTCGTGCACCCAGATGGATCCGCCACGGCTGCCGTGGTCTTTGAGCACGCCCACCACATAGCGGTTGCGCTCGCGCGCGTCGTTGGACAATGAATAACTTCTGACCAAGCCGTTTGGCAAATGCAGGTCAATGTGTGCGCCGGGCTCAAAGGCGGGGAAGGTTTGGGCGGGGTCCGCAGGCACCCACTCCAGGCTCATCACGCCTTCGGCTTCCCACCTAAGGCTGAGCAGTCGGGCTTGCAATACAACGGGGGCCGTTATTGACACGGCGGCAGTTACGTCTGTGGACACGAACACAACTCCAGAACTTGAATTACATGATGTGCAAACCACCGTCCACCATCAAGGTGGTGCCGGTGATGAAAGAGGCTTCTGAGCTGGCCAACCAGAGAATGGGTGCCGCAATTTCTTGCGGATCGGCCCAACGCCCCATCAGCGAGGTGGCTTGGCGTTCTTTTTTTAAAACATCCACGCTTTTACCGGCTTTGACGGCGCGGGTGGTGTGAAAGTCGGTCAGGGTGGAGCCCGNNCGGGCACACGGCGTTCACGCGCACGCCGTGTGCCGCTTCTTCGTGGGCGAGGGTGCGCGTCATGGCCAGTTGAGCGGCCTTGGTGGCGTCGTAAAGACCCATGCCTTTGCGGCCCGTTACGGCATAGCAAGACGACACATTGACAATGCAACCCGAGTGCTGGCGCAGCATAGGCAAAGCTGCACGCGAGTAGTTGGCCACACCCAGCATGTTGACCTGAATCATGTCCTGCCACTCTGCCGTGGTGGCGTCTGCCAGTGCTGAAAAATTCCGCATGGCGGCGTTGTTGATCAGTATGTCTAGCCCACCATGCTGCGCCACCGCTATTTGCACGGCCCGAAGGGCGGCCTCTTCGTCGGACACATCAGCCGCAAACTGTGCCACCTTGGCGCCGGGCACGGCCTGCTCAATGGATAGAGCGGTGCGGGTCAGGGCTGCTGGGTCGGCATCCACCAAGGTGACAGCTGCACCCTCTTGGCAAAACTTTAGGGCCGTAGCCGCGCCAATTCCGGCGCCGCCACCGGTGATGAGGGCTGACAAATGGGCTAGTCGCATAGGGCCTATGAAAATTTAGACAGCGTCAAAATGTGTCAGTCGGCTTTGGCGCCCGTGCTCTTGATAACCTTGCCCCAGCGCGGAATCTCGCTTCGAATCCACTGGCCAAAGGCATCGGGCGAGGTGGCCAGCACCTCAAACTCCATGGCTTGCAAACGCTCCGAAATGTCGGGGGACTTCAGTATTTGGGTGATTTCTTTGTGCAATCGGTCGATGATGGGCTTGGGCGTGCCCGCGGGCGCCAAAAAGCCAATCCATGACGTGGCCACAAAGTCTTGGTAACCCAACTCTTGCAAGGTGGGCACATCGGGGGTGCTGGGAAAGCGCTTCTTGCCTGAGGTGGCCAAGAGCTTGAGGCGGCCTTCTTTAATGAACTGTTGCACATTGCCCGGAACCAAAAAAGCCACATCCACATTGCCCGCGACCAAGTCGGTCACGGCAGGTCCTGCACCTTTGTAGGGGATGTGGATGATGTCCACGCCCGTGGCCGTTTTGAGCATTTCCATGGTGAGGTGCGATGCACTGCCCACAGCGACGGAGGCATAGGACAGCTTGCCTGCTCGGGCCTTGGCCAAAGCCACCAATTCCGCTGCGTTTTTAACCGGAAGTCCCGAATTGGCAACCAGGTACTGAGGCGACTCCACAGCCAAGGTAATGGGAGCCAAGTCACGCACCGGGTCGTAAGGCATTTTGTCGAACAGGGTCACGTTAATGGCGATCGGGCCGTTGTAACCCACCAGAATCGTATGCCCATCAGGCGCTGATTTGGCGACAAGGTCAGCGCCTAAGTTACCGCCCGCACCGGGCTTGTTTTCCACCAACACCGGTTGCCCCAGCGCTTCGGACAACTTGGGTGCCACCAAGCGGGCCAGCACGTCGTTGGTGCTGCCCACTATGGGCACGATGATGCGCACCGGCTTGGTAGGCGCCCAAGCTGTGGTTTGGGCGTGGGCGCTCCAACCACCCCAAAACCCAAGCACACCTAAAACAGCCGCAACGGCAACGACAGACACGGCACGCCAAGCCATGGTCAAGCGCATATCCAAGGTTTTCATAGGGTGTACACGTCTTTGTTGAGTGCATCGGCCAAATGCACACGTCCCCATTTGATGGGGTCGAGTTGCTTGTCCAGCAGCACACCAGCAGCGCGCACACGCTGGTCGACAGCATCCAAGGCTGGCGGCTCTTGCCCCTGCTCCAAGCCGATGACCGCTTCGTGCAGCATGCGGCGCGCCATCACAATGGCTTTGTCAGTGGGCAAGAGGTTCTCGGCCTCATGGTCCTGAATGGTGCCCATACTCTCTTGCAAAGAGAAATCTTGCGCAGAGAAACCAAACACGCCGCTGTAGGCGCGCTTATCCTTTTGGGCTTGGCGGTCCATCAGGTAATCGTTGGTGATGTTGGCCTTGGGCACAAAGCTGCCCGGAGCCACGTATTCCACATGAATACCCAAACCCGCCTCCATTGCACTTCGCTCTTCCTCGGTCAGGGGTTGGTTAGGTTGCCAGTTCATGCTCCAAGCCCAGCAGCTGTGGTCGTCAATTGGCACCCAGACATGGCCCCCCAAGGCATGGTCTCCAAAAGGCGGGATCATGTTGTACCAAGGGAACAGCCATTGCGTCACGCGCCAGTAATAGGTGTCGACGTCTCCATTACGTCGACCGTACAAAGTCAGACCGGTGGGATTTTTGTCAATTTCGAACACCACATTCCCGTCGGCCTTGATGTAGTCCAACGCTTTACAGCCCTTGTGCATGGGGTCGCCGTCGACCTCATAACGGTGCACGTAAGACACGTGGCTGGTGTCGATGCCGCCCTCCATGGCCTGCAACCAATTGGAATATTGCAGCCGCTTGGACACAAACACGTGACTCTCAGGCAGCAAGCACCACTCCAGTTCAGGCGGGGCGGGTTGTTTATCCACCGGACCCATGTAAGCCCAAACAATGCCGCCGCGTTCAATGCAAGGGTAGCCTTTGATATGCATGCGCGAACACGCTTGGGGGGACGATGGCACATCCACGCATTGGCCCATGCCGTCAAACTTGACGCCGTGGTATGCACAGCGAATACCGTTTTCCTCGTTGCGGCCAAAAAACAGTGACACCCCACGGTGCGAACAAAACTCGCTGATTAAGCAGGCCTTACCGTCGGTGTTGCGAAATGCGAGCAGTTTTTCGCCCAGTATTTGCACCCGCACTTGCGGACCATCGGCCTCTGGAATTTCGTTGCCCTTCATCACAGGCACCCAATAACGTCGCATCAAATTGCCCATGGGGGTGCCTGGGCCCACGCGGGTCAAAGCCTCGGACATGTCTTTGTTCATTCCAATCTCCAGATTCGGACAGAGTTGGATTGTAATAAGATACATGTCCATTTATCAGACCCTATGTCCGACTGTCGGACAAAATAGGTAGGCGGGATTCTCATCACACTCAATTTGTAAACGCCTCATATCCGGAACGTCTCTCCTCACTCATGCCTTCTATGCCTTTAAGTGCACAGCACCCACAAACCCCAGCCAAAAACGACAGCGTGCGTGCGGTGATGCGAGCGCTGGACATCTTGAGCGCCTTCACCAAGACCGACCAGGGGCTTTCCGCATCGGATTTACTCAAGCGCGTGGACCTTTCTCGCCCCACCCTTTACCGATTGCTGGGCACCTTGAAGGAAAAAAACTTCATCGTGTCGGTGGGCGAGCCGCAAAAATTTCACCTCGGGCCCGCCGTTTCAAGGCTGGCCATGGCCAGCCCTCCCATCCCCGATTTGCAAAGCCTGGCCAGACCCGCCCTTCAGCGCCTGCAAGACTTGACCGGCGAAACCGTTGCCTTGTTCGTGCCCATGGGCACCATGCGACAGTGTGTAGACGAAATTGCGAGCCCTCAGCCCTTGAGCTTCAAGCGGGGCATTGGCTACCTAGAGCGCGTGATTTATGGTGCTACAGGGCGCGTCATTTTGGCCCATTTGCTGGAGCCCTTTTTCAAGACAGAACCCTTAGACACCAAGGCCCTGATGGCCGAATTGCAGAACTACACCGAGGGTTCCTCTACCCCCCCACAAGATTACTTAGATGAAATTCTGCGTATCCGCAGACGAGGTTATGCGGTAAGCCGCAATGAACTGATTCAGGGTGCGGTGTCCGTAGGCGCCCCGATATTTGACGAGCAACACCAAATTGCCGGCTCTTTAGGTATTTTCGGACCTAGCGTGCGCATGCAGGCCGAACAAGTCAAACGCTGCGGGACTTTGCTGGTAGACGCTGCCAGCGAGATTTCTCGCGCCATGCGCGAGGCCCCTGCCAAAAGCTAAATGCGTGGCGCAGCCCGGAGCTGTCGCAAGTCATACACCGCCCAAATAGCCTCACCAAAAGCGTTCAAGCGGGCCATGCTCAGGGTGGGCGGGCCGTCTTCATTAAAGGGCGAAATTTCGGGGGCTTCAGTGTCGTCTTCGGTCATGGCCACGATTTGTTGCAGCGCTTGCTCAAACAATTCGGCGGCTTCGGGGTCTTGAGGGGCTTGCCAGAGCTCGGGCCAGGATTCCACGGCATACATAAACCCCAAGGCCCACACTTGGGCAAAGGAAGGCAGATCGTCTTCGTCAATGTCGTCGCGCTCTTGGGGCTCCAATGCAGCTACGGCGGCTCGCACGTCCATCACCTCGGGTTGGTAGGCAGCATCGTCCTCTAAGTCTTCAATTTCACTGTCCAGCTGGTTGACCACCTCTTGCCAGCGGCGACCCCAAAACGACAGGAAGGCCTGAGCCTGCTCAGGCTGGGCAAAACCCAGCTGCGTGTGGTCCCAAGGCTGCTCGGAGGCCGTATCTGCCTCGGGCGTAGGGCCCAGCAAGACCGGCAAAAACTGCTCCGGCGTAAGGGCTTGTGGGCAGCACATCAGCGCCGCCATGAAGCCCTCGCAAAACTCCCACTGCGGGGTCTCGTCGTCCAGCAAACGGCGCTCGTCGAGCAGGATGTCCAGTTCGTCAAAGTCGTCGAGTTCTAGGGAAGTTTGGCTGGTGTTCATAAATTGACCATGTGGAGTGATGAACTATTGTCACGCCAAACCGTGACAGCTCGCCACAAGCTTGGCGCACTAATTAATAATGCAATTTTAGTATTTAATTACCTATAATGCATGGATGATTGAACGCCGTTTATTCTCTTTGGCTTTGGATGCCTTGACCGACTCACCCGCAATTGCTTTGTTGGGGCCGCGTCAGGCTGGCAAAACCACCTTGGCCCTAAGAATCAGCCAGCACTGCGAGCAAGCAGGCCTTGGGGGGCGTCTGTTCGGGAGCGTTTACCTGGACCTAGAGAGCCCCAGAGATAGACAAAAACTGGCAAACCCCGAAGCGTATTTGCTGCAACACACCGACAAATTGGTGGTTTTGGATGAAGTGCAGCAAATGCCTGAATTGTTTCAGGTGCTGCGCGGATTGATCGACCAGGGGCGAAGACAAGGTCTTGGTGCGGGTCGATTTTTATTGCTTGGTTCGGCCACGGGTGAACTGCTTCGGCAATCCAGCGAAAGTCTGGCGGGGCGTGTCACCTACATGGAGTTACCGCCGCTTCAGCCTACAGAGGTGCAAGCCATTGAGCAAGAAACTTTGTGGCTGCGAGGTGGATTCCCCAATAGTTATTTGGCGTCCAGCCTGCCTAAAAGCATGGCTTGGAGGCAAAACCTCATCAAAACCTATTTGGAGCGCGACATTCCAAGCTTTGGTGCACGCGTTCCGGCTGAAACTTTGCGCCGCTTGTGGACCATGCTGGCACACCAACAAGGTGGTTTATTGGACGTGTCACAACTGGGCAGGAACCTGATGCTGGACAACAAAACGGTGCTCCGCTACCTGGACATGTTGGTCGATCTTATGCTTCTGCGCAGGCTAGAGCCTTGGCACAGCAACAGGGGCAAACGTTTAGTGAAATCGCCCAAGCTCTACGTACGTGACAGCGGACTGTTGCACGCGCTATTGGGTATAGGTACACAAGACGCGTTGCTTTCTCACCCTGTGGTTGGAAACAGCTGGGAAGGGTTTGTATTGGATTCGCTGCTAAATGCTGCACCACTCAATACCAGCAGCGGGTTTTACCGAAGCAGTAACGGAGCCGAGCTGGATGTGTTGCTGGACATACCCGGTCAAGGCTTATGGGCTATAGAAATCAAGCTTGGCATGACCAGTAAACCACGACGTGGGTTTTACAACGCCTGCGAGGACGTGCAGCCCATCAAACGATGGCTTGTATACCCGGGATCTGAAACATTCCCACTAGGTGATGATGTGCACATGATAGGACTGAGGGGAATCACAGAGCTACTGCAAGGCTTGAGTCAAGAGGCGAGCTCATAGCCGCTTAAGGGTCGCCCCTATAGGCACCTGTCACCTCCCTCTGTTATGTTGGCGCTTGTTCAAGAACCCCCCTTGGAAAGGCTTGGCTGATGCTGAACTTGTTGGATGCCATTTACCCTTCGCGCTACACCGTTTTTGGCTTGTGTATTTTGGGCTTTGTGGCATGTGTGGGTTATGTCTTGTACAGCTTGGCGGGTGTTGCCGCTACAGATGGCGGCTCCTTGTTTCTGGCACTTTCAGTCACATTGGTGTTTGGCGCCTTGACATTGCAGGGCGTGATGGATGTGCGGCAAACGCGCCACGCCATTTTGCGCAACTACCCCGTGATTGGGCATTTGCGCTTCATGCTCGAATTCATTCGCCCTGAAATTCGCCAGTACTTCATTGAAAGCGACAACGAGGGTAATCCGTTCTCCAGAGCCCAAAGGTCTTTGGTTTACCAGCGCGCCAAAGGTGAGTCGGACAAACGCCCCTTTGGCACCATGCTAGACGTGCATGCCCAAGGTTACGAATGGATCAACCACTCCATCACGCCGACCGAAATTGCCAGCCATGATTTTCGAGTTGTGATTGGCGCGCAACGTGCTCAGCCCTACAGCGCCAGCATTTTCAATATCTCGGCCATGAGCTTTGGTGCGCTCAGCGCCAACGCCATCTTGGCGCTGAACGCTGGCGCCAAAAAAGGTAATTTTGCGCACGACACCGGCGAAGGCTCTATTTCGAAGCACCACCGCGTGCATGGTGGCGACCTGATTTGGGAAATTGGTTCGGGCTACTTTGGCTGTCGTAACGAAGACGGCAGCTTCAACAATGAGAAATTTGCTGCCAATGCATTGGACCCACAGGTCAAGATGATTGAAATCAAAATGAGCCAAGGCGCCAAGCCCGGTCACGGCGGCGTGTTGCCCGGACCCAAGGTCACCCCTGAAATTGCCGAAGCCCGAGGCGTCCCCGTGGGCGTTGACTGCGTGTCACCCGCTGGACACAGCGCCTTCAGCACACCCGTTGAAATGATGCATTTCATTGAGAAGTTGCGCACGCTTTCGGGGGGTAAGCCTACAGGCTTCAAGCTGTGCATTGGGCACCCATGGGAGTGGTTTGGCATTGTGAAAGCCATGTTGGAAACCGGCATCACGCCCGACTACATTGTGGTGGACGGTGCCGAGGGTGGCACCGGAGCCGCTCCTTTGGAATTTACCGACCATGTGGGCTCACCCGTGCAAGACGGCTTGCTGCTGGTGCACAACAC
>DDPM01000157.1:8489-9373 GCA_002342165.1 Hylemonella sp. UBA2468
CGCCTGATGGCCTTGGGCGCCGACTGGTGCAACAGCGGGCGCGGCTTTATGTTTGCGCTGGGCTGCATTCAGGCCCAAACCTGCCACACAGGCCACTGCCCGACCGGGGTGACCACGCAAGACCCCTTGCGACAAAAAGCTTTGGTGGTGCCCAACAAAGCTGAGAGGGTGTACAACTTTCACCAGCACACTTTGATGGCGCTCAAAGAGCTGATTCAGGCCGCGGGCTTGAATCACCCCCGCGACATCACAGCCCATCACATTGTGCGGCGCGCCAGCGACCAGCAGGTTCGTTCGCTGGCACAACTGATGTTGCCCAGCCTGATCAAGGGTGCCTTGCTGGACGACGACCTCAAATCTCTGCCCCTTATTTACCAGCACCACTGGCCACGCGCCAGTGCGCACCGGTTTCACCAACCCTTTATTTAAGTTTTGTAAAGTCCGCTGCCTTCAGCAGGCGCACACCATGTTGCTCAAGCCGCTTGTGCATGCACAGCACAGCACGGTCTTTGCTGAGTAAATCACACCCTCGGCGAACGGCCAAATCTATAAACTTTTGATCGTCTGGGTCTTTGCAGGTGATGGTGGCTTTGGGTGGAACCTCGGCCACCTTGGCCAGCCGGTCAAATTCACACAACACCCAAGCCGCCGTCTTGAATTCTGGACTCTGCGGCAGATATGGCATGGAGTGTCGAGGGCCAAGTTGGCATTGAAGGAGTCGCTTTTGAATGTGGGGGTAGTCCAGGACGCGGGCCAATTCATCGCGCATGGGGCTGGTAGCCCACCATACCGTGACGCTCGATTCAAGTGCCAGCAACAAAGCTGCCGTGGTAGGGTCTTGGAACACCCAAAGGTCTAGAACAATGTTGGTGTCCAACACCACA
>DDPM01000084.1:0-3747 GCA_002342165.1 Hylemonella sp. UBA2468
GAGCATGCCCAAGGTTCTGACGTTTGAACTTCCATTGCCCCACTTGATCGACATTTCGCATCAAGCGGGCTTGGAGTGGGTGAACTCGGACCCCGTCAAGGTGTCCGCCGTTCAAGCCGCCATTGCCGCAGAGCCTAAACCTGTGCATGTGCCCCGCGTTCGTGCGGCCGCCGTCGTCGTCGAAGAAGGACCGCTGGTATTGGTTGAAACCCGCAAAGATTTGCGCAATCTGAACTTGCCTTTTGACCAGCCTTCTGCCTGAACGGGCCTAAACGCTTGGCTCAGCCAAGGCTGCTTTTTTCCATGCTTCCAGCGCAGCGGCATGGTCTTGGCGGTCTTGGGCCATTTGGGCCAGCATCGACCAGGCTTGACGGCGCAGTGATGGCGTTTGCAACTTCACGGCAGCTTGTTGCAACATCTGTTGGGCCTTGCCCCAAAGGCTAAAACGCCAGCACGCCACCCCGTACAACAACTGCAAGTAGGGGTCTGCAGGCTGCTGCAGTTGAGCAGCCTCAATGCGCGACAACCACAGCCGATCCGGCTCATGGTGGTCCCCAATAAAACATTGGCTCATCGCACCGATGAGGCGTTGGCGGTGCGGTAACTCCAGAGAAGGGTTTGAGTCCGCTAGCCGCTCCCACAAAGGCAGCAGCCAGCTCAGTGCCTGCGCAGCCGATCCACCAGATTTCAGGCTTCGTTCAGCGGCGCTCAAAGCCACTTCGGGTAAGGCTTGTTCGCTGGGGTGCAACTGGCTCCAAGCCAGCGCCACTTGCGCAGAATCGACGGCACGAGCCAAATGCTCCAAGGCCAAGCCTTGCAACAGGCTTTGGGCAGCAGCTTCTGAAAACGCCCTGTGCTTGCCCAACAACCGTGCGGTTTCCAATGCCACCAAGGTCTGCTGGGTTTGACGCGCCACTTTAAAACGCAAGCGCAATGCCAGAGTTCTGCGCGCGGCGCCTTGGGGTAAATCTTCAAGCTGCTGCAACGCGGCACGAAAATCGCGATCATCAACCAACCACCCTGCCGACCTCAGCTGTAAACCTTCTCGAATTTCTTGATCGGCTCTGCTGGTACCAGCTGCTTGACCCAGGGCCTGCTTGCCATGCGCATCCCGGGCAGCAACATCTTGCAAAGCATGCGCGCCTTCAGCTGCCAATAAATGGGCCATGGCCCTCAAACGGTTGGAATAGGGCAACGGATGTTCACTTTGCGTGAGCGCTGCGTCTTGCTCCAACACCGACTCGGCCGCCTTGCGGGCCCTGATAAATCGGCCCGCTGCCAAATGCGACAAGGCGTCCAACATGCCCTGCTGCAAGCTGCGCTCCAAATACTGCAAGCGCCAGCGGCGGGCCTCTGCTGGCAATGAGGTGATGGCAGACAGGGCCCGCATGGCCACATACACCGTCATAAACACGCCCACCAAGCACAGCAGCAGCAAATTCAGGGACATATCCACGCGGTAAGGCGGCCAGAACAGCGTCACAGTGGCTTGGTTGTTGCCGGCAAAAAGTGCTGCAGCCACCGCCACAGCGGTCAGGGCAATCAAGCCAATCAAATTACGCATGAAACTGCACCCGTTAAGCCTATGTCATCGGCCAGCAGAAGCTGTAGCCAGTGCCGCCAAGGTTTCGTCCACTCGCGGCAGTTCCAGGTTGTGAGTCTGTGACTGAATGAGCCGCACCAAACTCAGCGCGGATTGCGTTTTGCGGGAGCCAGGGTCAAAGTAGTTTTGCATCACATAAGCCGCAGCGTTGAGGTCGGTGCGGGAGGTTTCCAACTGGCGCGCCAATATGCCTAACCGAGCGTTGAGCATTTTGAGCTTTAAGTTTTCTCGTACAAAAAACGACTGCTCAGGCGACAACAGCACGGACTCAGGCGACTCCACACGGCCAACGCGAACCAGATCTTTCACCTCGGCCCAAAAGTCTTTCAGGGCCAAATTCCAGCTGCGCTCCCACCAACTTGAAAAATTGTCTTCTGTGCGTGGCTTCAAGGCGGCTACCGCACGACCCGCTTGCAAGGTAGATACAGCATTGGCCAAGGGCAGCTCGTCCACCAGTCGAACCAATTCATCCAACTTGACCAGTAAGGCTGGGGTGTCAGACAAAGGAGTGGAGCGGATGCGGCTCAGGTCTTTGGCAATCGCGCGTTGTAGGGGAGCCAACCTGGGCTGAGCCGTACGCTGCACACGCAGTTCAGCCGATTTCAAGGCTGCCAACAAGGGTTCCAGGCTGCCCGTCAGCTGCGCTTGTTGTTGAGCCAAACGAATCGCCGACTCAATATCCACCACCAAGTTTTCGTCCCGAGAACGGGACAAACTCTGCATCAGCTCTTCCAGTTGGGTTCTTTGAAGGGCTACCTCGCTCAAGCGCACCTCCAGAACCGAAAGTCGGGCAGTTAAATCTTGAAGCTGGCTTTGGGTTTGGCGGGCGATGGTTTTGGCCTCCAAGGCACTGGCCCCTGAATCTTGGCTTTGCCGAGCCAATAGCTCTTGAGTCACCGAGAGTCGTTGCATCAAGATCAGGGACAACATCACGCCCAGCGCAGCCAATGCGCCCACAGCTACCCCCCATTTGGAAATGCCAGGAATGCGGCCAGTCATGCCGGCCTTACCTTGAGGAACAAAGGCTTCTTCGCGAGTGGCTTCGCCTAGAGACTCTGCAGGTTGAGCTGTTTGAGAAGGCTGCTCAACCTGCTGGGGCGGTGGTGAATGGGGTGGATGCACAGGGGCTTATGAAGTAAGGGCTCAATGCAAAGATTGTAGAGAGCTCAACAACTCTTCCAACACGGGCTTGCACTGGACAACCCTTACAAAACCAGCCTGGCGGGCTGCGTCCTCAATGCGGGGGTGGGTCACCAAGGCCTTGGCATAAGACCATACCTGATCGGGCAAAGCCGCCTGCAAATTCATCACAGCCTGGGTGCTGCTGAGCACCCACACCGTTCCGTCGCCCGCCCACTGCTGCACCTGCCGCACTTGGTCGGGCGTAAAACGCGGCTTTAAGCGCGCATAAGCCACTACAAAATCCACCTCACAACCCGCTTGCCGAATGCGCTCGGCCAGCCAGTTGCGCCCCATACCCACTGCCGGTCCCGCAAAAGACGCATAGGGTGCCTCATCAGTACCCCGCACAATCAAAACACGATCGCCCGCCACCAAATGATGGCCCGCAGACTGCCAAAGCGACTCAGAATCCAACTGTGGGGCGTCGTGCGCTGGAGCGTCTATGCATGTGGCATCGATCCCCATCGCCATCAGGGCTTGTCGCGTCCCGGGCCCGGTCACCCAGGCTCGGATTTGACGTGCTTGAAATACAGGCTCCAACGCTGGGACAGCCCCATACAAAAAACCCGCTGCAGCATGAGCGCTGACAAACATTACGGCCCGGTAGGTGCTCAGCTGCTNNGCTGGGCTGCGGCTTCAATCGCAACCGGGTCTGGAGCCAGCTGAATATGAATGAGCGGCAAAGACACCACCTCGTAACCCGCCGCAAGCAACCCAACAGACCAAGACTTGGACTCGTCTGGAGCACGGGTCAAAATCACTCTGGGCATGCTTGGGGCTAGCCTGCTTTCTGGGTTGGCGATGGTCAATTTCATCGGAGTAGATTCTCTCAGACCCCCATCTTGGCTGCGCGGATAATGGGCGACCTATGTCAAGCAACCAACTCGATCAAAAATCCAAGGCGTGGTCGGCGCTGTTTTCAGAGCCCATGAGCGACCTGGTCAAGCGCTACACCTCTAGCG
>DDPM01000084.1:3841-3996 GCA_002342165.1 Hylemonella sp. UBA2468
GCACAAGACCTTCAAGATATTCAACGGGGCCTGAACCAAATCAGCCAAGACATTGCCGCTGGCAAGTTTGAATGGCTGTTGGACCTAGAAGATGTGCACCTGAACATCGAAGCACGCCTGACACAACTGGTGGGCGACGCGGGCAAGCGCCTGCA
>DDPM01000135.1:0-2831 GCA_002342165.1 Hylemonella sp. UBA2468
CATCGGCTCGAGGCCATTGCCCAATTGCGCGGAAACACCTTTAAAGCCCTGCGCGATCAGCTCAAAGGCAGCAGCGATGTGGAGCGTCTGACAGCCCGTTTGGCCCTGCGCCAGGTGCGCCCCAGAGAACTGGTGGCACTCAAACTCACACTGCTTAAAGCGCAGCAGCTCACAGCCCAGTTAAGCAAGCTGCTGAGTCCGCAAGACCAGCCCGCCACATCTATAACGACGCAAGCCACCTTGTTGGATCAATTGGCCAAGCATGTGCACCCGCCCGTGGCTTGTATCGAACATTTACAGAACGCACTTTTAGAAGATCCCTCCGCACTGATTCGAGAAGGCGGGGTCATGGCGCAGGGCCTAGATGCGGAGCTGGATGAACTGCGAGCCATTCAAACCAATTGCGATGGCTTTTTGCTGGATCTGGAAAACCGAGAACGCGCCCGAACCGGCATTGCCAACCTGCGGGTGCAGTTCAACAAAGTGCATGGCTTTTACATAGAGGTCACCCAAGGCCAAATAGATAAAGTGCCCGACGACTACCGCCGCCGCCAAACCCTTAAAAACGCCGAGCGGTTCATCACCCCCGAGCTCAAGACTTTTGAAGACAAAGCCCTGTCAGCACAAGACCGTGCCCTAGCGCGGGAGCGCTGGTTGTACGACCAACTGCTGGAGCATTTACAAGCCTTTGTGCCCGACTTGACCCGCGTGGCCCAAGCCCTGGCCACCTTGGACGTGTTGTGCTGCTTGGCTGAGCGGTCTTTAACGCTCGACTGGTCGGAACCGCAATTTGTGAGTCACCCCTGCATTGAGATTGAACAGGGCCGTCACCCCGTGGTTCAAGCGCGCTTGAACGAGGCCAGTGGTCAACGCGCAGGCGGGCAATCGGGCAGCTTTATACCCAACGACACGCGCTTGTCGGCCAAGCAACGCATGCAAGTCATCACCGGCCCTAATATGGGTGGCAAATCTACTTACATGCGTCAGGTGGCTTTGGTGGTTTTGCTGGCCTCTATGGGCAGCTACGTACCAGCTGCAGCATGCCGCTTAGGACCTATTGACGCCATTTACACCCGAATTGGGGCAGCAGACGACTTGGCTAATGCGCAGTCCACCTTTATGTTGGAAATGCTGGAAGCCGCACAAATATTGCATGCCGCCACACCCCACTCTTTGGTGCTGATGGATGAAATTGGCAGGGGCACCTCCACATTTGACGGCTTGGCCCTGGCTGGTGCCATTGCCACACAGTTACACGACAAAACTCAAGCCTTCACGTTATTTGCGACCCATTACTTTGAACTCACTGCATTTCCCGTGCAGCACTCAGGCGCCGTCAATGTGCATGTGAGTGCGGTGGAGTCTGGGCACGACATTGTGTTTTTGCATGAAATTCAACCCGGTCCAGCCAGCCGAAGTTACGGCATACAGGTGGCCAAATTAGCAGGTATGCCTAACACGGTCATTCAACATGCACGCCATGCTTTAGAAGCGCTTGAAGCTCAAGCCGGATCCAGCCAAGCTCAGGTAGATTTGTTTGCGCCAGCACCATCTGCACAGCAGGTTGAACCTAGCGAACTTGAAACCAGATTGGCCGCCCTAGACCCTGATGCGCTGAGCCCTAGAGAAGCCCTAGAAGCTTTATACAGCTTAAAAAAACTCACAGGCCTTTAAAAGCTTGGACCTAAGCGGTCCACGGAATCCAACCGCTCCATGCAGTGGCCAACACCACCACGCCAAACACAATTCGGTACCACGCAAAGCCAATAAAGCTGTGCGTGGCAATAAAACGCAACAACCAGCGCACACAAAGCCAAGCGCTGACAAACGATGCCAACAGTCCCACGCCAAACATGGGCACATCAGCCCAAGACAGCAGCGCGCGCTCTTTGAACAAGCTGTAAGCACCCGCACCCATCAAGGTGGGAATGGCCAAGTAAAAAGAAAAATCGGTGGCGGCTTTGCGACTCAGCCCCATCAGCATGCCGCCGATGATGGTGGCCCCGCTGCGGCTGGTACCCGGCACCATGGCCAAGCATTGCACCAAGCCTACCTTGAGCGCATCCTTCCAAGACATGTCGTCCACCTCTTGAATGCGCACTGCTCCAGGCAGCTGGGCTTGTCTGCGCTCTGCCCACAAAATCACCACGCCACCCAAAATAAAGGTGCTGGCCACCACCATCGGGGTAAACAAATGCGCCTTGATGGCTTTGCCAAACAACAGCCCCAACAGAACCGCTGGCACAAAAGCAATCAGCACATTCACAGCAAATTGCCGTGCTTGCGCATTAGTGGGTAAGGCCACTAGGGTGGTGCGAATTTTTTGCCAATACACCAAAATAACCGCACCAATGGCGCCGGTTTGAATAGCAATGTCAAACACCTTGGCTTTGTCATCGTTAAAGCCCAGCAAGGCGCCCGCCAATATAAGGTGGCCGGTACTTGATATGGGCAAAAATTCTGTCAGCCCCTCCACCACACCCATCAGGGCCGCTTTAATCAACAGCGTCACATCCATACCCCAGCACCTTTATTTTTAAGTTCAACCAGCCCAACTACTCGTAGCGCAAGGCTTGAATAGGCAACAACCTGGACGCTCTGCGCGCGGGATAGAACCCAAAAAATACGCCCACTACCGCAGAAAAACCAGCAGCCAGCGCAATTGAACCCAAGGTCATGCTGACCTGCCAACCCGCAAAGTTGCCCAAAGCCCAAGTTGCAACGGCTCCGAGCAGCACACCAATAGCCCCGCCAACCAAACTGAGGGTGACCGCCTCAATTAAAAACTGGTTGAGGATGTCGCGCGGACGAGCCCCCACAGCCATGCGCAA
>DDPM01000135.1:2954-4376 GCA_002342165.1 Hylemonella sp. UBA2468
CAGCGTCATGACACGGCTGGCTTCTTCTTGGGCTTGCAGTATTTCGGTGAGGTTTCGTACCGTAAAGGGGTCTTCAGCACCGGGCTGAACCTTAAAGCGCTGACGCAGCAGGTCTTTTATGCCCTCTTCAGCGACCTTCATGTCCTGGCCTTCGCGCACTTTGACTGAAATCGACCACACCCGCTTCAAGCGGCTGGTGGTGTCCCCACCCCAAATGCGGTTGCGCAAGGTGCTGATGGGAATCATGAGCACATCGTCTTGGTCTTGGCCGTTGGAGTTTTGGCCTTTGGGCAGCAGCACGCCCACTACCTTCATAGGCACGCCACGCACCCGAACCACTTGTTCCAAAGGGTCTTCATCGCCAAACAATTCACGGGCTGCAGTGGCACCAATCCATGCCACCTTGGCTGAGCCTGAAAGCTCGGCTGCGTCAAACATCCGCCCTGAGGCCAAACCCCAGTCGCGGGCTTCTAGGTACTCATTGGTCACACCAAAAATATTGGTGCCCCAATTGATGTTGCCTGCCACCAGCTGCCCGGTGGTGCGTGAAGTAGGTGCCGCCACCTGAACTTCGGGCACCTCAAGGGCAATGGCAAGCGCATCTTCTTCAGTCAGGCGCTGACGGGTTTGTGCTCCCAGTCGCACCCCTGCTTGTGAAACGCCCCCTGGCAACACCAGCATGATGTTGGAGCCCAAGCCCTTCATTTGCGCTTGCACTCTTTCCGTGGCCCCACGCCCCACTGCAATCATGGTGATGACCGCCGCCACCCCAATGATGATGCCCAGCATGGTCAAGATGCTGCGCAAGGTGTTGGCTGCCAAGGCGCGCCAGGCACTGCGCACTGCAGACCAGAGATTCATGGTGTACCCCGGGAATTCATACCACCTCGGCCGAAAAGCTAGTTTCGGTTTGTGTGAGCCAAGCCGGGAGTCCACACTGTTGAGCGTCGTCGACGATCAAGCCATCTCTAAACACCAATTTACGGCGTGCCCATGCGGCAATATCGGCCTCGTGCGTCACCAATACTACGGTTATACCCTCGCGGTTGAGTTGCCGCAGCAGCTTCATGATGTCTTCACTGGTGCTGGAGTCCAGTGCTCCTGTGGGCTCGTCGGCCAATATAAGTTGGGGGTGATTGACCAAAGCGCGCGCAATAGCCACTCGCTGCTGCTGCCCCCCCGACAACTCCGAGGGTGTATGAGAAGCACGATCGCGTAAACCCACGGTGGTAAGCGCTGACAACGCTTGCTCATGGCGCTGCACTACCTTGATACCAGCGTACACCATGGGCAACTCCACGTTCTCGAGCGCGCTGGTTCTGGGCAGTAAATTGAACTGTTGAAATACAAAACCAATGCGGCGGTTGCGAATAGATGCCAATTGGTCTGCCGACATAGATTCGACCGCCTCACCTGCCAACA
>DDPM01000108.1:0-5539 GCA_002342165.1 Hylemonella sp. UBA2468
GTTTTACCAGCGCCATTGGGCCCGAGCAAGCCGAAGAACTCACCTTGTTGAATGTCAAAACTGACGTTGTCAAGCGCTTTGAATGAGGCGCCCGCCGGCCCTTTGGCAGACGCGTAAGTCTTAGAGACTTGGTGAAAGCGGATCGCAGTTACTGTCATCAATACACTTTCAGGCCGGACGGGCCAGTAACTCATCCACGCCGTACAAACCGGCTAATTCGCTCAGGCGGGCGGACATGCCCATCACCCGAAAACTATGGCCACGCACCTGAGCTTGACGTCGCAACTCCAACAACACCGCCAAAGCGGAGGAGTCAAAGTGTTGAAGGGCTGAGGCATCAACCTGAAGTTCGAATGTTGAAGCTGTGTCGGCAGCCGCCAGTTGCTCCAGATTTTGGGCCAAGCTCTGGACCAAATAGGCTGCAGCGTCTCGATGGGTCAAATCGGCAGGTAGGGTCAGCACAGCTCAGTTTTTTCGAGCGTTGGATTTATTGCGCTCAGCCAATGTGGCAATCAGGCCATCAATACCTTTGGCGTTGATTTCTTGGGCAAACTGGGTTTTGTAAGTTTGCACCAACCACGCGCCCAAGACGTTCAAGTCGTAAATTTTCCAAGCGCCGCTTGCGTCGGATGTTTTTTCCAGTCGGTAGTCCAGCTGAATCGGCTCACCACGACCTTTGACCTCGGTACGGACCACCACCTCTTTGTCTTCGGGATTGGCGCGCAGCGGCTTAAAGCTTACAACTTGGTCGTTCACTTGGGTCAAAGCCCCTGCATAAGTGCGCACCAGCAAGGTTTTAAATTCCTCTTGCAGGCGCTTTTGCTGTTCTGGGGTAGCTTGCCGCCAACCAGGGCCCACAGCAGACGCTGTCATGCGCTGAAAGTTCACGTTGGGCATGATTTTGGTGTCCACCAAGGCAATGATGCGGTTCATGTCCCCCGCCTGAATGGCTTTATCGGTGCGCAGCGTCTCGTAGACATCAGTGGTGATGCGTTTGACAAAAGCATCCGCGGCTTCGCCATTGGCCCAGACAGGCGCCATCAGGGCAGGGCTGACTAGCAAACCCAGCGTCAAAACGCACTGGAACATGAATCGACGTTGCATGGTGTTCACTTTAAAAAATCAAGAGGCTCATTGTGCGCTCTTCACTTGGTTGTTGCCGGGATCATGACCGGAATCATTGCTGGGGTCATCGTCTGGCGTATCGGGCAATTCACCGTCCAACACTAGGTTTTGACGGCGCTGTAAATAGGCGTCGCGCACAAAGGTGTACTTGTCCAAAGCGGCCTCCTCAAGCATATTGCCCGCTTTGAGAAGCTTGGCCCGCTGGTTGACCCCGCGCAACACATAAGCGGAGTTGCGAAACGCGACATCGTCTTGCATGGTGACCCAGTCACCCTTGAAGTCAACCGCCAAGGCTGCGGTATCGCGCATAGTAGAAGGTCCCAGCACTGGCAGCACCACATATGGGCCCGCGCCCACGCCCCAGTAACCTAGGGTCTGGCCAAAATCTTCGGTATGCCGCTCAATACCCACCTCGGTGGCCACATCCATCACCCCCAAAATGCCAAAGGTGGAATTGACCAAAACCCGCATCAGGTTTTCCACCGTGTGCTTAGGCTTGAGCTGAAGCGCACTGTTGACAGTGGACCATGCGTCCCCCAAATTGCCAAAGAAATTGCTCACCCCTTTGCGAAAAAAGGACGGTGTGACCTGCTCATAAGCGCCCGCCACAGGTCTGAGCACATTGCGGTCCAAGGCGTCATTGAAGGTGAACATGCTGCGGTTGAACGACTCCAGCGGGTCCGCGGCAATGGCGGTAGAAATAGGCTTGGCTTTATGGACTGTGGCTGCAGCTTGCGCGAAGGATTTGTCTTTGTCAGTGCCTTTGGGTAGGTCATTGGCCGAAACAAATCCCATGCACGCCCAAAACATCAGAGGACCAAGAACCCATCTGCCGAGACTAAAGTGGCGTTTGATATTCATATTCAGGCTGGACATGGGCTTTGCTTTTTTTGAGCTTTTTTGAATTTATCTGGCTGAATCAGATTTGCCATCAGCAGCCTTGCTGTACAAAAACTGGCCAATCAGATTTTCCAGCACCACTGCCGATTGGGTGGTGCCCACCACATCGCCCTGCGCCAAATTTTGGTCTTCGCTTCCAGCCTCTATGCCCACATACTGGTCGCCCAAAAGGCCACTGGTCAAAATTTTGAGTGAGCTGTCTTTAGGAAACTTATAGCGGTTCTCCAAGGTCAGCGTGACGCGCGCCTGAAAGGTTTTGTCATCAAACACAATGGATTCCACCCGCCCCACCACCACACCGGCGCTGCGCACGGCCGACTTGGGCTTAAGCCCGCCAATGTTGTCAAAGCGCGCTTCCACGCGGTAGGTGGACTGAAAACTCAGGTTCAGCAAATTGGCCGCCTGAAGGGCCAAAAACAAAATGGCGGCGGCCCCAATCAGGACAAACAAACCCACCCACAAATCATTTTTTGAGCGCTGCACTACAACTCCTAAATCGTAAACATCATGGCTGTCAGAACAAAGTCCAGCCCCAATACGGCCAGCGACGCCATCACCACTGTTCGGGTGGTGGCGCTGGAAACTCCCTCGGGGGTAGGCTGGGCCTCATAACCTTGCAGCAGGGCCACAAAGGTCACGGTAAAACCGAACACCACACTTTTGATGATGCCATTGCCCACATCTTTCCATACGTCCACGCCGCCTTGAATCTGGCTCCAAAATGCGCCGCCATCCACCCCAATCAGCAACACGCCCACCACCCAGCCGCCAATGATGCCCATGGCGCTGAATACCGCAGCAAGAAGTGGCATGGCCAACACACCCGCCCAAAAACGAGGAGCCAGAACGCGTTGCACAGGGTCTACCGCCATCATTTCCATCACGCTGAGCTGTTCGCCCGCCTTCATGAGGCCAATTTCGGCGGTCAGCGAGGTGCCGGCCCGGCCTGCAAACAACAAAGCCGTGACCACCGGACCCAACTCACGCACCAGACTCAGGGTGACCAGCAGGCCCAGCGCTTCGGTGGACCCATAGCGCTGTAGCGTGTAAAAACCCTGCAAACCAAAGACAAACCCCACAAACAGGCCTGAGACGGCGATGATGGCGAGAGAATAGTTGCCTAAAAAATGGATTTGGTCTCGAATGAGCCCAAAGCGGCGCAAGCTCGTGCCCAAGGACCACAGTAGCTTGAAAAACAAGCGGGCGGCATACCCCACCTGAGCTACAGCACGGCGGGTGGCAAAACCCAATTCGCGCGGGTGGAGTCCGCTCATACGGTGGTCAGCCCAAAGTCCTCGTGCACCGACACCCCTGGGTAATGGAAGCGTACCGGTCCATCGGGCAACGCATGCACGTACTGGTAAACCAAGGGGTCACTGGTTTGCCGCACCTCTTCGGGTGTGCCCTCTACAGCCACTTTCCCGTTGGCCAAAATAATCACATGGTCGGCAATGGCAAAGGTTTGCTCCAGCTCGTGCGACACAAACACACTGGTCAGACCCATGGTGTCATTCAAACTGCGAATCAAGCGAGCTGCGGTACCCAATGAAATGGGGTCAAGTCCCGAAAACGGTTCGTCGTACATCACCAACTCAGGGTCAAGGGCAATCGCGCGGGCCAAGGCAATACGCCGCGCCATACCGCCCGAAATTTCACTTGGCATCAGGTCACGAGCGCCACGCAAGCCCACAGCATTGAGCTTCATGAGCACAATGTCGCGAATCAGCGCCTCGGGCAAATTGGTGTGTTCTCTTAAAGGGAAGGCCACGTTTTCAAAGACGCTCAGATCGGCAAACAAAGCACCAAACTGAAACAGCATGCCCATGCGACGGCGCGCGGCATACAAATCCTCTTGATTCATGGTGGTGACGTCTGCTCCATCAAACAGCAACTGACCGGATTGGGCCCGGTTTTGCCCGCCAATGAGACGAAGAATGGTGGTTTTACCGCCGCCCGACGCCCCCATGAGGGCGGTGACTTTGCCTTTGGGAATGGACAACGACATGTTTTCCAAAATCAACCGATCGGAATACCCAAAGGTCAAGCGCTTGAGCTCTACCAATGACGCCGAATGCGTTTTGGAAGCGGGGTCAGGAGCCATGGAGGTCACGGGGAATCACTTGGGCTGGGTTCACTGGTTATCTGGGCGCCCCAAAGCTTGAGGTACTAGAGGATCATAAATGAACGCCCAGCAAAGACTGGGCTGAACCCTAGCCCGCACAATTCAACGCGGCAAGTTGCTGCTGCCCATTAAAAACTCGTCCACCGCGCGGGCGGCTTGACGGCCTTCGCGAATGGCCCACACCACCAAGCTCTGACCACGCCGCACGTCGCCCGCAGCAAACACTTTGGGCACATTGGTGGCGTAGCCGCCAGTGAAGTCGGTGCTGGCTTTGGCATTGCCCCGGCCGTCTTTTTCCACACCAAAAGCGTCCAACACAGTAGGCACGGGGTTCACGAAGCCCATGGCCAACAAGACCAAATCGGCCTTGTATTCTTTTTCAGTACCCGCAATTTCCACCAGCTTGCCGTCTTTCAACTCCACATGCACTGTGGTCAGGCTCTTGACCTTGCCTTTTTCGCCATTGAATGATTTGGTGGAAATGGCAAATTCGCGCACGCAGCCCTCTTGGTGGCTGGAGCTGGTGCGCAGTTTCAAGGGCCAGTAAGGCCAGACCAGGGCCTTGTTCTCCTGATCGGGCGGCTGAGGCATGACTTCAAACTGGGTCACGCTGGCAGCACCATGGCGGTTGCTGGTGCCCACGCAGTCGCTACCGGTGTCGCCACCGCCAATCACGATGACGTGCTTGCCCTCAGCTCGCAGTTGGGCCTTGACCTTGTCACCAGCATTGACTTTGTTTTGCTGGGGCAAAAACTCCATGGCAAAGTGAATGCCGTCCAGGTCGCGCCCTGGCACGGGCAGGTCGCGCGACTGCTCCGAGCCTGCAGCCAACAACACCGCGTCAAAATCTTGCTGCAACTGCTCAGGCGTCACGGTTTCTTTGGCCCAATTGGTGACTTTGCTGTCCTTGGGCATGGCACCCACCAACACGCTGGTGCGAAACACCACACCCTCGGCTTGCATTTGGGCCAAGCGGCGGTCGATGTGGGTTTTTTCCATTTTGAAATCGGGAATGCCGTAGCGCAGCAGGCCGCCCACACGGTCATTTTTTTCAAATACGGTCACCTCATGTCCCACCCGAGCCAGTTGCTGGGCGGCAGCCAATCCTGCAGGGCCCGAGCCGATCACGGCCACTTTCTTGCCGGTTTTCACCGCTGGCAATTGGGGCTTGACCCAGCCCTCAGACCACGCTTTGTCGATGATGGCGTGCTCGATCGATTTGATGCCCACCGCATCGTCGTTCACATTCAAAGTGCACGCAGCTTCACAGGGTGCAGGGCAAATACGCCCCGTGAACTCTGGAAAGTTATTGGTGCTGTGCAGCACGGTGATGGCGTTGTGCCAATCCCCCTGAAACACCAGGTCGTTGAAGTCCGGAATGATGTTGTTGAC
>DDPM01000108.1:5639-5817 GCA_002342165.1 Hylemonella sp. UBA2468
CAAGCCCACCACAAATTCCTGGTAATTTTTCAAGCGCACGGGTACGGGCTGGTAGCCCTCTTCAATGCGCTCAAACTCCATGAAACCGGTAATTTTTCCCATGATGCTTATTCCTTAAATTTGTTTTTCAAGCCAAGGCTTTGGAGCTGGACGCAGCGCCCGCTGCTTTGTTGGCATG
>DDPM01000108.1:5827-6141 GCA_002342165.1 Hylemonella sp. UBA2468
ATTTCACCGAGTGCGCGCTTGTATTCATTTGGAAACACCTTCACAAACTTGCCGCGCGCAGTGGCCCAGTTGTCCAAAATGTCGCGAGCACGCTTGCTGCCTGTCCAGCGGTGGTGGTCTTCCAGCAACTTTTTAAGCTGGGTCTCATCGGCCTGACCACGGTGCCAAATGGCTTTGGACTGGGCGGCCACTTGCTCCGCAACGGTCAGTACGGGGTCCAAAGACACCATGGCGGTGTTGCAGCGTTGGGCAAACAAACCGTCTTCATCCCACACATAGGCCAAGCCGCCGCTCATGCCAGCGGCAAAGTTGCG
>DDPM01000039.1 GCA_002342165.1 Hylemonella sp. UBA2468
ATCTTAGCCGAGCCCAGCTTTGCAGCGGTACACCGCTGGCGCTATGCCCAAACCCAGGAGCCCTTGGGTAAGTCCTTCTTGTGGGACAAACGTTCTGGCCTGGGTGTGTGTGGCGACTGGTGCTTGGGCCACCGGGTCGAAAACGCCTTCGTTTCAGGTTTGGAGCTGGCACTCAAGATTTGCTGAGCCCATTGCGGCTACCTGAGGCAATATGGGCAATGGAACTCGTCGCTACATAGGCCGCTTTGCGCCTTCTCCCACAGGCCCTCTGCACGCAGGCTCCTTGGTAGCTGCTCTGGCAAGTTGGCTAGATGCTCGCGCGCATGGCGGCACGTGGCTCGTTCGCATGGAAGATATAGACCAACCTCGGTGCGTGCCCGGTGCGGGCGACACCATCCTGAGCCAATTGGCCGCCTGCGGTTTGCACCCCGACCAGCCCGTGGTGTGGCAAAGCCAGCGCACCGCCCTGTGCCAACAAGCACTAGCACTTCTGCAAGCTCAGCAATGGGTATACCCCTGCACCTGCTCACGCAAAGACATTTTGACTGCGCTGCAAACCCTTGGCCAAGCACCTGCAAGGCATGAAGAGCGGGTCTACCCCGGAACTTGCCGACCCATTTCAGCACCCCCAAAACTCAACCCAAGCGCCAAACACCCCACATGGCGTTTCAACACAACAGCCTATGTGAGTACCCATCAGCTACAGCTGGTGCATTGGGAAGACCGGTGGCTGGGCCCCCAACAACAAAATGTGACAGAAGCCGTGGGTGACTTTGCCTTGCAGCGAAGCGATGCTTACTTTACGTACCAACTGGCGGTGGTAGTAGATGACTCACAGCAGGGCGTGACCCATGTGGTGCGCGGCGCAGACCTGGCGGACAACACCGCCCGCCAAATACTGTTGCAACAAGCCCTCAACCTTCCCACCCCACAGTACCTGCACACACCCTTGGTACTGGGTGAAGACGGCGCCAAACTCTCTAAACAAAACGGTGCCACAGCGCTGGACACTTCAGACCCGCTCAAGCTCTTAAAAACTGCGGCCCAAACGTTAGGCTTGCAAACGGAGGCGCTTGCAAACACGACCTCACTTCACGATTGGCTGCATGCCGCTGTACTGCAATGGACGGCAAGGTTTGGGCACAACATCATGTCCGATAAAATTTAACAGTGATCACCCTCCCCCCCAAAGATGCCCGCCGCCTGCCACCGGCCGGTGTGGAATTTCCCAAAACCATCAAAAGTTATGTGCGCCGCGCGGGTCGCACCACCTCGGGCCAAGCCAAAGCTTTTGAAGAGTTGGGGCCGCTTTACTTGTTGAAGTACGAGCCTGTCTTGCTGCAATGGGATACAGCGTTTGCGCAGCAGCCTGACTTGAATCACGCCCCTGAAACCTCACCACCCGTCGTATTGGAAATTGGCTTTGGCATGGGAGACGCGACGGCTCATATTGCAGAACTCATGCCTCACAGCCGCTTTTTGTGTTGCGAGGTGCATGAACCCGGCGTGGGTGCCTTGCTTAAACAGATCGGCGATCGCGGGCTGACCAATATCCGCATCTTGCAGCACGACGCAGTCGAGGTGATAGAACACATGGTGCCCTTGGGCAGTTTGGATGGCATTCATGTGTTTTTTCCGGATCCTTGGCACAAATTGCGCCACAACAAGCGGCGTTTGATTCAACCCAAATTGACGTCCCAACTGGCCGCCCGCCTCAAACCCGGAGGCTACCTGCACTGCGCCACCGATTGGGAACCCTATGCGCATCAAATGGTGCAAGTGCTGGCTGGAGAACCCCTGTTGCGCAATACAGAAAACGCCGATGCCCAAGGCTTTGCACCTAAACCTGCCTACCGACCACTGACCAAATTTGAGAAACGCGGCCTGAGACTTGGACACGGCGTCTGGGATGTGGTGTTCACACGCGTTTAGCACCTAGGCCCATGGAGCGCCCAAGCCATTTGCCGCTTCAAGATGGCGTTAGCCCTAGTTGTGTGGCGCTATCAAACGGATCATGGCGTCTGTTGCTTGATTTTTTAGCCCAGCGCCTGCCCGCGGTAAGCCGGGAACAATGGTTACAACGCATGGCCGATGGTTCGGTGCTCGATGAATTTGGTCAGGCTATAAGCCCCAGCACCACTTGTGCTGATTTGCGACTGCGCACCGCACAGGGGCACCCGCGTATTTACTACTACCGGCAACTGGCATTTGAGCCGCCCATTCCACTCAAGGAGCGCATCTTGTTTCAAGACGAGCACTTGGTGGTGGCCGACAAACCGCATTTTTTGCCCGTAACCCCCTCAGGCCGGTTTGTTAAAGAAACTTTGCTGGTGCGCTTGAAGCAGCAGCTCGGCTTGGCCACACTCAGCCCCATCCACCGCATAGACCGTGAAACCGCTGGATTGGTTGTGTTTAGCGTCCGGGCGCAAGACCGAGCCGCCTACCAAGCCCTGTTTAAGGACCGCTTGGTCGAAAAACTCTATGAAGCCCTAGCGCCATACAACCACCTAAGCCATGACCATTGGGACGACAACCAACACATGCTTTACCAAAGCCGCATCGAGCCCGATGTACAGTTTTTTAAACAGCGCGAAGTATCAGGCCCACCTAACACCCAAACCCACATAGAACGCGTGCAAGAGGTACAGCTAGAAAATGCAACTCTGAGCCAGCAACGCTGGGCGCTGTACCGCCTTAAACCCATCACCGGCAAGACGCACCAATTGCGGGTGCACATGAACGCCCTTGGCCTACCGATCTTGAACGACCTGTTGTACCCCACCGTGGTGCACGGCCCAGACCATGCAGATGACTACGCCCGCCCTCTGCAACTGTGCGCCAAGGCCATTGCGTTTCAGGACCCCATCACGGGGCAGGAGCGTGTTTTTGAAAGCCATCATCGCTTGATGTTTGCAACGAATAGTCATGAGGTTTAAAGGACCTATCATCAAAAAATGAGTGACAAATCTCGTCAGATCCATATCGATGCGCTTAAGGCTCTGGCCTCTCAACTCATCGTGCTGCACCACCTATCTGCTTACGGTCCGGTTTCCGACACCCTTTACCAAGCATGGCCAAACTTGATTGGGTGGTTTTATGACGAAGCACGCATGGCAGTTCAGGTGTTTTTGGTCCTGGGGGGCTACCTGGCCGCTATGAGTTTGGCGCCAGGTCGACAAATTTGGAGCCGATCTCCCTTTAGGGTCATGCTCAACCGTTACCGGCGCTTGGTCATTCCCTGCGTGGTGGCTTTGGTTTTGGCGGTGGGCAGTGCAGCCATCACCCGGATATGGATCCATTCAGACTTTGTACCCTCATCACCCACACTGGGTCAATCGATCAGCCATTTGCTGCTGCTGCAAAACCTCACCCATCAAGACGCCTTGACTGCTGGCATATGGTACGTAGCCATTGATTTTCAGCTTTTCATGATCATGACGCTGTTGCTTTGGCTGGGGCACCGCAGCCACCGGTTTTTGGGGCCGGGGCATGTTTTAGGACCGGGCGTGGCACAAACCTTAGTGCTGGGTTTAATGATGGCTTCCTTGTTTTTTTTCAACCATCACCGCGAATGGGACAGCTGGCCGTTTTACTTTTTTGGTTCTTACGCCATGGGCGCTTGCGCATACTGGGGAGGGCATTCACGACGCCCCGCCACTTGGTTGAGCCTATTGGCGCTTACAGGGTGCATGGCTTTGCTTTTGGATTTCAGGGAACGCATCGCACTGGCTTTATTGGTGGCGTTGTTATTGGGATTGCTGCAATGGCACCAAACTGTTGTGCCCCGCGCACAAAGAAGCTTGCCCAACCCCGTGGCTCGCCTCATCAGCAAGTTGGGTCAAATTTCTTACGGTTTGTTCCTGGTGCACTTTCCAGTTTTGATGCTGGGTAACGCCCTGTTTGTGTGGTGGCAGCAAACCCACCCTGTCAATTCCCATATCTCCGCAGAACTGGCCCTAGCTTTGTGCTGGGGCGTCAGCATTGTTTTAGCGGTTTGGTTTGAGCGCTACGTTGAAGCACCTTTAGTTCGCAGGGCTTCAAGTAAAAGGTCGCTAGATTAAGCGTCAGCTATTATTCTCCACTTGCTGGGCCACCCACCCAAGCACGCTAGCCAATGCGNNTTCACCAGCTCACCGGCTTTGACTTTACCCACACTGTCGGCAGTGACCCCTGCAGCCAATTGCACTTTCCCCCCCTCAACTGCGGCCAGCACAATAGCGGCGGTTTTGAGCTTGTCTTTGAGCTTGTCTAGGGTATCGCGCAGGGTTTTGGCGTCTGCGCCTTCCAGTGTTGCGGCCAACACCTTGAGTGTTTTGCCATCTGCAGTTGGAAGCTCTTGAGCCTGGGCCAAAAGCTCGTCGCCTTGGCTGGACGCCAGCTTGCCTTTAAGGGCAGACATGTCTTTTTCTAAGGCTTTGATGTGGTCCAACAACTGGCCCAAGCGGGTATTGAGCTCGGCCGGCGTGGCTTTAAGCGTGCCAGCAGCTTGAGCCACGGTATCTTCCAGAGACTGCAAATAAGCCAGCGCGTTTTCACCTGTTACAGCCTCAATACGCCGCACACCCGCAGCTACACCGCTTTCGCCCACAATTTTGAAAAGACCAATGTCGCCCGTGGCCTTAACGTGGGTGCCTCCGCAAAGCTCTCGGCTGGAGCCAATGTCCAGCACGCGCACGGTTTCGCCATATTTTTCCCCAAAGAGCATCATGGCGCCGGTTTTTTGGGCGCTTTCAATGTCCATCACGCGCGCATGGGCTGCGGCATTGACCAAAATTTCTGAATTGACAATGGCTTCTATTTGACGAATCTCGGCATCGCTTACCGCCTCATTGTGCGCAAAGTCAAAACGGGTTCGCTCGGCATTGACCAAGCTGCCCTTTTGCTGCACGTGGCTGCCCAGCACTTCGCGCAGTGCTTTGTGCATGAGGTGCGTGGCGCTGTGGTTGCGAACAGTAGCGGCGCGCAAGGCGGCATCCACATGAGCTTGT
>DDPM01000088.1 GCA_002342165.1 Hylemonella sp. UBA2468
TGAAAGGTCACCACGCGACGCGCCTGAATTGGAATAGCCTCGCCGGTTCTGGGGTTGCGGCCTGGGCGTGGGGCCTTCGTGCGGATTTGAAAGTTGCCAAAACCGGTGATCTTGACGTCTTGGCCCTCCACCAAACTGCTGGAAATAAGGTCAAAAAAAGCGTCGACCATGTCTTTGGATTCGCGCTTGTTCAAACCAATCTGCTCAAACAAGAGCTCTGACAATTGCGCTTTGGTGAGCGCGGGTGTTTCAAGACTTTCAACGGTGAAATCCATAAGCATTACCCCCTCAAACGGGCACCGGTTTGCGCCTCAAGCTGTTGGATGACGGCTCGCACCACATCATCAATTTGATCGTCCGTCAAGGTTTGGTCATGTGCCTGCAACTTGAGCCGAATGGCCATGCTCTTTTCACCTGCTTGCAAGCCTCCCGTGGTTTGAGGCTGAGCGTTAGGCGCAGGCTTGTAAACATCAAAAAGCAAGGTTTCTTTTATGACCTGTTGGTGCGGAGTGGAAGCTATGGCGGCCATAAGCTCCGAATGCGTCACAGCATCTTTCACTACGACCGCCAAATCGCGCTCTACCGGCTGATGCTTCGAAATTTCTGCAAACTGAGGCACCTGACGTTGCAACACCGCGTTGAGTTGAACTTCAAACATCACCGCCGTGGCATTAAGCCCATAACTCTGACGCCATTTGGGGTGCAACTCGCCCAAGTGACCCACAACCTGACCCTCTTTGACAATGCGTGCGCAACGTCCGGGATGCATAGCCGGATGTTGGGCAGATTCAAAGCGGGCATGAAGAGGTGCAAGCAAAGCCTCGACATCTGCCTTCACGTCAAAAAAGTCGGCCGCTTGGTCCTTTAGCGACCACTGCGTTGGCACCAGTGGGCCGCTGACCAAACCTGCAAGGTGCATAGGCTGATCAATCCCCGCCACTGTGGAGTCGGTATCTTGCACTTGTGGATTTTTGGTAAACACACGTCCCAGCTCAAACACGCGTACCCTGGACACTTTTCGGTCTTGGTTGTACTTGAGGACCTGCACCAAAGATGCCAACAATGATGAACGCATCACCCCCATTTGGCTGGCAATGGGATTGATCAAACGAATAGGCTGCGAATTACCCGCCAGTTCACGCTCCCAACGCTCATCCACAAAACTGAAATTGATGGTTTCTTGGTAGCCCATTCCTGCCATCAAACGGCGCACTGCAAATGTGCTGCGCTGATGCTCTGGGCGGGTTTTGGCGGTGATGGGACCTTGAGGGGGCGAATGAGGAAAATGGTCGTATCCGACCATGCGGGCAATTTCTTCAATCAGGTCTTCTTCAATTTGAAGGTCGAAACGCCAGCTCGGCGGCGTGACAGAAAAACTTGCCGTGCCAAAGTGGTTGGCATTGTCGGCGGCGGTGTTGGAATGCACAAAGCCAAAGCCCAAACGGGTAAACGCCAAGGCACACTGCTCTACAGAAAGCGGCATGCCCAATATTTTTTGTGCACGTTGCACCCTCATAGTCACTGGCTTGGACTCAGGCATGTGAATCTGCTGGTCATCCACTGGGCCGCACAAGGTTGTTGGAGAACCGCAGATGTCCAAAATCAACTTAGTGATGCGTTCGATATGCTCCACAGTGAGCGCCGGATCTACGCCCCGCTCAAAGCGATGCCCCGCATCGGTAGAGAAGTTGTAACGCCTAGACCGACCCGCCACAGACTTGGGCCACCAAAATGCGGCCTCCACATAAATGTCGTGCGTGTCATCCGACACTGCGCTGGCGTCTCCCCCCATGATCCCGGCCAAAGACTCCACTTGCGCGTCGTCGGCAATGACGCCGACTTGCTCATCCAATGCCACAGTGTTGCCGTTGAGCAGTTTAAGTTGCTCGCCCGCGCGGGCCCAACGCACTTGCAAGGGACCATGAATTTTGCTCAAGTCAAAAATGTGGGTGGGCTGCCCCAACTCGAACATGACATAGTTGGAAATATCCACCAATGCCGAAACCGAGCGTTGCCCGCAACGGGCAAGGCGTTCCACCATCCAAGCGGGAGAAGGGGCTTTTGGGTTCACGCCCTTGATGACGCGACCGGAGAATCGGCCGCACAGATCGGGCGCCTTCACTTCAACCGGCAATTTGTCTGTACACGTGGCGGGTACCGATGTAGTTTGTGGAACGCATAAAGCTTCACCCGTTAAGGCTGAGAGTTCACGCGCCACACCATAAACGCTGAGGCAATGCGCCAAATTGGGCGTGAGCTTGAAGGTGAATAATGTGTCATCCAAGTTGAGATGGGTGCGAATGTCTTGACCAGCAGTGGCGTCATCAGACAACTCCAACAAGCCCTCGTGGGCATCGGACAAATGCAACTCTTTTGCTGAACACAGCATGCCTTGGCTTTCTACGCCACGCAGTTGTCCCAACTTGATATGCAATGGCTTGCCGTCTGCTCCTGCAGGCAGCTCAGCGCCTACCAAAGCACAGGGAACCTTAATGCCCACTCGGGCGTTGGGTGCACCACACACGATTTGTAGGTCTTGCGTTTGTCCCACATCGACTTGACAGACTCGCAAGCGATCGGCATTCGGGTGCTGCTGCACTCCTTTAATTTCACCCACCACCACTTTGGTAAATGGGGGTGCCACGGGTTGCAGGTCCTCCACCTCGAGCCCCGCCATGGTCAATGTGTCGGCGAGTTGTGACGTGTTGAGTTGGGGATTACAAAACTCGCGCAACCAGGATTCTGGGAATTGCATGATGAGGATGACTTATCGGAGCTGAAACTTATTGAAACTGAGACAAAAAGCGCAAATCGCCATCAAAAAAAAGACGCAAATCATTAACGCCATAACGCAGCATGGTTAGGCGGTCTGGCCCCATACCAAATGCAAAGCCGACAAATATCTCTGGGTCCAAGCCCATATTGCGAATCACATTCGGGTGCACTTGGCCGGAGCCGGCCACCTCCAGCCATTTACCTGCCAAAGGACCTTGCTGAAACTGAATATCGATTTCTGCACTTGGCTCGGTAAATGGGAAAAAGCTGGGCCTAAAGCGAAGCACCAGATCATCGCTTTCGAAAAAAGTGCGGCAAAAGTCAGTGAAAACGTATTTGAGGTCTTTGAAGCTCACGTCTTGGCCAATCCACAGCCCCTCGCACTGATGGAACATGGGGGAGTGGGTGGCATCGCTGTCCACCCGATAGGTGCGCCCTGGTGCAATCACACGAATCTCGGGCATGGGTCCCTTAAACAAGCCGGACTCATCACCGCAGTAGCGCTTGACGTGTTGCACCGCATGGCGAATTTGCATGGGACTGGTGTGTGTGCGAAGCAGATTTGGCGCCTCAGCAGAGCCCCCTTCCACATAGAAAGTATCGTGCATGGACCTTGCAGGGTGGTCTGCAGGGGTATTGAGCGCTGTAAAGTTGAACCAATCGGTTTCAATTTCGGGGCCATCGGCCACATCAAAACCCATGGTACTAAATAGGGCCTCAATGCGCTCGAGTGTCAAAGACACAGGATGCAGACCGCCAACCCCGCGCTGCCGACCGGGTAACGTGACATCCAACGCCTCGGCTTGGAGTTGTGTTTGCAGCTCAAGGTCCGCCAAAGCCTGACGGCGGTCATTCAAAGCCGCTTCAATGGCTTGCTTGGCTTTGTTGATTTGTGCGCCTCTGGATTTTTTGTCCTCAGGGCCAAGTGCAGCCAGCCCCCTCATGAGGTCGGTCATGACGCCCGATTTGCCCAAATAACGGGCTTTGGCGTTCTCCAAGTCTGCAGGCGTTAAAGCTTGAACAAACTCTACAGAAGCTTTGTGAACAACTTCATCCAACTCATTCATGTAATTACCGAGTATGAGTAAAAAGGGCTAAAGCTCCAATGAAAGCTTTAGCCCTTATCAAAAGGCGGTGTACTCAAACAACAGCCATTTTGGCTTTGACTTGCGCCACGATGCCAGCAAATGCAGCCATGTCATGAACAGCCAGGTCGGCCAACATTTTACGGTCAACCTCAATTTGAGATTTTTTCAGGCCGTTGGCAAATTGGCTGTAGGTCATGCCGCATTGACGCGCTGCGGCGTTGATACGTGCAATCCAAAGCTGGCGAAATACACGTTTTTTGGTACGGCGGTCGCGATAGGCGTATTGCCCAGCCTTCATCACCGCTTCTTTGGCGATGCGGAAGACATTGCCGCGGCGGCCGCGGAAACCTTTTGCGAGTGCTAATACTTTTTTGTGACGGGCTCTTGCCGTGACACCACGTTTGACGCGAGGCATATAAGTTCTCCTTGTTCGTCGTTAAATTAAATGCCCATGCCGGGAAGCATTTGAGCCATGTGACCCATATTGGTCTCATGAACCGCCACCGATCCACGCAACTGGCGCTTGTTTTTGGTGGTCTTTTTGGTCAGGATGTGACGCTTGAAGGCTTGACCACGTTTGACCGTACCACCTGGACGAACACGAAAACGCTTTTTCGCGCTGCTTTTGGTTTTCATTTTGGGCATAACTGCTCCTTTTAGTTTGTGCTCGTGAGGCGCTGCCACAATTTGTGACAGTCTTGATGGCCCCGAGCCACTTGTTGAAAGGCTGAGCCTTTCATTTTGCTCCAAACAGGGCAACCAACCCCGTTTTTCACAACCCTTTGGGTGCACCGCCTTCAGGGCACCGGTGCATCCACCTTATCAGGTACAGGCTTAGGAGCTGAGCCTCCACCGCCTTTTTTCTTACCTGGAGCAATCATCATGATCATCTGACGACCCTCTAGTTTTGGAAACTGCTCCACCACAATCAAATCGGCCAAGTCGTCTCGCATGCGCTGCAACAAGGCCAAACCAATTTCTTGGTGCGTAATTTCCCGGCCCCTAAAACGCAGGGTAATTTTGCATTTGTCACCCTCTTCAAGAAAACGCTTGATATTGCGCAACTTGATGTTGTAGTCGCCATCATCCGTCCCCGGACGGAACTTAATCTCTTTAACCTCGATAACTTTTTGCTTCGATTTGGCGTCGGCTGCCTTTTTTTGTTCTTGGTACTTGAACTTGCCATAGTCCATCAAACGACAGACGGGAGGCGTTGCCATAGGGGCAATTTCTACCAAATCCACATCCATTTCACCGGCCAAGCGCAAGGCCTCGAAAATACTGACTACCCCCATGGGTTCATTGTCAGGTCCGGTGATGCGGACTTCAGTGGCGGGTATCTCCCGATTCAAGCGATGTTTGCGTTCTTCGCGCTGACGACGGTCTCGAATTTCAGTAACGATGGTTTGGTTCCTTCAATATTTGCCACAAAAAGCGTAGCCCAAAAACAGATATTGACCCAACATCTGTTGACAAAAAACAAGGTTAGTTGACTGATTTGCTGGTGATGTCTTGAATGAGGGTTTGAACAAACTCATTTACCGACATCACTCCAAGGTCTTTATTTCCTCGGGCGCGTACCGCAACGGCACCGGCTGCTTTCTCTTTATCACCAGCCACCAAAATATATGGGAGCTTTTGCAAAGAGTGCTCGCGTATTTTATACGTAATTTTTTCGTTACGCAGATCTGAAATCACTCTAAGCTCTTGATTTGGCAATGATTTCTTAAGGGTTTCAACCAATTCACGACAGTAATCAGCCTGTGCATCGGTGATATTGAGTACCACCACCTGCACCGGAGCGAGCCATGTAGGCAAAGCCCCAGCATGCTCTTCAATCAAGATGCCAATAAAGCGCTCCAAGCTGCCCACAATGGCACGGTGCAGCATGACTGGGCGGTGACGGCCACCGTCCTCGCCCACGTATTCCGCATCCAAGCGCTCGGGCATGGAAAAGTCCACCTGAATGGTACCGCACTGCCACTGGCGGCCAATCGCATCTTTAAGGGTGTATTCAATTTTCGGACCATAAAAGGCACCATCGCCCTGAGAAATTTCAAACTCGCAACCAGAGGCTTTAAGACTTTGAATTAGCGCGTGTTCTGCCTTGTCCCAAATTTCATCCGAGCCAATTCGCTGCTCGGGCCTTGTGGCCACCTTGTAAATGATGCTGTGGAACCCAAAATCGCGGTAGACCTGCTGCAGTAAAGAAGTGAAGTGCACGCACTCAGGCAATATTTGATCTTCGGTACAAAAAATATGCCCGTCGTCTTGTGTGAACCCCCGCACGCGCATGATGCCGTGCAAACCGCCGCTGGGCTCATTACGGTGGCACTGGCCAAACTCACCGTATCTCAAAGGTAAATCGCGGTAGCTCTTAAGCCCCTGTTTGTAAATCAGGATGTGGCCAGGACAATTCATAGGCTTGAGGGCAAAGTCACGCTTTTCACTTTCAGTGGTGAACATGTTCTCGCGGTACTTGTCCCAATGCCCGGTTTTTTCCCAGAGTGCTTTGTCAATGACCTGTGGACCTTTGACCTCTTGGTAACCGTTATCGCGGTATACCTTGCGCATGTACTGCTCCACTTGTTGCCACAAAACCCAACCATTGGGGTGCCAAAAGACCAAGCCAGGCGCATGTTCGTCGATGTGGAACAAATCAAGCTCACGGCCCAACTTGCGATGGTCACGCTTTTCAGCTTCTTCAAGCTGCGTCAAATACTGCTGCAACTCATCTTTGGTCGCCCAAGCTGTGCCGTAAATGCGCTGCAACTGCTCGTTGTTTTGATCACCTCGCCAGTACGCACCCGCCACCTTCATCAGCTTGAAATGCTTGAGCTTGCCTGTGCTGGGCACGTGCGGGCCACGGCATAAGTCTTCAAAAGACCCCTCTCGGTAGAGGCTAACTTCCTCGTTAGTAGGAATACTGGCAATGATTTCAGCTTTGTAATGCTCGCCCAAAGACTTGAAATACGTCACTGCCTCATCCCTAGGCAACACACGGCGCACCACAGGCTCGTCCTGATTGGCAAGCTCTTGCATTTTCTTTTCTATGGCAAGGAGGTCTTCAGGCGTGAAAGGCCTCTTGTATGCGAAGTCGTAATAAAAACCATGCTCAATGACCGGGCCAATAGTGACCTGAGCCTCTGGGAACATGGTTTTGACCGCATACGCCAACAGATGCGCCGTGGAATGCCGAATCACTTCTAAGCCTTCTGCGTCTTTGGCGGTGATGATGGACACATTGCTGTTGTTATTGATCACAAAGCTGTTGTCCACCAACTTTCCATCCACCTTGCCAGCTAATGCAGCTTTGGAAAGGCCTGCGCCAATAGAGGCCGCCACCTCGGAAACCGCAACCGGACCTGAAAAATCACGCTGTGCGCCATCTGGAAGGGTGATTTGAACCATAAATAAAGGTAATAAGTGGCGGATGAATGAATCGATTGCATCAACAAAAACAAAAAGCGCGGCAATTACCGCGCCCATAACTTGCTGTTGATTTTAACGCTTCAACCCCTGTGGGCCATAAATTTCAGGCTTGGAAAAGCACTGACAAGCCAAGGGAAAGCCTGTGTCAAGGATGCTTCTGGCCTTAAAGTGCCAACTCTGCTTGGCTTGACATTGCCTGTTCAGCATTGTTGCGCTCTAACCATCCGTTCACACAGTTGACCGTATGGGTAGCGGGGGACGGGTCCAAGCCCAACTCTTGCGCAATGAGCTGGACCAATCGATCTAACCGCTCCACATCCACGGCTCCAGCAGCAAGCGAACGGGCCACAGAAGAGGGTTTGAGCAATGACTGAGTGGCCAATGCGTACTTTTCAAAAGGCACCATGTCAGTCGGAGCAGCTCCTAACATAAAGCAAATGTGCTCCACCCATTTGTAAATGGACTCTGACAAGACCAAATCTTGATGCACGGCGTTTTGAATGGAGCAAATCTCTTGGGGCAAAACGCAACGGTAGTTGCCCGTCATGAGCATGCACCACTTGGCCAAGGGCACGTAAATGGAGCGATGAACTTTTAACTTGACAGGCAAGTCCACCTCTTGGCTGACTTCTTGCGATGTGTCTAGCCACTTCGCTTGAGCAATGTCCTGCTCGAGCTGAAACAAAATGCCGTTAGACGCTTCGTCATCAAAACATGCGGCCTTGAAATTGGTTGCCAATCCCACTTGTAATACATGCGGCTCTTGTGAACTGGGACGAAACGCCTGCGGGTCTGGACTGCACAAGGTGACCACGCGCGGGTCAAAGCCGCTCCAAACATCTGGGTCTCGATAACACTCGTTCAACTTTTGCACCGACAACTGCCCCATGCGCTGTAGAAAAGGTAAAGGTGGCATATTCATGATCGAAAGGCAAGGCAACTTGCAAGCCGCAATGGAGTGCATCAGCTCCCGAATACCCGGTGCGCCGTACTGGGGCTCTTGCATGGCCAAACAAACCATATCGAAGTCATCTGGGCGAACCTGCTGGGGTGTCAAGGCTCGAAGCTGACCTTTGAGCTGCCTTGAATCCACCTCCACAAGATGATCTAAACCCTTGACTGGAAATCGAACACGAGTGCCATTGATAGCGATGAGGTCTGCAGTACTTTGAGTACAAACCAAACTCACATCGTGCCCCGCCAACAAAATCTTGGTCGCCAGTAATGAGCCGTAAGAAGCCCCAAGAATCAGGACATTGAGTTTGGTGGTCATAACTACTTTTAAAAACAATGAATTGGATCATGCATACATGACCCGATTACTGTAAGCGCATACGGCATTCATGTGCGTCCATCAGGTCTTGCATAATAGAAAAAATAAATCATTTAAATTCAATTACTTACGAAAATATTTTTGAATAGTGAGATTTCACATCTCATACCGAGAAAAAATTTTGCAATGCAGCATTTTATATTTCGCATTACAAAAACGATTCAACCCATTTGAAAAACAACAATTCAGAGGGAAAAATATTAGGACTCCCTTTGAATTGACCATGTTCTCCATTAGGATTCATGACACATTCAAGTTTTGAGCTTGTTTGTCACAACCAACTACGAAGGAAAAAATCTATGGCAACTGCAAAGAAGGCACCAGCAAAAAAGGCCGCTGTAAAAAAAGTGGCACCAGCAAAAAAAGTAGCTGTTAAAAAAGCTACTGCAACCAAACGCACTCCCAATGCGGCGTTCATGAAGGCTTTGACCCCCAGCCCAGCTTTGGCTGCTATTGTGGGAGCTGCACCACTGCCGCGCACTGAAGTCGTGAGCAAAATGTGGGTGTACATCAAGAAGCACAAGCTGCAAGATGAAGCCAACAAGCGCATGGTCAATGCAGATGCCAAACTTAAAGAAGTGTTTGGCAAAGCGCAGGTTTCTATGTTTGAAATGGCTGGCCTGATCGGCAAGCACCTCAAATAAGTTGTATCTGCTTGTTACACGCTCAAACTAGCGGAGTAGCAACAAAAAAGAGCCGACAAATGTCGGCTCTTTTTACTTCAGGAAGTCTTTTGCTGTCGATCCAAAGCGGCTTGAGTGATGGACTGCAGTGTGCCTCGAGTAGTGATGACTTCTGGATCCAACAAAATCTCAATCAGCGTGCCCTCTGGCCGGGCCAATGCAGACAGCAAAGCTGGTTCAAACTCCGCAGTTTCCCGAACCTTGACACCTGCATACCCATAAGCTTTAGCCAGCGCTGCAAAGTCTGGGTTTTGAAGCTGTGAGCCGCTGACGTGGGTGGGAAATTCTCGCTCTTGGTGCATGCGGATGGTGCCGTACATGCCGTTGTTGAGCAAAATCACGATGGTTTTGGCGCCAAACTGAACGGCAGTGGCCAACTCTTGGCCGTTCATTAGAAAGTCGCCGTCGCCCGTCAAAGTCACGACCAATCTATTGCTTGCCAATGCAGCGGCTATACCGGCGGGCACGCCGTAGCCCATAGAGCCGTTGGTAGGTGCCAACTGGGTCTTCACCCCCTTAGCCAAGCCCGGGTACTGATAAAACCGATGCAGCCAACTTGCAAAATTTCCAGCGCCATTACTTAGAACCGCATTTGAGGGCAAGTGGTGTTGCAAACACTTCACCACCGAAGCCATATCCATGGGGCCAGGCAAGGCTTGGGGTACCAAATTACTCAAATAATCTAGGTGGCATGCTTGTGTCCAAGCGGCATAAGCCAATTCGGCGGGCGCATGGAGGGTTTCTAAAGAACGCGCTGCGGCATTCATAGAAGCATGTATGGCCACGTCTGCAAAAAAGACACGCTGTAACTCTTCGGCACCGGCCATGATGTGAATCAGTTTTTGAGACAACCTAGGAGGCTTGAGCATGTCGTACCCACCTGTGGTGATTTCACCCAAACGAGCGCCCAACACAAGCAAGAGATCCGACTCCTGAATGCGTTTGGCCAGCTTGGGATTGATGGCCAAGCCGACATCGCCTGCATATTGGGGATGGAGGTTGTCAAAAGTGTCTTGAAACCTAAAGGCATTGGCTACTGGCAGTTTCCAGTTTTCAGCGAAACGTTGCATAGCTTGAGCAGCCTGCGGTGTCCAGCCGCCACCGCCCACAATCACCATTGGCTTTTGGGCTTTGAGCAAATGCCCGCGGACTTCCTGAAGCGCGCCAGGCGCCATCCAAGTTTCCAAAGGCTCCACTTGTGGCAGAGGGGCAGTATGTGCCGTCATCTCAACTTGCTGCGTCAACATGTCTTCAGGCAGAACCAGCACCGCCGGTCCGGGACGGCCATGCAGGGCCGTTGCAAAGGCTCGGGCAATGTATTCCGGAATGCGGTTGGGGTCGTCTATACGCTCCACACGTTTGGCCAAGCCTTTGGTTGCCGGACCAAAAAATGCGCTGAAGTCCATTTCTTGAAACGACTCACGATCCCGCGTGTGGCTGGCCACATCGCCCACCAACAACACCATGGGAGTGGAATCTTGAAAAGCTGTGTGCAGACCAATCGAAGCGTTGGTTGCGCCTGGACCCCGGGTCACGAGGCACACACCCGGCCTGCCCGTTAACTTGCCATAGGCCTCTGCCATATAGGCTGCACCCCCCTCTTGGCGGTTGATCACAAACTTGATATCTTCACTATGTTCATGAAATCCATCCAAAACGGCTAAATAGCTTTCGCCTGGCACCCCAAAAGCAATGTCGACCCCTTGGGCAACCAAACACTCCACAAGCAAGTGACCTGCCATGCGATGGCTTGGAGTACTGATTGTCATGAAGGACTCCTCTTCATCTTGAAATGCGGTGTCCAACTGCCAAGGCCGCACCCATGGCGCACAACAGGACCATGGCCACCACAAAAAATATTTCGCTGTACCAGGCTTTGTCCATCAGCACCCCAAACGCCAAGGGCGCCAATGCAAAGCCCACATCAAACCCAGAGTACACCAAGCCATAAACCCGCCCAGTAGCGCCTTTTGGGGTCACTTGCTTGACCATCAAATCCCGAGAGGGGCTGCCAATTCCTATGGCAAACCCCGTCAGAGCCAACACCACCATAGTGCCCTCGGCGCCTAACCAACCCGAGCCACACCACATCAACATGGCGGCCCCCACTACCATGCAAGTTGCCACTACCCGATCGGTGTATGCGGCAGCCTGGCTCGCAACAAAGCCACCCACCACAATGCCTACGCCGGCGCACACCATATAAGCACTAAGCGTCAGGGTAGCCGCCTCCAGGCTGACGTGATGCAGGGTTTGCAACAGAGGCACTGAAAAGTTTTGCACCACTGAAAGAATCACTGTAGAGAGCAGAAAAAAACCAAAGCAAAACCAAATCACTGGCAACTTTAAGTAGGAGAAATGTTGTGACGCCTGTACACGTTCAGTTTTGGCCATGATTTGGGTGCTGAGCTTGTGCCGGTTTACAAAGAGGCACAAGGCAATAAAGACAAATAGCACCGCACTAGCCAAGTAAGCACCACGCCAGCCGATAACCCCGCCCAAACCCACCATAAACAAAGGTGCCACCGCCCAACCCAAATTCCCTGTGAGCCCGTGCACGCTGAATGCGTGGCCCAGGCGCGCTTGCGAGACCCGCTGATTCAAAATAGTGAAATCAATCGGATGAAACGGTGCATTCCCCAAGCCAAAAAAAACTGCGGCCGCCAGCAAACCGAGATAGCCCTCAGACATACTGGCCACCACACAAGCCCCCGCAAAGAGCGAGAGTGAGGCGTACATGACAGTCAATGCTCCCCAACGGTCAACCGCCCAACCCGACAGCGCCTGTATAGATCCAGACAAGGCGAAGAAGATGGTCGTCAAAAAAGCCAGCTCTCCGTATGACAAGCCAAATTCTTTAACAAACAGTGGAAAGACCAAAGGCAACAATAGATGCGAAAAGTGGGAAGACGCATGCGCCATGCCCACAAGCCCAATCACTTGGGCATCTTGCTTGAAGGGTGCGGGGGAGGATGAAAATGTAAAGGGGGTACTCATCCCCCTTATGTTAACGATGTGATCCTGATGCCCCTAAGAGGTCCGAACCGCCTCAAAATGGAACTGCCCTGGCGCCAGAATGGGATCCACCTTGACCGAAATTTCGTCTTTAGGCAAAAAAGCGCCTTCAAGCAGCATTTTGGACAGAGGGTTTTCAATGCGCTGCTGAATAGCGCGCTTGAGCGGCCGCGCACCAAACACGGGGTCAAAGCCCACCTTGGCCAGTTCAGCAATTGCCGCATCGGATACCTGTAAGTTCAGGTCCATTTTGAACAAGCGGTCTTTGAGCCCCTTGAGTTGAATCGATGCAATAGAGGCAATGTGCTGAGCGCTCAATCCGTGGAACACCACCGTCTCATCTATGCGGTTTAGAAACTCTGGGCGGAAATGGTTTTTGAGTTCACCCCATACCGCATCTTTAATGTCTTCATAGGGCTGCCCCACCATAGACTGAATCAGGTGGGAGCCAATGTTGCTGGTCATCACGATGACCGTGTTTTTAAAATCCACCGTTCTGCCCTGTCCATCAGTCAGGCGACCATCGTCCAGCACCTGCAGCAATATATTGAACACATCGGGGTGTGCCTTCTCCATCTCGTCGAGCAACAAAACCGAATAGGGTTTGCGCCGCACCGCCTCGGTCAGATATCCGCCCTCCTCGTAACCCACATAACCCGGAGGAGCCCCAATCAATCGGGCTACAGAGTGTTTTTCCATAAATTCACTCATGTCAATGCGAACCAAATGGTCGACACTGTCAAACAAAAATCCAGCCAAGGCTTTGCACAGCTCAGTTTTACCCACACCCGTGGGACCCAAGAACAAAAACGAACCTGTGGGTCGATTGGGGTCTGACAAGCCGGAACGAGATCGGCGAATGGCGTTGGACACTGCCAAAATGGCTTCGTCTTGCCCCACCACGCGGTCATGCAGCTTTTGCTCCATTTGCAACAGCTTGTCCTTTTCGCCCTGCATCATTTTGGATACGGGGATACCTGTGGCGCGCGACACCACCTCGGCAATTTCTTCTGCCCCCACTTGGGTCCTGAGCAGCCTAAGGCCGCTGACCTCGTCTTGACCACTCTCTAAGGCCTGTGCTTCGTGCAATTGCTTTTCTAGCTCAGGCAACCTGCCATAGCGCAGCTCTGCCACCTTATTGAAATCACCTTTTCGGGTGAGCTCTTCAATTTTGAGTTTGAGCTTTTCAATTTCCTCACGCACATGCTGGCCGCCTTGCGCTTGGGCTTTTTCAGAGCGCCATATTTCTTCAAGGTCAGCCGCTTCGCGACGGAGTTTTTCAATTTCTGCTTCCAACAAGCCCAATCGCTTTTGTGATGCTTCATCGGTTTCTTTTTTAATGGCCTCGCGCTCAATTTGCAGCTGGATCAAACGGCGGTCAAGTTTGTCTATGACCTCGGGCTTGGAGTCAATCTCAATTTTGATTTTGGCTGCTGCTTCGTCGATAAGGTCAATAGCTTTGTCCGGCAAAAATCGGTCGGTGATGTACCGATGGCTGAGCTCTGCCGCCGCCACGATGGCGGGGTCGGTGATGTCCACACCGTGGTGCACCTCGTACTTCTCTTGCAGACCCCTCAAAATGGCAATGGTCTGCTCCACAGTGGGTTCGCCGACCAAGACCTTTTGAAATCTGCGCTCAAGAGCGGCGTCTTTTTCTATGTATTTGCGGTACTCATCCAGTGTGGTGGCACCAATGCAGTGCAGTTCGCCCCGGGCCAAGGCGGGCTTGAGCATGTTGCCTGCGTCTATGGCCCCTTCGGCCTTGCCTGCCCCCACCATGGTGTGGAGTTCGTCAATAAACAAAATAATGCGACCCTGATCTTGGGCCACTTCCTTAAGTACAGCCTTCAAGCGCTCTTCAAATTCGCCGCGGTATTTGGCACCTGCCAAAAGACCGGCCATATCCAGAACCAGAACGCGCTTGTCTCGCAAGGACTCGGGCACTTCGCCATTGACAATGCGCTGGGCTAAGCCTTCCACAATGGCGGTTTTGCCCACGCCCGGCTCACCAATCAAGACCGGATTGTTTTTACTGCGCCGTTGCAACACCTGAATTGCCCGGCGTATTTCGTCATCTCGTCCAATCACCGGGTCAAGCTTTCCGGAACGGGCGCGCTCGGTTAAATCCAGGGTGAATTTGCTCAAGGCTTCGCGCTGACCTTCAGATTCAGCGGAATCGACCTTTTGACCGCCGCGCACTTGCTCAATGGCCGCATCCAATACCTTACGGTTGAGACCTTGGCCGCGAACAGCCTCTGCAAACTCACTTTTGCTGTCGGCCAAGGCCAAGAAAAACAACTCGCTGGCCACAAACTGGTCCGACCGTTTCATGGCTTCTTTTTCACAGGCTTGCAGCAAGGAGACCAAATCACGGCCGACTTGCACCTGTTCATGCCCCTGCACTTGGGGTAGTTTTCTCATGGCTGCTTCAGCAACGGACAACAAACCCGAAATGGGCAAGCCTGTGCGCTGCAATAAGGCCTTGGGTCCATCAGGCTGCTGCAGCATCGCAGTCAGCACGTGGGCAGGCTCAATGTAGGCATGGTCTCGGCCAAGAGCAAGGGTTTGAGCCTCGCTCAAGGCCTCCTGAAACTGAGTGGTCAATTTGTCGAGTCGCATGAAATTCTCCGATTGCTCACCACTTTTGGGTGGTCAACGTAATTTCAAGGCAAAAAGACTAATTGGACTTGATACAGGTCAAAAACAAGGAAAACTCAGTCCGCAATGATGCCGTTGCGGCGGATCACGTCGCCCCAACGCGGGTAGTCTTGCTGGGTTATCAAGCGCAGTTCATCCATGGTGGAAAAGCTTGCATCCATACCGCCTTTGGCCAAAATGTCTCGAACTTCTTGGGTACGCATGATGGCCACAATTTCAGCGTTGAGGCGCTGAACCACAGGCTGTGGAGTTTTGGCCGGAGCATAAAAGGCATACCACATGTCCACCTCTACCCCTTTGATACCCAACTCACCAAAGGTTGGCACGTTGGGGGCTACGGGATTGCGTCTGGGGCTGCCCACGGCCAAGGCATTCAAACGGCCTGCACTGACCATGCCCTGCGCCACATGTACGGGCAAAAAACCCACTTGGATTTCGCCCGCCAATAAGTCTTGGGTATAGCCTGCGGTGCCACGGTAAGGCACATGCAGCATAAACAGCTGGGTTTGAGACTTGAACAGCTCCATGGCCATGTGGTGTGGCGTGCCCACACCTGGTGAGCCAAAGGTCACGCTGCCGGGTTTGGACTTGGATTGCTTGGTCAAATCGTCTACCGTTTTAATGCCAGTTTTGGGGTTGGCCACCAGCATGAGGGTGCCCCAAGCCGCCATGGAGATAGGGGCAAAGTCTTTGGTGGGTTCAAAAGGCACGTTTTTATATAGTTGAGACGCGATCAACATGGTGTTAGCGCCCATGAGCAGGGTGTAGCCGTCTGCGGCTGATTTCGCCACGGCGTCCGCACCAATATTGCCGCTGGCGCCGGGCATATTGCTCACGATGACGGGTTGTCCAAGCCTTTCGGACAGGCGAGGTGCTACCGCGCGGGCGATGGTGTCCATGCCCGTGCCCGGAGTAAAGGGCACGACCACTTTGATGGATTGGTTGGGCCAGTTTTGGGTCTGCGCAAAAACAGAATCAACTGACGATAAGCCAGCCCATGCGCATAGAGCCAGGAGCGCAAAACCCTGAACCTGTTGTATGACATGCTGAAAAAAAGAGGGGTGCTTCATGCTGAGTACCTTTAAAGTTTAAATACAGTTTCGGCATTAGTTTGAAAAAACTTGGTCTTGTCTTCCAAGGACATGTTCATGTTGTCCAAAATGTTGACCTCATCCACGGCGTACTGGTAGGGGTAGTCCATGGCGTAGAGCACTCGGTCCACACCCATAAAGCCTTGCGCAAACTTGATGGCGTGCTCCCAAGCCACACCGCTGTTGGTGATGAAGAAGTTCTCGCACAGGTATTCGCTTGGGCGCTTTTGTATGGGTTTCATGCTGTCATAGCGCTTGGAACGCACAGTGGCCTGGTGCATGTAATCCAAGCGATAGGCCCAATATGGCAAGGCCTCGCCCATGTGACCCAAAATCATGCGTAATTTGGGAAAACGGTCAAACACGCCCGCCGTGATGATGCGCATGGCATGCAGGCCAGTTTCAACGCCAAAGCCGTAAATGGCGCCATCCAGTCCACACTCTTGGAAAGGTTGCAGCATTTTGGGAGGCAGTGCGTTAGGGTGCAAGTAGATGGGTGTGTCATGGGCCTCTGCAGCCGCAAAAATGTCCCAGAACTTGGAGTCAGAGAGGTACTCACCCTGAGTGTGGGAGTTGATCACCACCGAATTCATCCCCAGCTTGGTCACACCGCGCTCAATTTCCTTGGCTGCCGCAGCAGGGTCTTGCGGCGCCACGGTGATCATGCCGGCAAACCGGGTGGGATGGCGGCGAATGGCCTCGGCCAGTTGATCATTCGAGTTGATGGCAACCGATACGGCTGTGGCTGGATCCATGACCTGAACGCCAGGCGAGGTTAAGGCCAGTATNNATGGCCACATCAATGCCTGCCTCGTCCATGTGCTGAAGTCGCAATAGATCCAAATCGACCAAGCAACGCATGATGTGCTGGGCGCGTTCGCTGGGGCTGGACATGTAAAAACCCATGAGACCTTGAAAGCCCGGATCAGCCTTGCCCGAGGCAAAAATTTTGCTGTAAATGTCCAGCATGTCTTGAGTTGCAAAAGCTTCTTCTGTTGCAATTCGTTTGTAGGGCGCCTTGGCAGGACGGGTTGATGGTGGGGTTTGGGGCATTTGAGGGGTCATAAAGTCTCCTGGTGGTTTTTGTGAAAAATTAAAGGTTGTTGGATTGAATACCCCATCTTTGCATGGCTTGGTCGTCACTGACTCTGGCGTCCACCCAGCGGGCACCTTCTGGTGTGGTTTCTTTTTTCCAAAAGGGCGCTTGGGTTTTGAGGTAATCCATTAAAAATTCGCAGGCTCGAAAGCTGTCACCACGGTGCGCCGAAGTCACGGCCACCAGTACGATTTGGTCCATGGGTTTTAAAACACCCACTCTATGAATGACTCGAGCTGACAACATGCTAAAGCGCGCAAATGCCTCGTCAATCATGGTTTCAATGGCTCGCTCGGTCATACCAGGGTAGTGCTCCAACTCCAAGCTACTGACACTCCCAGCAGCTGTTCCAAGCTCACCGGAAATGCCTCCATTTCGGTCGCGCACCGTGCCCACAAAAGCACAAACTGCACCCACTTGAGGGTTTTGTGACCGGATCAAAGCCACTTCTTGAGACAAGTCAAAGTCGGCCGTCTGAACGACAACGCGAGGCGTGTTGGACGTACGGATCAAACTCAATTCAGCCCCCCGTAACCGGTGGGAAAAAAGCCACTTCGCAGCCCTCGAGCAGCGGCTGCGCATCTGAACTCATGACCTGATTGAGCGCCATGCGAACAGATCTCTGCCTGGACAAGGCTTGTGCGAAGGAAGCGTTACGCGTAGCCAACTCGTCGCGCAGCTGGCCCAAGGTTTCACATGCTGTGTCATGGTCTTCCTGTGCCGTGCCCAATGCTTCCCTGATGGAGGCAAAGTATTTGATATGGATGTGTTTCATAAAAGGCTGGATAGAGGCGCTCAGTTCAACCAGTTGGCAAAGGATATGAATTCCACCATATCTCCATACGCTATGGTTTGGCCAGCGGGGTTGTTGACCACACCGTCTCCCCATACAGCAGAGGTCAAGACCCCAGAACTTTGGTTAGGAAACAACTCCAGACCGCCCAACCCATTGAGTTGGACTCTTAAAAATTCTTGCCGTTTGTCCGCTCTCGGCCAATTGAAATGCGCCACCAAAGGTAAGGTTTGGGGGGCTAACTTTATACAACCTTGCAGCCTAAGTAAAAAGGGGCGCACCAGCAACAAGAAAGTCATGAAACTGGACACGGGATTGCCTGGCAAACCACAAAAATGACAATCTGAATCTGAAGTGCGATGGATCTTGCCGTACGCAAAAGGCTTACCTGGCTTGATGGCGATTTGCCAAAGGTCTAACTGCCCCAACTGCTGAAGTGCGGGTTTGATGTGGTCTTCTTCGCCCACCGACACGCCGCCACTGGTCAAAATCAGGTCATGATGGGCCGCAGCGTCGCGCAAGGCGTTTAGGGTGGCCTCACGTTGATCGGGCAGGATGCCATAGTCAGTCACATCGCAACCCAAGCGATTCAATAAAGCGCGCAGAAAAAACCGGTTGGAGTTGTAAATGGCGCCCGCGGGCATGTGCTCTGGCGCAATGTCTCCGGGCATGACGAGTTCATCTCCCGTTGAAAACAGCGCCACCCTAGGACGCCTGGCAACTCTCAAAGTGCTCAGCCCCATGCTCGCTGCCAGCCCCAAGGACGCGGGAGTTAAACGCTGCCCCTGCGACAGCACTTGGGCGCCTTGGGTGACATCTTCGCCCGCGCGCCTGATCCATTGGCCAGCAGTTGGAGAAGATCGAACCTGGATGGAAGGTATGGGGTGGTCGGATGGGTCTAACACCATGCAGTCTTCCTGCATCACCACGGCATCCGATCCGGGAGGAATAGGGGCGCCAGTAAATATACGCGCGCATTGGCCGGCAGCCAAAAGAGTGCCCACGCTTCCAGCGGGGATACGCTGGGTAACTTGCAGCACAGCGTTGGGCGTGGCGGTGTCGGCGCACCGCACGGCGTAACCATCCATAGCGCTGTTGTCTAAGGGCGGTACTTGCAAGGGTGAGAGCACATCGCTAGCCAAGACCCTGCCGTCAGCGTCAAAGGTGTTGACCTCCTCAATACCCTTGAGAGGCTGGGCATGGGCCAACAGCTCCGCCAATGCCGCGTCTAATGACTTCAAAGGTGGACGCGATGTATTTACTTGCACTGCTCAACAATGAATTGCTTGACCTGCTCTACATCCGCAGTCATGAGACGAACACGCTTGGGCAAGGCTTCAATCCCTTCAAATGCGGCAGGACGTTCAGGCGAGCAGCCTAAAGCTTCCACTATGGTGGAAGCGAATTTAATGGGCAGCGCTGTTTCTAAAACAATCATGGGCACATGGGGGTCCAAGTGCTCTTGAGCCACCTTAAGTCCGTCTGCTGTATGGGGGTCAACCATCAGGCCCCATTGCTCATAGGTCTGGCGGATGGTGCGTAGCCTTTGGGCATGGGTGCTTTTGCCGCTGACAAAGCCATACTGCAGCTTGGTCTCTTGAAACCTAGGGTCGGCGCTTAGGTCAAAGCAGCCATTTTGGGATAACTCCACCCCAAACAATTGCTGCACGCGGGCACCATCCCTACCTAATAAATCGAACACAAAGCGCTCAAAGTTGGACGCCTTGGATATGTCCATGGAGGGGCTGGATGTTTCAAAGGTATCCGTACTTCCCCGGACCCGATAAACACCCGTTCGGAAAAATTCGTCAAGCACGTCGTTTTCGTTGGTGGCCACCACCAGACGATCAATGGGCAGCCCCATCATGCGGGCCACATGTCCGGCACAGACATTGCCAAAGTTGCCAGAAGGCACCGCAAAACTCACGCGTTCGGTGCTGATACGAGTGGCTTGAAAGTAACCGGCAAAGTAGTACACCACTTGAGCGACCAGACGTGCCCAATTGATGGAGTTGACAGTTCCAATTTTGTACGTGCTTTTGAATTCCAAGTCATTGGAGACGGCTTTGACGATGTCTTGGCAATCGTCAAAAACTCCTTCAATGGCCAAGTTGTGAATATTGGCATCTTGCAGACTGAACATTTGCGCCTGCTGAAAGGGGCTCATCCGCCCATGAGGGCTGGTCATGAAAACCCTCACGCCCTGCTTGCCACGCATGGCATATTCGGCCGCACTGCCGGTGTCGCCGCTGGTGGCGCCCAGAATGTTGAGTTGCTCGTCACGCCGAGCCAGCTCGTACTCGAACAAATGGCCTAGCAGCTGCATGGCCATGTCTTTAAAAGCCAAAGTAGGTCCGTTGGACAAGCCTAAAAGAGACGTACCCGCACCCAAGGGCTTGAGCGGAACAATTTGGGGCGAGCCAAACACGGCTTCTGTGTAGGTGGCGCAGCAGATGGCGCGCAGATCTGGAGCGGGAATGTCGTCGATGTAAAGCGACAAAACTTCAAACGCCAAATCTGCATAGGGTAATTGCCGCCACTCCTCAAGCTGCTGCACAGAAACCTGGGGGTATGACTCGGGCAGGTACAAGCCGCCGTCTGGGGCAAGACCCTCTAGCAAAATTTCGCAGAACCGCTTGAGGGGCACGCTGCCAGTACCCGATGGGCGGCTGGCGCGGGTACTCAGGTAGTTCATTAGGCCAACTCTTCCTTGCGAATGCGCACGATGGGCTTCAGGACTGTGGGCAAAGCCTGCAAAGACGCCAAGGCTCGGTTCATAGTGCCTTCCATCGCCTCGTGGGTCAGAATAATCAAGTCGGTTTGGGGCACAGAGGTGGCACCAAGCTCGGACGGCTGAACTTGGTCGGCCTCGCGCTGCAACACCGCATCGATGCTGGTGTTTTCCGCGGCCAAAATACCCGTGACCTTGGCCAATACACCGGCTTCATCCGCCACACGCAAGCGCAGGTAATAGCTGGTCACCACTTCGTCCATGGGCAACACCGGCAAATCGCTCATGGCATCGGGCTGAAAGGCCAAATG
>DDPM01000188.1:0-3289 GCA_002342165.1 Hylemonella sp. UBA2468
TTGTTTCAAGAATGTATCAGCCTAATCTAATAAATGGTCCTATCACAATCCCACAATCCCGCAAAATAGAAGCATCATGCCTATAGACCCGCCCCCCAGCTTTCGCCGAGCGCCCCAGCCCACAGGCGTTGCCCAAACTACCTCTGCACCCGCCACCAGCCGCTTGAACAAGCGCATGGCGGAATTGGGGCTGTGCTCTCGGCGCGAGGCGGACGAGTGGATTGCCAAAGGCTGGGTCAAGGTCAACGGGCAAGCCGCTGTCATGGGTAAGCAGGTTTTGCCCAACGACCGGATAGAAGTGGATCCGCAAGCCAACCGGCACCAGGCCACGCAGGTGACAGTGTTGCTTCACAAGCCCATGGGTTTTGTGAGCGGGCAGGCCGAAGATGGTCATACCCCCGCTGTCTCCCTCATTCAGGCCAACAACCGCTGGGCACAGGACCATGCGCGCTTCTTTTTTCACCACTCCCAGCTGCGGGGTTTAGCCCCGGCCGGTCGACTGGATATCGACTCCACCGGGCTGCTGGTTCTGACCCAAGATGGGCGGGTGGCCCGCCAATTGATTGGAGAGGATGGCGCCACTGAAAAAGAGTATTTGGTGCGGGTGAGCTACGCAGGCGGCACCGTCACCACCCAGGTACAACAAGTATTTCCGGCCGAACAGCTCCAAAGGCTGCGCCACGGCTTGAGTCTGGATGGGCAGCCCCTAAAACCTGCCCAAGTGAGCTGGGAAAACCCCGAACAACTGCGTTTTGTGCTGACCGAGGGCAAAAAACGTCAAATCCGCCGCATGTGCGAGCAAGTGGGCCTGTTGGTGGTGGGCCTCAAGCGGGTGCGAATTGGTCAGGTCATGCTGGGCAACTTGCCGGCAGGGCAATGGCGTTACTTGGCGCCACACGAAAAGTTTTAATCAAAAGTTTTAAGCCACCAGAACTTGAAATTTTGAGTCCGGTCACCATGTGGCGATTACTGCAGTTGGACCTCAGCTGCATGCTTTCAAACTAAGACACTTCAAATCCATGAGCAAACAAACCCATTCCTTTCAGGCCGAAGTGGCCCAACTGCTGCACTTGGTGACGCATTCTTTGTATTCCAACAAAGAGATTTTTCTGCGCGAACTCATCTCCAATGCCTCTGACGCCTGCGACAAGCTGCGTTTTGAGGCCCTAGAAAACAGTGCTCTGTACGAAGACGCCTCCGACTTGCGGGTGCGCATCACCTTGGACAAAGCCGCCAAAACCCTCACCATCACCGACAACGGCATTGGCATGAGCAGCCAGGAGGCCATTGACCACTTAGGCACGATCGCCAAAAGTGGCACCCGCGACTTCATGAGCAAACTCAGTGGTGACCAAAAAGCCAACGCCAGCGAACAAGGGCAGCTGATTGGCCAGTTTGGTGTGGGCTTTTACTCAGGCTTTATCGTGGCCGACAAAATTTCGGTCGAGAGCCGACGTGCCGGCGTTAAACCTGAAGAAGGTGTGCGCTGGACCAGTGGCGGCACCGGCGACTTTGAGGTGGAAGCCATCACCCGCGCAGAGCGGGGCACCAGCGTGATCTTGCACCTGCGTGAAGATGCCAGCGACTATCTAAACACTTGGCAGGTCAAAAACATCGTCAACAAATACTCCGACCATATTTCTTTGCCCATTCAAATGCTCAAGGAAGAGTGGAAAGAGGGCAAAGACAACCAACCCGGCGAAATGGTCACCACTGGCGAATGGGAAACCATCAACAAAGCCAATGCCATATGGTCGCGCGCCAAAAAAGACGTCACACCAGAACAGCATCAAGAGTTTTACAAACAAATCAGCCACGACTTTGAACCGCCCCTGACTTGGAGTCACAACCGTGTAGAAGGCAGTACCGAATACACGCAGCTGCTTTACGTCCCCTCCAAAGCGCCCCATGATTTGTGGAACCGCGAACGTAAGGGCGGCCTCAAGCTTTACGTCAAACGTGTGTTCATCATGGACGATGCTGAGGCGCTGTTGCCCAACTACCTGCGGTTCATCAAAGGGGTGGTGGATTCCGCCGATCTGCCGTTGAACGTGAGCCGAGAGTTGCTGCAAGAAAGCCGCGATGTACGCGCCATTCGCGAGGGCAATACGCGTCGAGTGCTTGGCATGCTGGAAGACCTGGCCCAACATAACGATCACACCGCCAACGCCACAGACAAAGATGCCGTCACAGATGTGGTGGGCGATGAAGACAAAGCCAAGGAGGGCAAATACACCCAGTTTTATGCCGAGTTTGGGTCGGTGCTCAAAGAAGGTTTGGGTGAAGACTTTGCCAACCGCGAACGCTTGGCCAAATTGTTGCGGTTTGCCTCCAGCACCACCGACACCGTGAGCGTGTCTTTGGCCAACTACAAGGCCCGCATGAAAGAAGGTCAAGAGGCCATCTACTACATCACTGCTGACACTTTGGCAGCGGCCAAAAACAGCCCTCAACTTGAGGTGTTCCGTAAAAAAGGCATTGAAGTACTGCTCATGACCGACCGGGTCGATGAATGGGCCTTGAGCTTTTTGCATGAGTTTGACGGCACATCACTGCAAAGCGTGGCAAAAGGGGCAGTGGACCTCGGCAAACTGCAAGACGAAGCCGAGAAAAAAGCAGCTGAAGAAGCCGCCGAAACCTTCAAGCCCGTGCTTGCCAAGCTGAAAGAAGCCCTGAAGGACAAGGCCGAAGACGTGCGCGTGACCAGCCGACTGGTAGATTCACCGGCCTGCTTGGTGGTGCAGGACGGTGGCATGAGCTTGCAGCTCTCGCGCATGCTCAAGCAAGCGGGCCAAAAAGCGCCCGAGACCAAACCCGTATTGGAAGTGAACCCCGAGCATGCGCTGCTCAAGCGTTTGGACGGTTCCGTGCACTTTCACGACCTCGCGCATATTTTGTTTGACCAAGCCTTATTGGCCGAAGGCGGTTTGCCCGAAGACCCTGCTGCCTACGTCAAACGTGTGAACGCGCTGCTGGTTTAAAGCGACAACGGGCTTAATTCCTAGACCATCAATGCGGGGTCTTGCATGGCCTCGCATTGGTCTTGCAGCATTTGAATCTGACCCTTCCAGTAATCACTGGTTCCAAACCAAGGGAAGTTGATGGGGAAGGTGGGATCGCTCCAACGCTGCGCCAGCCACGCGCTGTAATGGATGAGGCGCAGAGTCCGTAAAGGTTCCACCAAAGCCAGCTCCCTGCGGTCAAAGCTGCGAAACTGCTCGTAGCCATCTAGCAGGCAACCCATCTGAAACGTGCGCTGCGCGCGTTCGCCGCTGAGCAACATCCACAA
>DDPM01000188.1:3331-3546 GCA_002342165.1 Hylemonella sp. UBA2468
GTGGGCGTCCACAAAATATTGCCCGCATGGCAGTCGCCGTGCACTCTTATGAACGCTATGGGGTCATCGTCTGGATTGGCACTCTCAGGCGCAAGAAGGGCTTTGAAGCTGGACAACACTTCTAAAGCTTCCTGAAAGGCCCGCTCCCACTGGGCCTGTACGTCCAGTGGAATCAACTCTTGCGTCAATAAAAGCTGGCGTGAGGCCAATGCAAA
>DDPM01000116.1 GCA_002342165.1 Hylemonella sp. UBA2468
ACGTGAAAGAACTGGTGACGCACCATGTGGGCGGTTATTTGAAGATCGCGCCCGAGCACACCGAGGGCAGCCCTTTGTCAATGATGATGAAGCCGGGCATTGGCAGCTACGAGCGCTTCAAGCAAATGTTTGACAAGTACAGCGCAGAGGCGGGTAAGAAGCAATATTTGATTCCCTACTTCATCGCTGCCCACCCAGGCACGCGCGACGAAGACATGATGCACTTGGCCATGTGGCTCAAAAAGAACGGCTTTCGGGCCGACCAAGTGCAAACCTTTTACCCCAGCCCCATGGCCACCGCCACGGCCATGTACCACACGGGGCTCAACACCCTCAAGGGCATCCACCGCGACATTGGCCCCGGCGGGCGCAGCGAAGCCGTGGACATTGTGCGCGGCGAAAAGCGCCGCCGCCTGCACAAAGCGTTTTTGCGCTACCACGACCCCAACAACTGGCCCTTGCTGCGCGAGGCACTTAAAACCATGGGGCGTGCCGATCTGATTGGCAACGGCAAACACCACCTGATTCCCACTTGGCAGCCGCTGGGCGACGGCAGCTATACCAGCGCCCGTCGTAAAAACTCTACCCCGTCTAAAGTGGCCAAGTCCGGCCAACGCATGCTCACCCAACACACGGGTTTGCCTCCCAAGCCCACCATGGGCGCACCCAGAAAGAGCAACAAAATCAACCCCAAAGCTAAAGACTAGAATGATCTTGATGCATCAGATTTATCAAATCTGAGAAAAATGAGGTCTGACACATCTGTCACGGTTTAGGGCGTGGGCATGAGAAAAATAGCTACCAATGACGAGTTGATGACCACCCGAGAGGCTGCAGAGGCCTTGGGGGTCGCCGTAAGAACGGTTCAGCTTTGGGTGGAGTCCGGTGTACTCACCGCATGGAAAACCGCCGGTGGTCACCGCAGAATTGCCCGAGCAGCCCTAGAGGAGCTGCTTGTTGAGCGCAACAAGGTGATGCACCCCTCCGCACCCACATCTGAACTCCCCGCCCGAAACCGCCGAACCGTCGATGCCCAGCAGGCGCCTGCTGCCTTGCCTGAAGTCCTCAAGCTCTTGATTGTCGAAGACGACCCCAACATCATGCGGCTCTACCAAATGTGGGTGCAAAGCTGGAACTTTGCGGTGGACCTGACGCTTGCACACAATGGCTACGAGGGCTTGCTGCTCATTGGCCAGCTGCGTCCGGATGTGGTGCTGACCGACCTCATGATGCCCGGCATGGACGGTTTTCAGCTGGTGCGCTCTCTCAAGGGCTCTAAGCTCGGGTTTGCCAGCCTCAAGCTGGTGGTGGTGTCGTCCTTGAGCCGTCAAGACATTCAAAACCGTGGCGGTTTGCCCGAGGACGTGGACATTTTTGAAAAACCCATTCCGTTTGATCGCATTGAAGCCATCGTGCTGCAAGAGGTGAAGCAGCTCACAGCGACCAGGGCCAAGGCGCTGGCCGAGGCTGACCTGGCCAACAACCTGCTGATTGAAATTTAAGCCGTTTACGCAGTAGCAGCTTTGCGCCCTTTGAGTTTGGACAGCTCTTGGGCGTACAACTTGAGCTGCTCTTGCATCATGTTGCCAAAGCTGCCGCGGTGCGGTTCTCCGGTGGGCAGTTCCAGCATCAGCTCCACAGCGTCGCCATCCGCGTTTTGCTTGCGCATGCCGCCGCCGTGCAAATGCACAATGCGCTCAATCAGCGGCAAACCCAGCTTGGCGACTTGTTTGAACTGGAACGCCTGATCCTCAGAAACCATCAGGTTCAGGGTGCGAATTTTTTTGAGTTCAATTTTTTCCTGTGCCACAGCCACCTTGGCGCCCTTGCTTTTCACAAACACCAGCACGTACTGGCCTTGAAGCGCCAAACGGATTTGAACCGTCACTTCGGCTTTGGGGTCCACCTCTTTGCGGGCTTCTTTAATGGCTTGGTCAATGCTTTCAAAGAGTGCACGCCGAATCATGACGGGGCTGCCATAAATGGGGGGCAGGGTGTAGTCCGGAAACACCAAGTCAAAGTCCACCTTGGTTTTGATGGCGGCGGGCATCATTTCGGCGAGCACCAGATTCAGGGTTTGAAGCACGTCAATGCGGTCAAAAGCGCCCGCCACCTCGTCGCCAAACACGCCAATCAGTTCATAAAGGCGCTTCATGCGCTCAAACAGGTTGTTCACGGCGGTGACGGCGGGAGGTTCGCTGTCGTCGTCACGGCCTTGCTCCTGGTCTTTCAAGGTCCGCAGCTGGCTGCTGAGCTTGGTCATGGGGGGCATGATGTCGGAGCGCAGGCTCTCCATCACGTCCTGGAGCTTGGCAAAACGGTCGGCTTGGTGAATCTCGCCCGAATACCCCACCACCACGCAGGCAATGTCGTTTCCCGCAGGGCCCTGCATAAAGCGGCAACTCAAGGTTTGTTCGCCCACCTTAATGTGTTCGCCATGCGGGAGTTTGATTTTTCCGGTCATGGCCTCGGAAATGACCGTGCGCACCACAGGATTGCCGTTCAGCGATTCCAACGGATGACTCGGGTGGATCTTGGCGGCTTGGTTGGAAAAATTCACCTTGCCGTTGACGGCAAAGGTCAGCAGCGGGGTACCCATCGCGTTCAACAACCCAATCACCGAATTGGGGTGCATGGAGGTGGCCATATTGATTTCCCTATGTGGTTCTGTTGTCATGTACATGACATCATTCCCCATTTTAGGGGGTATGGAAAAAAGCTTGGGCTTTAATTGGCGAGTGCCAGGCTGGGATTATCCCGAATAGGGGTTTTCAAGCCGTTGCGATGCGTTCCTTGCGCGCTTTGAGTTTGGTTAACTCGTCCGCGTAAATCTTGATTTGCTCTTTGATGATCTCGGCAAAACCACCGCGGTTGGGCTCGCCGGTGGGCAGTTCAATCATCAGCTCCACCGCATCGCCGTCGGCGTTTTGGCGGCGCATATTGCCATTGTGCAGTTCCACAATGCGCTGCACCAAGGGCAGGCCCAGCTTAGCCACTTGTTTGAACTTAAAAGCTTCGTCGTCTGATTTCATCAAATTGAGGGTTCGCAGCTTTTTAAGCTCAATTTTCTCTTGAGCTTCGGCAATTTTGGCGCCTTTGCTCTTTACAAACAGCATGATGTACTGGCCCTGAAGCATGAGCTTGATTTGCACCACCACCTCGGCTTTGGCATCTACCTCTTTTCGGGCTTCTTTGATGGCGTTTTCCACACTTTCGTGAATGGCGCGTCGAATCATCACCGGGCTTCCGTACATAGGCGGGAGTGTGTAGTCGGGGTATATGAGGTCAAAGTCCACCTTGGTTCGGATGGCGTTGGGCATCATTTCGGCAATCACCAAATTGAGAGCTTGCAGCACGTCAATGCGGTCAAAAGCACCTGCCACGTTGTCTCCAAACACCGACACCAGTTCAAACAGGTGCTTCATGCGCTCATAAAGCTTGTTGATGGCGGTAATGGCTGGGTGTTCCGTGTCGTCATTGCGGCCACGCTCTTCTTCATTCAAGGTGCGCAGTTGCGAGGTGAGCTTGCTCATGGGGGCCATCAGGTCTTGTCGCAACGACTCCAGCACATCTTCCAGCTTGGCAATACGGTCTTTTTGGGCCAATTCACCGGTGACGCCCGAAATGATGCAAGCCACGTCTTGCGGTGTTAATCCGGGCATAAAGCGGCATAGGATGGTGCCATCCCCTACCTTGATGTGCTCGCCATGGGGCAGTTTGATTTTTTGGGCGAATATTTCAGCAATCACGGTACGCAACACCGGATGGCCATTGAGTTTTTCAACTGGGTTGGTTCCGTGAATTTTGGCTGCCCTATTGGCGAAGGTGACCTTGCCGTTGACCCCAAATGTCAGCAAAGGGGTGCTCATCACATTAAATAAACCAATGACCGAGTTGGGGTGCAGCGTGGTAGCCATTAAGACTGACTTTACGTAACAAATTTTTTACATAGCAAATATCCTAGAATTTTTTTATCAATTTTCAACCCCCTGCTATGGGGGTCAGCATCAAGCGCTCAGTGGGATCCACAAACTCACGCGGGTTCCTTTGCCAAATTCACTGGACATCTCCACACGGCCCTGGTGCAAGTCGGCAATTTCTTTGACCAAGCTCAACCCCAGGCCCGTACCGGGAATTTTGCCGGACGTGTCGGCTCGGTAAAACCGCTCGAACGCCTTTTCAAGCTGTTCAGGTGTCATGCCAATGCCGTGGTCCTGCACATGCACTACTGCATAGCGGCGGCCTTGGTGGTCCAACAGATCGGTTTCTAGGTTCACGTGGCCGCCGTTGGGGGAGTACTTGAATGCATTGCCTAGAATGTTTTTAAGGGCAAGCTCCATTTTTTCTGGGTCAGCCAGAACTTGAACTTCGGACAGCCGCAATACATTAACTTGCCGCTCGCCTTCGGCCAGCATCATGCCTTTGACGCACTGATTGACCAAATCAGCAAGAGGTGTGGGAATGATGTTCATGTCCAAGCCGCGGCGTGACTCGATGCGGGCCAAATCCAGCAACTCGTTGATCATTTTGACCAGCAGGCCCGACTGGCGGTGAATGGTGGCCAGCATGTCTTTTTGGCGTTCGGGCGAATAATTGCGCTTGATGAGCAGCTCTGAAAAACCCAAAATGCTCACCATGGGGGTGCGCAGTTCGTGCGCGGCAGAGGCCAAAAAGTCGCTTTTCATGCGGTCGACTTCGTCTTCGCGGGTCACGTCGCGCAAA
>DDPM01000008.1 GCA_002342165.1 Hylemonella sp. UBA2468
CAATCACAGGCGCAGCTCCAGTACCGGTACCGCCGCCCATGCCCGCGGTAATAAATAACATGTGCGCGCCGTCTATGGCTTCGCGGATTTGTTCTACTGCCATCTCTGCGGCTTCGCGGCCTTTTTCAGGTTTGCTGCCAGCACCCAATCCGCCCCCGCCCAACTGCACCACTTTATGGGCGCTGCTGCGGCTTAAGGCCTGGGCGTCGGTGTTGGCGCAAATAAATTCCACGCCCTGAACTTCGCTCACGATCATGTGTTCCACAGCGTTGCCGCCACCACCGCCCACGCCAATGACCTTGATCAAGGTGCCTTGGTTGAACTCTTCGTCTTCAATCATTTCGATGCTCATTGTGATACTCCTTAAATATGAAAAAAATCGGCTCAACCAGGCATGGCAAAGCGGCCCGCCAACAAAATGTCGGCCAGCAACTGCGTGGCTTTTTCGGCTTCTGGCTTGGGTATGGGGTGGCTGGTCAGCAGCTTCCAGACCATGTCGTCCGTCACGCCAAAGCGGCATAGCAAAATCTCGCTTGCGGCGATATGGGTTTTTTGCGCCTCTGACAAATTCATGATCAGTTCCGCCGCGTCCAGTGACATCCCCAAAAGTTCTAAGGCCGTGTTCATGTCGTCCTTGATAAACTTTTGGGCCATGTTGAGGTAAGCCATATTGGCCTCGCGAATGACTTTTTGGTATTGGGAATTCATAGTTTGTTTCCTTTAATCAAAATATTTCTACGATCTCTTCCAACCACTTGACTGACCTTTTTGGTGCCATTTGACGGCGGGTCCAACCCGTGATGCACCATGACCCAGCCCCAGCAGCCGCTGGGCAAGGGGGGGGATTGAGGAGACGTGATGGAAGTGGTGTTCATCATCAAAAGTTCCTTAAAAACCAGTCTTTGCCGCGACCCAAAATCGTTTTCATGGAGCCGCTGTTTTGGGCCACCTTGAAGCCCCTCATGCGGTTGAGTCGGGCTTCTTCAATCAGCCCCATCACTGCCGCAGCTCTGGGCTGAGCCACCATGTCGGACAATGCGCCCCCAAAATTGGGCATACCGCGCCGCACGGGCTTGAGAAAGATGTCTTCGCCCAGCTCCACCATGCCCGGCATGAGGCAGCTGCCCCCTGTGAGCACAATGCCCGAGGACAACACCTCTTCACAGCCCGAATCCCTGAGCACCTGATGCACCAAAGTGAAAATTTCTTCAATACGCGGCTCAATCACTCCCGCCAGCGCCTGGCGGCTGAGCATGCGGGGGCCGCGGTCGCCCAGACCCGGTACCTCAACTTGGGTTTCAGGGTCGGCCAACAACTGTTTGGCGTGACCTGATTCCACCTTGATGTCTTCGGCGTCTTTGGTGGGCGTGCGCAAGGCCATGGCAATGTCGCTGGTGATCAAGTCGCCTGCAATCGGAATGACCGCCGTGTGGCGAATGGCGCCATTGGTGTAGACCGCCACATCCGTGGTGCCCGCACCAATGTCCACCAGCGCAACACCCAGTTCTTTTTCATCCTCGGTCAACACCGCTAGACTGGAGGCCAAAGGGTTGAGCATGAGGTGTTCCACCTCCAAGCCACAGCGGCGCACGCACTTGATGATGTTTTCAGCCGCGGTTTGCGCTCCGGTCACGATGTGCACCTTGGCTTCCAGTCGAATACCGCTCATCCCAATGGGTTCGCGCACGTCTTGACCGTCAATGATGTATTCCTGCGGGGCCACGAGCAGCAAGCGTTGATCGCTAGAAATGTTGATGGCTTTGGCTGTTTCCACCACACGGCTCACGTCTGCGCCGGTCACCTCACGATCTTTCACGGCCACCATGCCGCTTGAATTCATGCCTCGGATGTGGCTTCCGGTAATGCCGGTGTACACATTGGAAATTCGGCAGTCGGCCATCAGCTCGGCTTCTTTGAGCGCCGTTTGAATGCTTTGCACCGTGGCGTCAATGTTGACCACCACGCCGCGCTTGAGCCCATTGCTGGGTGCCACACCCAAACCCGCCAACTTGAGCTCGCCACTGGACAAGACCTCGGCCACCACCACCATCACCTTGGCAGTGCCGATGTCCAGACCCACGATCAGATCTTTGTATTCTTTGGCCATATGCAATCCTGTAATTCGATAGTTGTCATAAAGTGGTTCATGGGGTCGGCGTCATAGGGGTTTGGAGTTAGCCATCGTGGTGACACCTTGCAGACGAATGGCATAGCCGGTCTCGTGCCGCAAGTCGGCGTACTCCAGCGCACCAATGCGGCGTCCGTACTTGGAAGTCACCTGCGGCAAGGTACGCAAAAAGCGGTCGGTTCGGGCTAGCACTTCAGATACATCGCCACGGCCCAGTTCAATGCGTGCGCCGGTATCGATCGCAGCTTGCCAACTGCCGCGACCAGTGAGCTCCAGGGTTTCTATAGACACGTTGCGCTGCTCAAACAAGGGTTGCAAAGCACGGTAGCTGGCCAACACCTGAGACGCCTGCGCATCGGGCCCCAGCAGCCGGGGCAAGTGGTCTTGCTCCACCTCGCCCACATTGGCTTCAAACACGGTGCCGCGCTCATCCAGCAAGGTCGAGGCGCCTTCCGGCCCCCAAAGGGCCACGGGTCGGTATTCACTCAGAACCACATGCAGCCGGTTGGGAAACTCACGCTTGACCACTGCCTGCCGCACCCACGGCACCGACTCAAATGCCTTTCGGGCCTCGGCCAAATCCAAGGTGAAAAATGTGCCCTTGAGTTTAGGAGCCACATTGGCTCGAAGCGTCAGGGCGTTGTTGTGCGCCACATCGCCTGTCACCGTGACGCTGCGCAATGTCCACAAGGGGTGCGCTGCCACCCACTGCACTGCGGCCGTGAGGGTAATCAATACACACACACTGACCAGCCCCAGGGTGGCAAGGTTCATAAGGCGCACCTCCAACGGCACAGGCTGCGGCTGGGGCGGCACCGTGTGGCGGGACATCGGCCTCATGCGCCCACCTCGTTATGTGTGAGGTGAGGTGCGTGGTCAAGCGAGGCGCTTTGCAACAACTGCACACACAGTTGCTCGTAAGACAGCCCCGCAGCCTTAGCCGACATGGGCACCAGTGAGTGACCGGTCATGCCCGGGGCAGTATTGATTTCCAGCAGGTAGGGCGTGCGGGTGCGGTGGTCAATCATCACGTCGGCGCGGGCCCAACCACGGCAACCCAATACCCGATAAGCCTCGAGCACCAAGGCTTGAATTCGGGCCTCTTCACCTTCTGGCAGGCCGCAGGGCACCAGGTACTGGGTGTCGTCGGTGAAATATTTATTTTGATAGTCGTAGTTGCCGTCAGGCGCCACGATGCGAATCACAGGCAAGGCACGGGCCTGTGCCCCACCACCCAAGACAGGTACCGTGACTTCATCGCCCTGAATGAACTGCTCGCACAAGACTTGCGGGTCTTCTTGGGCAGCTGCTGCATAAGCAGCTTCGCACTGGTCTGCACACAGCACCTTGGTCAGCCCAATAGACGAGCCTTCGCGTGCGGGCTTGACGATCATGGGCGCCCCCAGCTGCTCCAAGGCCGCATGGGTCTGTGCCGCACTGCCCACCTTGACCCAAGCGGGTGTGGACAAGCCCTCGCTGCGCCAGATGCGCTTGGTCATGACCTTATCAATGGCGATACTCGACGCCATGACGCCCGAACCCGTGTATGGAATGCCCATCAACTCCAAAGCACCCTGCACCGTGCCGTCCTCTCCAAATCGGCCATGCAAGGCAATGAAGCAGCGCTTGAAGCCTTCGCGCTTGAGCTCGCACATGTCGCGCTGAGCGGGGTCAAAACCATGGGCATCCACCCCTTGGCCCTGCAAGGCGTGCAAAACGCCATTGCCCGACATAAGCGATATGTTGCGCTCGGCGGAGCTGCCGCCCATCAACACGGCCACTTTGCCCAACTCAGTAATGACCAGGTTTTGGCTCATGGCTGCCCCCCCGAACTTGGGACTGGGGTGGGATTTGGGTTCATCAACTGCACCACCTTGGCTGGCACTTGACCGATGGTGCCGGCCCCCATGCACAGGACCACATCGCCATCCTGTGCCAGCTTGTAGAGGGCTTGGGGCATGTCGCCTACATCTGCCACAAACACCGGTTCAAGCTGATGTGCCACGCGCAATGCCCGCACCAGGGCACGGCCATCGGCCGCCACAATGGGCGCTTCACCAGCGGCATACACCTCGCTGAGCAAGGCCACATCGGCTTGGGCAATGACTTTTACAAAATCTTCAAAGCAGTCGCGGGTGCGGGTGTAGCGGTGCGGCTGAAACGCCAACACCAAGCGTCGCCCAGGAAACGCCCCACGCGCCGCAGCCAAGGTGGCCGCCATTTCCACCGGGTGGTGGCCGTAGTCGTCAATCAAGGTGAACACACCACCGCTTGCGGCCGGTACGTCGCCGTACCGCTGAAAGCGCCGCCCCACGCCTTTAAAGCCAGATAGGGCTCGCAACAGCGCGACATCGTCCACATCCAGTTCGGCTGCCACCGCAATGGCGGACAAGGCATTGAGCACGTTGTGACGGCCGGGCAAATTGAGTACCACCTCCAAATCGGGTAGCACCACGCCATTGCGCCGCTGCACGGTGAAATGCATTTGCGCGCCTTGCGCCCGTACATTGACCGCGCGCACCTGTGCGCCTTCTTCAAAGCCATAACTGGTGATGGGGCAAGACACCTCGCCCAAAATTTCGCGTACCGCTGGATCGTCGGTACACAAAATGGCGGTGCCGTAAAACGGCATGCGGTGCAGAAAATCAACAAACGCTTGTTTGAGCTTGCCAAAGTCGTGCCCATAGGTTTCCATGTGGTCGGCGTCAATATTGGTCACCACCGCCATCACCGGCATGAGGTTCAAGAATGAGGCGTCCGACTCATCGGCCTCCACCACGATGTAGTCGCCGCTGCCCAGCCGCGCGTTGGCCCCCGCGCTGTTCAGGCGCCCGCCAATCACAAAGGTGGGGTCCAATCCGGCTTCTGCCAGCACACTGGCTACCAAGCTGGTGGTCGTGGTTTTGCCGTGCGTGCCCGC
>DDPM01000018.1 GCA_002342165.1 Hylemonella sp. UBA2468
CATCAAAGGCGCTCGCGAAGTGGGCTTTGCCGTGGTGGCCATGACGTTGACCCTGGCGGCGGTGTATGCGCCTTTGGCCTTTACCCCGGGGCGAACCGGCCGACTCTTTATTGAGTTTGCCTTGGCTTTGGCAGGTTCGGTCATTGTGTCGGGCTTTATTGCGCTCACACTGTCACCCATGATGTGCTCCAAGCTCTTGAAGCACAACGCCAACCCAGGCTGGTTTGACCGGGGCATGGAACGTATTCTGGTGGGCATCACCAATGGCTACGAGTGGGCTTTGAGAAAGGTGCTGAGCCAGCGTTGGACGGTACTAATGGTTATGGCGGGCGTGGGCTATGCCATTTACATGGTGTTGCCCACCATGAAACGTGAGCTTTCTCCCCTAGAAGACCGCGGCGTGATACTGAATGTGATCAACGCGCCTGACGGTGCCACCTTGGCGTACACCGACAAGTACGCCGCAGCTATTGAACGTATTGGCGAAAAGTACCCCGAGTTTGACCGTATTTATGTGGTCACAGGCAACCCCACGGTCAGTCAGTCCAACGTGTTTTTACGAGCTGTGGATTGGGACGAGCGCAAGCGCACCACCATTGAAATTGCCCGCGAACTGCAGCCCAGAATCAATGGACTGCCCGGTGTGCAGGCGTTTCCCATCACGCCGCCCTCTTTGGGTCAAGGCTTTAGAGAGCGTCCTGTGAACTTTGTGATTCTGACGTCCGAGAGCTACAACGACCTCAACCAAGTCACCCGCCAGTTCATGGATGAAATTGCCAAAAACCCTGGCTTTTTAACGCCCGATGTGGATTTGCGCCTTAACAAGCCAGAGATCAAGATCGATATCAACCGTGAAAAGGCGGCTGACCTTGGCGTCAATGTGGATGTCATTGCCCGCGCCATTGAAACCATGCTGGGCGGCCGTTTGGTGACCCGCTACAAAAAACAGGGCGATCAATACGATGTGATTGTGCAAACCCAAAGCACGGGCCGCGACACGCCCGACGACATCGAGAAAATTTTTGTCCGCGGGCGTAACGACGCCATGATTCCTTTGGCTTCTTTGGTCAAAATTCGCGAAGCCGTGGCCCCGCGTGAGCTCAACCACTTCAGCCAGCGCCGTGCGGTGACCATCACGGCCAACTTGGCATCCGACTACTCTTTGGGAGAGGCGCTGGACTTTTTAGACCAAGTGGGGGCCAAAGTGCTCAAGTCGGGTTACTCCACCGACGTCAACGGCACCTCACGTGAATTTAAAAACTCCCAAGGCTCATTGACCATTGTGTTTGCTCTGGCTTTGTTGTTTATCTTTTTGGTGTTGGCCGCTCAGTTTGAAAGCTTTGTGGACCCGCTGGTCATCATGCTTTCGGTGCCGTTGTCCATGATTGGGGCTTTGCTGGCCCTCAAGTGGAGCGGCGGCTCGATGAATGTGTATTCGCAAATTGGTCTGATCACCCTTGTGGGGTTGATCACCAAGCACGGCATTTTGATCGTGGAATTTGCCAACCAAATGCGTGAAGAGGGCATGGCCATGAAAGAAGCTGTCGTCAAGGCGTCTAGTCAGCGTTTGCGTCCCATTTTGATGACCACCGGCGCCATGGTGCTCGGCGCGGTGCCTTTAGCCTTGGCGCACGGCGCAGGAGCCGAAAGCCGCATTCAAATTGGCTGGGTGATCGTGGGCGGTATGTCTTTGGGCACCTTGCTCACTATTTTTGTAGTGCCTACCATGTATTCATTGCTGGCTCGCAAGCACGCTCCTGGTGCTAGCAAACAAGCAGTCGCGGGTGAGGTGGCTTCAGCCTAGGGGTCTACATCACCCCCTCAAACATCATCACATACACCTCATCGCCTATAGCCACGTTGCCTTGGTGGTGAGGCAGCACCATCAGGCCGTTGGCTTGCACCATAGAGCTGAGCATGCCTGAACCCTGAAGCCCGGTAGTGGCCGCCTGCAGGTGCCCGTCAGGATGGCGGGTGACACATACCCTCAGGTATTCGGTACGGCCAGGTTTTTTGCTTAGAGTTTCTGCACTGCTTGCTTTGAGCATGGGTGGACCACCTATGTCTTGGCTTCGCAAGCCCATGAGCTTGAGCAAAGCAGGACGCACCAACGCCAAAAACGTCACCATCACCGCCACGGGGTTGCCTGGCAAACCAAACCAAACGGCTTGCCCCATGCGCCCCATGGCCATGGGACGCCCGGGCTTCATGGCAATGCGCCAAAAAGCCACGTCGCCCAACTCTTTCATAAGGCTCTTGGTGAAGTCTGCTTCCCCTACGCTCACACCTCCACTGGTGATGATGGCGTCGGTCTGAGCCGAGCCCTGCTCAAAAGCAGCTTTAAGCTGCACCGGGTCATCCCGCACAACGCCCAAGTCCAGCACCTCACAACCCAAGCGGCTCAGCAGGCCCAAGACGCTGTAGCGGTTGCTGTCGTACAACGCGCCTTCTCGGGGCAGCTCACCTTGCGTCAACAACTCGTCCCCCGTTGAAAAATAAGCCACTTTGAGGCGCCGGTACACCACAGCTTGGTCCAGACCCAGGCTGGCCATCAAACCCAGCGCTGCAGGGTTAAGCCTTTGGCCTTGGTGCAAAGCCACGCTGCCTTGGGCCACGTCTTCACCTCTGAGTCGACGGTTATCGCCCGCTTTCAGATGGGCCGTTTTAAACCGGATGGCGTTGGGTGGGGTCGAATGCTGAACGTGTTGCACCATTTCTTGTGGTACCACCGTATCAAAACCTGCAGGCATGACTGCACCCGTGGTGACGCGCACGCATTGACCGGCTGAAACAGCACCGTTCCAGGACTTGCCCGCAAGTGCGGTGCCGACCACTTGCAATTGCACCTCTTCAGAGGAGGTTTGGCCCAGTGCGCTGCCCATGAAGGCGTAGCCGTCCATGGCGGAGTTGTGGTGGGGCGGCACGTCCAGGGGCGAGGTCACGTCCTGAGCCAGAACCCGGTCCAGGGCTTGCAACAAGGGCAGGCGCTCCTTCAGACCTTGGTGATTTTCTGCAGGAGCATGCGCTATGGAACTGATGCGTTGGTCGATCAGCTCCCAAACCTGCTGGGGGGTTAGGTCGTTGGGGGAGTCCTGGGTCATGGGGTGTGGCTTGAGGAGGTGCGTTCAATGAAACGCAGCTGCTCGAGCGTATTGGCATTAAAAAAAGCCAGCGGGTCGTCCTGCGGCCGGTCAAAGTTCACCCAGCTGGTGGCGTGCGCTTGGGCCCAGAGCTCCACCTTGCGCTCTCCTTGGGCCAAAAATTGCTTAAGGCTGGGCAGCACGCTCACGCGCATGAGGCCAAACACGGGTTGGGGTTTGAGGGGGCTTTTCTCAAGGCCACTTTCGTCAATTTCGGATGCATCAATTCCACAGGCCATGGCTATTTCAGACTGGTCTTTGTTGAGGGTGTTTAACAAGCGTTCGGCCAAATCGGCGGGAAAACGCGGTGCGTCGCACGGAACCGTCAGCAGACAGGGGGTGTTGCAGTGCTGGAGGCCGGTTAAAAAGCCCGCCAATGGGCCTGGGTGGTCGGCCAGCATGTCGGGCCACACGGCTACGCCCATGGCTTGGTAATCGGGCAAATGACGGTTGGCATTGACAGCCACTTGGCCCACTTGCTTTTGCAGCCGCTGGAGCGCATGGCGAGCCAAAGGAATGCCGTGATAGGGCTGCAAGCCTTTTTCCACGCCCCCCATACGTTGTCCGCGCCCACCACAAAGGACCAAACCCGTGATGTCAGCGCTGCTGATGAGAGGCAACTTGGGCGCCAATACCTCAGCCCCCGATGTAGCTCATTTCTACCCGACGGGGCGCAGCGGTGGCGTCTGCGTTGTCGCTTCTGGCTGGGGCTAACTGGCCACGCAGCTGGGAATAGCGGTCGTTCCGCTGGGTCCAAATTCCGCTGATGGACGCTTGAATCAACTCATCGCTGGCCCCGTTGCGCAACAGGCCGCGCAGGTCGTGACCTTGGGAGGCAAACAAACACAAATAAAGTTGCCCTTCAGTGGACAAGCGGGCGCGGTTGCAATCGCTGCAAAACGCTTGGGTGACGCTGCTGATCACGCCAATTTCACCCAAAGCGGGGTCGTGCTGGCCCAGCGCATTGGCATAGCCCCAGCGCTGGGCGGTTTCACCAGGCGCGCTGGCCTCCAGGGGTACGAGTGGCAACTCGGTTTGCAGGTGCCGCACCACTTCAGCAGAGGGCAACACTTCGTCCATGCGCCAGCCGTTGGTGGCGCCAACGTCCATGTATTCAATAAACCGCAGCACCATGCCGCTGCCCAAAAAATGCCGCGCCATAGGCGAAATTTGACCATCGTTGGTGCCGCGTTTGACCACCATGTTCACTTTGATGGGTCCCAAGCCCACGGTCTGAGCGGCTTCTAAGCCTTCCAGCACATCTGCCACCGGAAAATCCACATCGTTCATGCGCTTGAACACCGCATCGTCCAGCCCATCCAAGCTGACAGTAATACGCTGCAGCCCCGCATCTTTAAGGGCTTGGGCTTTGCGTTTGAGCAATGACCCGTTGGTGGTCAGGGTCAGGTCGAGGGGCGCGCCTTCTGGGGTGCGCAGTTGCGCCAGCCGTTCTATCAAGACCTCAATGTTTTTGCGCAGCAGCGGTTCACCACCCGTGAGGCGGATTTTGCGTACACCCTGAGCTACAAACAATTGAGCCAGACGGGTGATTTCTTCAAACGACAGCAGGGCCGTTTGGGGCAGGTAGGTGTAACTGCTGTCAAACACCTCTTTGGGCATGCAGTAACTGCAGCGAAAGTTACACCGGTCGGTCACGCTGATGCGCAAGTCGCGCAGCGGACGGTTCAAGCGGTCTAGCACTTGTCCCGTAACCTGATGGACGGACAAGCCCTGGATAGGCAAGGGATGCGCCATCAGGTGGCGCTGGTCAATAAGTGGAATCACACGTTCAGACATGACGCTATTTTGCGCCGAGTTCAAAGAACCCCTTTGCGAAGGGGCGACACTGGGTGTGCCACGCAGGCAAAATCCGAGTCTTGACTGTGCATTGACCTGTTTTTTGCCCTATTTCCCTATTCCCCCTTCATTTTGAATATTCGACACTTACAACGGCTCTTGGTTTTGGCAGCCATGCTTTTTTTAGCGGGGTTGGCCATGGCCAAAGAGGATGAGTTGCTGAGAGATGTGCCCGTTGTGGTTTCGGTGACTCGTTTGCCTCAGCCGCTGGAAGACGCCCCCGGTGCGGTGACCGTGATAGACCGCCGAATGATCCGCATGAGCGGTG
>DDPM01000139.1 GCA_002342165.1 Hylemonella sp. UBA2468
AGCACCCCGTGCCGGGCGTCGACGAGGATGATGGCGAGATCAGCCGTCGATGCGCCCGTGGCCATGTTGCGGGTGTACTGCTCGTGGCCGGGCGCGTCACCAATGATGAATTTGCGCTGCTCGGTGCTGAAGTACCGGTAAGCCACGTCAATGGTGATGCCTTGCTCGCGCTCAGCGCTCAATCCGTCGGTCAGCAAAGCCAGGTCCACCTTGGCACCCGCGTCATTGGGGTCACCTTGGTGACCTTGTCGGGTGACCCCAGCAAGGTGGTCTTGCAGTACTGCACGGGTGTCTAACAGCAGGCGACCAATCAGGGTGCTTTTGCCGTCGTCCACGCTGCCGCAGGTGATAAAGCGAAGAGCGTCCATTAAAAATAACCGTCTTTCTTGCGTTTTTCCATGGAGGCTTCAGAGGTTTTGTCGTCCATGCGGGTGGCACCCCGTTCGCTCACGTCTGCAGACAAGGTTTCAATCACAATGTCTGCTGCGCTGGCAGCGGTACTCGCCACAGGGCAAGTGCAGGTGATGTCACCCACCGTGCGAAAGCGCACGTCTCTGAGCACCACCGACTCACCTGCTTTGGGTGGTGTGAGTGGGGTGACGGGCACCAGCAAACCTTTGCGCTCGACTACCTCTCTCTGGTGGCTGTAGTAAAGCGAAGGCAGGGCAATGCGTTCGCGGTCTATGTATTGCCAAACGTCCAGCTCGGTCCAGTTGGAAATAGGAAACACCCTGAAATGCTCGCCCGACTGAATACGGGTGTTGAACAGGGTCCACAGCTCCGGGCGCTGGGCCTTGGGGTTCCACTGGCCAAATGAATCGCGGTGGCTGAAGATGCGTTCTTTGGCACGGGCTTTTTCTTCGTCGCGCCGCGCCCCGCCAATGAGGGCGTCAAATCTGAATTCTTCAATCGCTTCGAGCAGCGTCACCGATTGGTGCACGTTGCGGCTTTCTTCAGGGTGGGCCAGCCGCACGGTGCCACGTTTCATGGAGTCTTCAACGCTGCGCACAATCAGCTGGGCTTGCAGCTCTTGGGCTCTCAAGTCTCTAAAGTCGGTCACTTCTGGAAAGTTGTGGCCGGTGTCGATCATCAGCAAGGGGTAGGGCAGGCGGCCCACCCCAAAGGCTTTTTCGGCGCACTTGAGCATGACCAACGAGTCTTTGCCTCCTGAAAACAGCAGGGCTGGGCGCTCAAAGGCGGCTGCCACTTCACGCAAGATGAAAATAGTTTCTTCTTCCAGCGCATTCAAATGGCTGTTGCTCAGGTGGTGCAGTTCGGTGCGGTTGCTAGCATTCATAGGGCTTAAAAATATCAGTTGGAGACGTGCAAGCCGCACTCTTTGGCAGACTCTTGCTCCCACCACCAGCGCCCGGCCCTAAAGTCTTCACCCAGGCTGATGGCGCGGGTGCAGGGCGCGCACCCAATGCTGGGATAAAACTGGTCGTGCAAGGGGTTGTAGGGCACTTGTTCGGCGGCAATGTAGTGCCACACGTCGCCCCAACTCCATTCGGCCAAGGGATTGAACTTTATGGGCTGTCTGGGGTCGGTTGCCTGCGCGCTGCGGTCTATGTCGGGCACCTCGGAGCGGGCATCAGATTGCTCACGGCGCAAACCCGTAATCCAGGCCAACTGCCCATGGAGCGCACGTGCCAAAGGCTCCATTTTTCGAATGTGGCAGCACGCTTTGCGAAGCGCCATGCTTTTGTACATGGCATCTAGCCCTTCGCGGGCCACAAACTCCACCACCGAGGTGGGGTTGGGTTCAAACACCTCCAGCTGCAGGCCGGGCCAAGACTGCACTTGACTCAGCAGTTGCAGGGTTTCGGGGTGCAGTTGCCCGGTTTGAAGCACAAACACCCTTATGGGCAACTGGTGCTGGGTAATCAGGTGGGTGATGACCATGTCTTCCGCGCCCAGGCTACTGGCTTGGCTGACCTGCCCCAGAGAGGCCGCTTGGCGCAACAGACTTAGGCTGTGCGACAGCTTGGCATCAAAGGTGGCAGTTGCACGAGCGTGTAGTTGCGTCGCTGGGGTCATGTGGCACTGGCAAAGTGGGGCTGCGTGTGCACCGCGTCGCCTTGGTAAAAGTTAGCGAAGCGGTCCAGCTGACGCTGAGCGGTGTCTAGGTTTTGGTCAGCCCGCAACTCGGCTGAAGAAAAGCCTGAACGCGCCATTTGCTGAAGCTGGTCCACCAACACATCGCCCTTGGCGCGAATATCGCCCTGAAAACCCAGCCTTCGGCGCAACAAAAACGCCTGGCTGAAGGCTCGACCATCGGTGAACTTAGGAAACTGCAGCTCAATGCGGGTGATGCCTGACAGGTCTGCTGCCCGCGGATCAGCGTCGTTAGCCAAGGAGAGCACGCCAGCCTCAGCAACCTCAGCGCTTGCTTCGCTGGAGTTGGATACCAGCAACTTGAGTTGGGAGTTCATGCCAATGATTCCTCTGGCTGAGACGCCACAGTGGCTTGGCGGGCAAGCTGAGCGGCGGCTTTAAAGGGCTCCAGCCCCAAACGGCGCAAAGACGCCATAAAGGTTTCGCCGCTTAAGCGGTATTGGGTGTAGGTGTCCAAAATGGCTTCCACCACGTCGGGCACTTCATGCGCAGAAAAAGACGGCCCCACCACCTTGCCAGGTGTAGGAGCGCCGCTGATGGCCGCGCCGTCTGAGCCGCCCAAAGTCACTTGGTACCACTCTTTGCCATCTTTATCCACACCCAAAATGCCAATATGGCCACTGTGGTGGTGCCCGCATGAGTTGATGCAGCCAGAAATATGCAGGTCTATGACGCCCAAGTCGTCGAGCTCGTCCAGGTCCTGGTAGCGCGCCAAAATGGCCTCGGCCAGCGGGAGTGAGCGGGCGTTGGCCAGGTCGCAAAAGTCACCACCGGGGCAGGCGATCATGTCGGTCAGTAAGCCCACATTGGCTTTGGCAACGCCCAGTTGCTGGGCGGTGCGCCAAACGGCGGGCAAGTCTGCTGCATGCACCCAAGGCAGCATGAGGTTTTGGTCGTGCGTCACGCGCACTTCACCCGCGCTGAACAGCTCGCTCAATTGGGCCACCGCATCCAATTGATCGGCCGTAGCGTCACCCGGGTATTGACCCAATCGTTTGAACGACAGGGTTACAGCGCGCAGGTCAGGGTTTTGATGGGTATGAACATTACGTGCCAGCCAGCGGCTGTAAGCGGCATGTTCTGCTGCGGTCATGGCAGCGTGAGCTGGAGCATCAGGGTCAAGGGACGTGTTCGAAGGCTGCTTGGGTGCAGCAAAAAGCGCGGAC
>DDPM01000041.1 GCA_002342165.1 Hylemonella sp. UBA2468
GCTGGTCGGGGGCCGCAGCGTTGTTGGCGTGCTGTTCATTGCCGCTTTCCATAGCCTTAGACAAGGCATATCCTGCTGCTACTCCAGCCAATCCGCCCACCACGGCACCAGCAACACCCGCTCCCATGCCTGAGCCGGGTCGGCCATAACCGGGTTGTCCATAACCTGGCTGACCGTACCCAGTTTGACCATATCCAGGCTGTCCGTAGGACGCTCCACCTTGTGCAGGTGCATATTGCTCGCCAAAACCTCTGGGCGCTGATGCGGTTGCAGTAGCCGATGTGGCCAAGTTGGCTTGGGGGCGGTTGCGGTAAATCAAAAAGGCAATCAGGCCCAATGCGCCAATGCCAATCCACACATACGACATTGGCAAGGGCGCAGCACTTGACTCGGCTACTGATGGGCTCGACTGAGCGCCTTGCTGTGGTGCAGCTTTGCTGGGCGCGGCTGCCAGTTGCTGTGACACCTTGTTAAACACCTCGTTGTATTTGTCTGCCGACAGGGCAAACTTCATGCTTGGGTCAATTTCTTTAGCGCGCACCAACTCGATTTGCGCTTCAGCGTAGCGGGTTTCACGGGCCAACACCTGCCCTAATTCGTAATGCGCTTTGGCGCTGTTGGGCTTTTCTTTGATCACTTCGCGCAACATGGATTCCGCTTGCGCCAGCTTGCCCGAATTGACGGCAGCTTCAATATCTTGTGGTGTGGGCAATGCCCAAGCCAAAGCGCAGAGGCTCATAAGCGCAGCTGCCAACCACACCTTAATTAAACCCAATCGACTTTTGAACATGTTTATCTCCTTAAACATCAACAGATGTTGACAAGTTATGTGGCGGCATTGTGAGTGATTTCAATGTCACTGAAAATTTATCTCCGATGTCCGTGATGCCCATATCCACCGTGATGTCCACCATAACCCCAACCAAAGCTAAAAACTACAGGTGGAAAAACAGGTGGGTAGAGAGGTCGGACAACATAGGGTGCAGTTAGCACCACCGTCGGTGCTGAGGCATAAACCTGTGTTTGAACTGGAGCTTGAACAGCGGGCGTCACACTTACGGCAATGGTGGGTCCGGGGTCTTGGGGTAACTGCACGCTGTATTGTCGACCTGCGTATTCGTACACCACGTTGTAAGCCACTACACGGGTATCAAAGCCCGATTGTTGCACCACTGGCGTGGACGAAATCACTCGGCCCACCTCCTGAGCATGCCCCGAATTGCTCAGAAAGAGCCATAAAAGGGCAGCACATACCGCTTTAAAAGTCAAAAGCCATTGACTGAGGCGATGGTTCATACAAGGTCTCCTTGAAGCTGCGTTTAATTAACGCGGTCAGTCAGTTGGGCGTTGACCCCAAGCACAAGACTTTCTTTAGACTGCTAACGCCACCGACTTCACCTGCGCCCATACGTGAGAGCCTGCTTGTAATTGAAGCTCTTGCACCGCACGGCGGGTAATGAGGGCCAACAGCACGTCTTGCGACACCGCGGTTTTAGGCCCACAGCGCAGCCTTACCAGCGATTGTGAGGGGTGGGTGTCTGGAATTACAGACTCCACCGTGCACGGCAGCAGGTTTTGAATACTGGTGTGTTGGGGCTGCACCGTGCTCAGGCTCACGTCTTTGGCCAGCACGCGCAAGCGGAGTTTTTGGCCTTGGGTAAATCCATCGTCTCGCAGCCAAATGCTGCCGCCCGTAAAGGCCACGCGAGCCAAGTGCCAAGCCGTATCAAGTTGGTCTACAGCCCCTGTAATTAAGGTGGCGGCTTCATCACCTTGGACTAAAGGTGTGTTCAGTTCAGTCAGCACCTGTTGCAGCTGTCCGCTTTGTTGCACACTTCCCTGCGCTAGCACCACCACATGATTGGCCAGCCGCACCAGCTCGTCCATCGAGTGCGTCACATACAGCATAGGAATGTGCAGCGCATCACGCATATGCTCCAGCCACGGCAAGATGTCTTGCCGCCGCGATGGGTCTAACGCCGCCAAAGGCTCGTCCAGCAGCAGCAAGCGCGGTTGCGTGGCCAAAGCCCGTGCAATGGCTACACGCTGGCGCTCACCGCCGGACAAACTCGCAATCGGCCGGCACATCAAATGGTTGATGCCCAGCAGCTCAATGGCTTGTTCTAGGGCTTGTGGGCCGCCGGGTTTGTTGCAATGCTTTAAGCCGTAGCGCACGTTTTGCAACACATTGAGGTGTTCAAACAAGCTCGCTTCTTGGAACACGTAGCCCAAGTCACGTTTCCAAGTGGGCACCCAAATGTCACGGGCGTGGTCTTGCCAAACAAAATGTGGCAGTAGGGTATGCTCCCCTTGCTCTAAGGTCACGCGGCCATATGGGGCTTTTTCAAGTCCCGCCACGCAACGCAGCAAGGTGGTTTTGCCCGAACCTGAAGGCCCAAACAGCACCGTGATGCCTGTGGGAGGCAGTTGCACATCCACGTTCAGCTCAAAGCTGGGTCGCTGCAGCTGCAGCTTGAAATGCAAGCCCTCCATGCGGCTCATGGCATCACCCTGCCCCAGCGCTTGCGAAGCAATGACAAAGCCAGCAACACTAAAAACGAAAAGACCACCATGCCGCCTGCAAGCCAGTGCGCCTGTTCGTACTCCATGGCTTCCACATGGCCGTAAATTTGAGTCGATACCACCCGCGTCTGGCCCGGAATATTGCCTCCAATCATCAGTACCACGCCAAACTCACCCACTGTGTGGGCAAAACTCAAAATGGCCGCTGTTAAAAACCCAGACCGCGCTAGCGGCACAGCAACCGTAAAGAACGCAATGAGGGGATGAGCCCCAAGCGTGTAAGCCACTTCCATGGGCCGGGTACCCATGGATTCAAAAGCATGCTGAATAGGCTGCACTGCAAAAGGTAAAGAAAAAATCACTGAACCTATAAGTAAGCCTGTAAACGTGAACGACAAGACGCCCAAGCCCATCGCTTGAGTGATTTGCCCCAAAGGTCCGTTTGGCCCCAACGCAATCAGCAGGTAAAACCCCAGCACCGTGGGGGGGAGTACCAATGGCAGCGTTACCAAAGCACCCACAGGCGCGCGCCACTTGCTGTGGGTTTGCGATAGCCACCATGCCAAAGGGGTAGCCAGTAAAAGCAGCACCAAGGTGGCCAGACCGGCCAACTTTAAGGTGAGCGTAATGGCACTTAGAGCGTCCGGATTCAAAGCGGGTTTCAGTACCTTAAGGAAGTTCGTAGCCAAAAGCACGAATCAGGGCTTTAGTCTTGTCAGTCTTCATAAACTGGAGCAAAGCCATCGCCGCAGGATTGCCTTGACCTCGCGCCAACAACACGGCATCTTGTTGAATGGGCGAATGCAAATGAGCGGGCACCACCCAAGCCGAGCCTTCTCGAAGACGCCCTTCCACCATGACCTGTGACAAGGCCACAAATCCCAAAGCTGCGTTTTCAGTGGCTACGAATTGATAGGCCTGTGCAATGTTGTCACCTTGAACCCACTTGGGCTGAAGGGCTTGCAAAACGCCCAGTTGGATCATCGTTTCTACAGCAGCTGCACCATACGGAGCCAACTTGGGGTTGGCAATGGCCAGTCGAGCAAAACGGTCGGTTTGGCTCAGCTTCAAAATGTCACCTTTGGCATCCACTAAGTCAGGCTTTTTGCTCCACAGCACCAAGCGACCTGTGGCATAGGTAAAGCGTGAACCACCTACGCCTAGACCCTCTTTTTCGAGTTTGAGTGGGGTCTCATCGTCAGCAGCCAACAGCACCTGATACGGCGCGCCATTTTTGATTTGTGCGTAAAAAGCGCCCGTAGACCCAAAAGACAACACTGCCTTATACCCAGTGTCATGCTCGAAAGCCTGGGCAATTTTCTGCATGGGTGCGGTGAAGTTGGCTGCAACGGCGATGCTTACATCCGCTGCCTTGACATTAAAAAAAACACCGATCAGGATCACTGCAGCGCAAAGAAATTTACGCATTTTCGAATCAACTTTCAAAAGAATGAGATCGAAATATTAAAAAAATCTCAAATAACAAATTAGGCAAACCTTGGAAATCATTCTGACGACTTTGGGTTGAGTTCTTGAATAGATTTGGCGTCTACAGGTAGCTTTTTAATGTACTTGAAGGTGCCGCTGGCATGTGCGCAGGCGCGGCCTTGGTCATCAAACATGGTGGCTTCGGTAAACGCCATGGTGGCGGAGCGGTGCAGCACGCGGCCTTTGGCGGTAAGGGTGCCCAGTGCTGCTTGCATGAAGCTGGTTTTCATCTCAATGGTGACCAAGCCCTGCTCCACTTGCAGGCTGCGAGCCGCGTGGGCCATGGTCACGTCCATCAGCGTCATGGTGGCGCCCCCGTGCGTGACGTTGAATGAATTCAAGTGCTCGGGCTTGGGGGTGTAGGTGATGTCGGCAAAACCATTTTCAAAACGTGTGAGCTCAAAACCCAG
>DDPM01000046.1:0-1187 GCA_002342165.1 Hylemonella sp. UBA2468
TAACCCAAGCCACTCCACAAGCCTAACACCTCATCCTGATTAGCTTGAGCCAGAGCCGTCACATTTGGAAAACGTTGCAAAAACCTCTTGAAGTAATCCAAAACAGTAACCACTTGGGTTTGTTGCAGCATGATTTCGGACAGCCACACAGGGTAAGGGTCGCGTGTGCCTTGCCAAGGCAAGTCATTGCGCCCATGGGTAAGCTGCCAAGCCACCACCCTATGGACCCAATCTTGGGGAATGACATGGGACTTCAACAAGCCTTCAGATGTCAACGACTTTGGCATATGGCGCAATAAAAGGTAGAACGCTGACCTTGTCGTAGGACACGAACGGGTTGCTTGCACTGCTTGCAAGGCAAACCTGCACGACCGTAAACAGCAGTTTCAAGCTGAAAGTACCCTGTCTCGCCCCGCGCATTAGAAAAATCCCTCAATGTGGAACCACCCTGCTCTAAGGCACGCGCCAATACCATTTTTATGGCCTCATGTAACTTGGCTGCGCGCGGCTTACTGATGCGGCGTGCAGCTAGTGTGGGCCGAATGCCCGCCTTAAACAAAGCCTCGCAGGCATAAATATTGCCTACTCCCACCACCAAGTCACCTGCCAAAAGCACTTGCTTGATGGCGGCTGAACGCGCCTTAAGTCCCGCATGAAAGGTGGTGACGTCAAAAGCTTCAGTCAATGGCTCCATCCCTAGGCTACCAAGCAGTTTTTGGGCCATGGATGCAGATTCATTGGGCACATACACCACCGCGCCAAAGCGGCGCGGATCGTGCAAACGCAACACGCCTTGTGTGGTGTACATATCAAAATGGTCGTGTGGGCCGGGCTGGGGTAAAGCTGCAGCCAAGGCCTGAGGCGTAAACGTCAAACTCCCTGACATACCCAAATGCACCAGCAACAGCCCTTGGCTCAAGTCCAGCAGCAAATACTTGCCGCGTCGGCGTACACCAGTAACGCGCCGCCCCACCAATGACTGGGCATCTGTGTCCAACGGCCATCGCAAAGGCTTACCCATACAAACCGACAGCACCTTTGCACCAGCGATGCGGTCTGCAAAACTCAGGCGGGTGACTTCTACTTCGGGTAATTCAGGCATGGATTATTATGAGCCGACCCTTATCCCAAATGCCCATCATGCTTCGCACTGCCCACCGTTTAGCGGCCCTTTTCTTGGCCGCCTG
>DDPM01000046.1:1204-3748 GCA_002342165.1 Hylemonella sp. UBA2468
CCGTTTCCAACTCCAACATCGATGGCGGCTTGCTTTACCAGTTGCTGTTGGGTGAGTTGAATGCCCAACAAGGTGAGCCTGGTGCGGCTTTTTCTTTGCTGTTAGACGCGGCTCGTAAAACACAAGACCCGAAGCTCTTCCAACGCGCTGTTGAAATTGCGCTGCAGGCGCGGTCTGGCGAATCGGCCTTGCAAGCAGCAAGAGCTTGGCGACAAGCTCTGCCCAGTTCTCGCGAGGCGAACCGCTTTGTGCTGCAAATATTGCTGGGCTTGAACCGCACCCAAGAAACCGCCGACCCCTTAAAGCGCGAAATCACCCTCACGCCCGAGGCCGATAGGGCCGCCCTCATTTCCGTAGTGCCCAGGTTTTACGCTCGGGCATCTGACCGCAAGATGGCTGCGCAAATTGTGGAGCAAACCTTAAGCGAGTTTGCCAACAAACCTGAAACGGCTGTGGCCAGCTGGACTTCCATTGGCCGCATGCGCCTGCAGGCAGAAAACCGCTCAGGCGCCTTAGATGCAGCCCAACGCGCCCATAGCCTAGACGCCCAAGCCGTTGGCCCCATTTTGTTGGCATTGGCTCTGATGAACCAGCAGCAAACCCAAGCTGAAACCTTGGTTCGCAGGTACCTTGCCCGCCAACCCAGCCCCGAGGTGCGCATGGAATATGCGCGGGCACTTTTGAACAACCAACGGTTTGCGGAGTCTTTGGAGCAAATTCAAATGGTGACGCGCAGCCAAGCCGGTTTTGCGGATGCTTGGCTGTTTCAGGGCTCTTTAGAGCTTCAAAACAACCAATTTAAAGAAGCCGAAACCTCTTTGATGCGCTATTTGCAGCTTTCCGGCTCTNNCCCCTGAAGCTCAACAAAATGCATTTGGCGATACTGATGAACGCACGCGCGGCTTGGTGTCGGCCTACTTGGCTTTGGCTCAAATTGCAGAGCAACGCAAAGACTTTGCAGGTTCTGAGGCTTGGCTGGCCAAGATTGGCAGCCCAGAAGATGTGGTGCGGGTACAAAGCCGCCGCGCCAGCTTATTGGCCAAACAAGGCAAACTGGACGAAGCCCGCCAATTGCTCCAACAATTGCCAGCACGCTCCGAAGCTGATGCCCGCTTCAAACTTGCAGCTGAACTTCAGCTGCTGCGCGACTATCGCAAATACGCGCAGGCCTATGAGCTGCTCAATCAGGCCCTAAAAAAGTCTCCTAACGACGTGGAGTGGCTTTACGAACAAGCCATGCTCGCAGAAAAAATGGGAAATATCGGCGTCATGGAGCGACTGCTGCGGCAAGTGATTGCCATCAAACCCGATTATCACCACGCTTACAACGCCTTGGGCTACTCGTTTGCAGACCGCAACGTGCGGCTGGCCGAGGCCAAGCAACTCATCACCAAAGCCTTGGAATTTGCACCAGCCGACCCCTTTATCACCGACAGCCTGGCTTGGGTTGAGTTCAGACTGGGTAATAAGGAAGAAGCCTTGCGATTGCTGCAATGGGCCTTTAAAAACCGCCCTGATGCTGAAATTGCCGCCCACCTGGGCGAGGTGCTCTGGTCGCTCAACCGCAAAGATGAAGCACTGAGCATTTGGCGTGAAGGCAAGGGTTTGAATGCTGACAACGACACCTTGCTGGATACCCTGAAACGATTGGGCGTGAACCCCTGATGCTCAAAGAGTTATGGATAGCAGCGTGCCTTTGCAGCTTGCTGGGCTGCGCCAGCCGCCCGGAGGTCAACCCCCCACCCGCCCCACAATCTCCACCAAGCCTCTGGCAAGGCCGTCTTTCGGTTCGGGTGCAAAGCGACCCGCCTCAAGCCTGGGCAGCTGACTTTGAGCTCAGCGGCACTGTACAGTCTGGGCGGCTCAAGCTGTCGGGTCCCTTGGGTATTCAACTGGCTGACCTGACTTGGACCCCAGGGGTCGCGCAGCTATCAGCTCGCGGCGAAACCCGTTACTACGCTTCATTAGACGAACTGGCTAGCCAAATGAACGAACACGCGCTGCCTGTGGAAGCCTTGTTTGGATGGCTCAACGGCCGCACACAGGCCGTTGCCGGATGGGATGTGCAACTGGAGCCCGGCCAACGACTCATGGCACGCCGCACCGAGCCCTTGCCCACTGCTGAATTGCGTTTGATATGGGCACCTGCGGAGCGCAGCGCGCCATGAAAGCCATTTACGACGTGCCAGCACCTGCCAAGGTGAATTTGTTTCTTCATATCGTAGGCCGTCGACCTGATGGCTACCACCTGCTTCAGTCGGTCTTTATGCTGATCGATTGGTGCGACACCTTGCACTTTGAACGTACCGCCTCGACCGCCATTACGCGCCAAGACCTGACCAGTGCATTGCCTGAGGATGACCTCATCTTGCAAGCGGCACGGGCACTGCAACACGCCAGCGGCTGCGCTTTTGGCTCACACATTTCCATAGACAAACAGATTCCTGCCCAAGCAGGCATGGGCGGCGGGTCATCAGACGCCGCCTCGACCCTGTTGGCTTTGAACCGTTTGTGGAACCTCAACTTGAGCCTTGAACAACTGGC
>DDPM01000122.1 GCA_002342165.1 Hylemonella sp. UBA2468
TTAAAAAAATACAAACCTTCTGCAGTTTGGGGGGCGGTACTTAAAGCAAGCATCACATCTTGAAGGCTGTGCTCCAAATCCATACGCAACTCCGTCGACTCGGTTAAGGGCAGTTGCCAGCGGCTGGCATGCGAAACGGTGGCAGAGTTGTAGAGGGCATCAGCGTCCACGCCTCTTGCGGATTGACGGCTTGCTTGGCGCTGCACATCGGGTTGACATTTCAGACCCAGATAACGTTCGGGGTTGCGCGCAATCCACCAGTCCGCAAACCAGGCAATATGCCCTATCTCCCATAGAAAAGGATTCAAGTTGTCCTGAAACGGAACGGGCACCTCAGGACCCAAGGCATTTTGTAAGGCATCAAATTGCCACAGCGTTCTCTCGCGAGCCTGGACCAAGGCCTTTGCCAATTCATCGCGACCACAGGTACGCGCTTTAATAGCCTCGGCAGCCATCTTGAAACCAAGACCCTTTTGAGACAGAGGCATTGCCACATCCGACACAATTTATCTCCTATGCCCAAACCATTGATCTGCATCGTCACACCTGCCTTGGCAGATGCCAACAATGGCAATTGGCAAACAGCCCACCGTTGGCAACGCATGCTGGCCAAGCATTATGAAGTCAAGCTTTTCAAACACTGGTCAAAATCATGCACTCCAAACCCAGCGGCCATGCTGGCCTTGCACGCCCACAAGTCTGCTCAATCTATTCAAAATTGGACTCAGGCCTACCCCGGCCGCCCCCTTATCGTGGTGCTGACGGGTACAGATTTGTATCGAGACATCGCCTCTCAAACCCAAGCTCAGGAATCTCTGGAGTTGGCACACCGTTTGGTTGTGCTTCAAGATGCGGGGCCATGGGCATTGGCCGAACACTTGCGCTCCAAATGCCGAGTGGTTTACCAGTCCTGCACCGCCCGAAAAACCTTAACTAAAACTAAAAGGCATTTAAGGGTGGTCATGGTTGGACATTTGCGTGACGAAAAGTGGCCGCAAACGCTGTTTGAGGCGGCTCGTCTTATCCGTCCAGATGAAGGCATTTACATTGACCATATTGGCCAAGCGCTTCAACCGGAGCTTCAAACTGATGCTCTAAAAACCGCTCAAGACTGCCCGCATTACCGTTGGCTTCAAAGCCTGCCCCATTCTGTGACGCGAAACCATATTCAGCGTGCGCATGTATTGGTTCACACAAGCCGCATGGAAGGTGGTGCCCATGTGGTGATGGAAGCAGTTCGCAGCGGCACCCCCGTTTTGGCCTCTCACATAGATGGCAATGTGGGCATGCTTGGAAGCCACTATTCAGGTTATTTTGAGGCTGGCAATGCCACAGCCCTGGTGCGTAGCCTAAGAGAGTGCAGAGCCACCCAATCCCAACCTGATGGGATGCTCAGCCAACTTGAACAAGAGTGCATGGCCAGAGCCGATTTGTTTGCCCCTTCTGGGGAACAGGCAGCCCTGCTAAGCTTGTTGGAAGAATTGAAACTTAGTCCTCATCAATCATCAACCCCATCATGACCACCCCTACAAACAGCACTCAGACCGATCAACAGGCCCATACTCAAGCACGCACAGAGCCACTCCTCACCAGCCTTTCACACGGCGGAGGTTGTGGCTGCAAGATTGCCCCGGGGGTTCTGAGTGAAATTCTCAAGGGGACCAGCGGCATGGTCATACCCAAAGAGTTATTGGTGGGCATTGAAACTGCTGACGATGCAGCGGTTTACCAAATCAATGAAGAGCAAGCCCTGATTGCCACCACCGACTTTTTCATGCCCATTGTGGACAACCCGTTTGACTTTGGGCGCATTGCGGCCACCAACGCCATCAGCGATGTGTACGCCATGGGCGGCACCCCCATCATGGCGCTGGCTCTGGTGGGTATGCCCATCAGTGTGCTGTCCACGCACACCATTGGGCAAATTTTGGCTGGCGGCCAATCGGTGTGCCAGCAGGCTGGAATTCCCATAGCGGGGGGCCACACCATAGATTCGGTAGAACCTATTTACGGCTTGGTTGCTTTAGGTCTGATTCACCCCAAGCGCGTCAAGCGCAATGCACAGGCGCAGGTAGGTGATTGCCTGATTTTGGGCAAACCTTTGGGCGTGGGTGTGATGTCGGCCGCGCTTAAAAAAGGAGCTTTAAACGACGAGGGCTATGCCCAAATGCTGGCCTGCACCACCCAGCTCAACACACCCGGCCCGGACTTGGCAGCCTTGGAGGGCGTGCACGCCCTGACCGACGTGACGGGTTTTGGCCTGGCAGGACACGCCCTAGAAATGGCCCGTGGCTCAGGCTTTTCGGTCAAGCTTCACATGGACAAGATACCCCTACTATCCGGCGTACGCGAGTTGGCGGCCCAGGGTATGGTCACCGGCGCCTCAGGCCGCAACTGGGCGGCCTACGGCAACGAGGTTCGACTGGCACCCAACCTGAGCCAATTGGACCAAGATTTGCTGTCTGACCCGCAGACCAGTGGTGGCTTGCTGGTGTCGTGCGCACCTCAAGCGGTACCTCAGGTGCTGCAAATCTTTGCCCGCCATGGATTTGGCTCAGCCGCCGTGGTTGGGGAAGTAGAGCAACACATTAACGAACGGCTCACCTGTATATATGAGCCCGCATTGGATGTCATCAGGTAAAT
>DDPM01000040.1:0-251 GCA_002342165.1 Hylemonella sp. UBA2468
AGCCAGCTAGCAAAGCATGGTCTTTAAGCCTGCGCCGGTAGCTGAGTGAGACTGCAAACACGCACCACCCCAACACCGCCCCTATGGCGTGTAAGGCCCTTAAGGGCAGCCGGGCAAGCAAGTAGAACAGAAGGAACATGAGGCCGCTTAGGGTGAAGTTGGAATAAAAAAAGAGGTAAAGAAGGTCAAAAAAGGTGAAAAAGCATCAATTACGCTTGATCGAGCCCATTTGGGACTCGTATAAACTAGCT
>DDPM01000040.1:256-505 GCA_002342165.1 Hylemonella sp. UBA2468
GGTCGTCGAGTTACCGAACTACTTGCAGGGCGACACCCGCAAAGGCTGGTCACAAACCAAGTCATTGTGCCGTTTTCTTCTGCTAAAGCGTTCGCCGCGGCTCCCGGCTCAGGCAACGCGCCTTTAACCAACCCGGAGTTTTTTTATGGCGAACGATTATCTTTTCACTTCTGAATCCGTCTCTGAAGGTCACCCCGACAAGGTGGCTGACCAAGTTTCGGATGCGATTCTGGACGCAATTTTCAAGCA
>DDPM01000040.1:567-11064 GCA_002342165.1 Hylemonella sp. UBA2468
GTGGCGCGCGACACCATCAAGCGAATCGGCTACGACAACACCGAATACGGCATTGACTACAAAGGCTGCGCGGTGCTGGTGACCTATGACAAGCAAAGCAACGACATTGCCCAAGGCGTGGACCATGCGTCCGACGACCACCTCAACATTGGCGCGGGCGACCAAGGCCTGATGTTTGGCTACGCCTGCGACGAAACGCCCGAGCTCATGCCCGCCCCCATCCACTATGCGCACCGTTTGGTAGAGCGCCAAGCCCAGCTGCGCAAAGACGGCCGCCTGCCGTTTTTGCGACCCGACGCCAAGAGCCAGATCACCCTGCGTTATGTGGAAGGCAAGCCCCACAGCATTGACACCGTGGTGCTCTCCACCCAGCACAGCCCCGACCAAAGCGAAACCTCCACCAAGCTCAAGGACAGCTTTTACGAGGCCATCCGCGAAGAGCTCATCAAACCTGTGCTACCCAAGCACTGGCTCACCGCCGACACCAAGTACCTCATCAACCCCACCGGCCGCTTTGTGATTGGCGGCCCCCAGGGCGACTGTGGCTTGACCGGCCGCAAAATTATTGTGGACACCTACGGCGGCGCCTGCCCGCACGGCGGCGGCGCGTTCAGCGGCAAAGACCCTTCCAAGGTAGACCGCTCGGCCGCCTATGCAGCGCGCTATGTGGCCAAAAACGTAGTGGCCGCAGGCTTGGCCAGCAAGTGCCAAATTCAGGTGGCTTACGCCATTGGCGTGGCCAAACCCATGAACATCACCATCAACACCCAAGGCACGGGTGTGGTGTCTGATGAGCGCATTGCCCAGCTGGTGGGCGAGCACTTCGACCTGCGCCCCAAAGGGATCATTCAAATGCTGGACTTGCTGCGCCCGATTTACGAAAAAAGTGCCGCCTACGGTCACTTTGGTCGTGAAGAACCCGAGTTCACTTGGGAGCGCACCGACAAAGCACAAGCCCTGCGTGACGCTGCGGGACTCAAGTAAGCCCCAAGCAAAGGAACCTCGCCCCGCATGAAACTGCAAACACAACGCTGGATTGACCGCTGGGTGGGTCAGTGTTTGTGTGGGGTGGTTTCGCTATGGGCGGGGGTCTGGCGGTTTTTTAAGGCCCCAGTCCTTGAAGACACAAACTCGCAACACCAGCCCCAACATGTGCTGGTGATCATGCTGTCCGAAATGGGCAGCATTGTGCTGGCAGGCCCCATGTTCGCAGCCCTGCGCGCGCGTTTTCCGCACGCCACCCTGCACATGCTGCAGCTGAAAAAAAATCAAGAGGTGTCCAAACTGCTGGGCATTACAGACCCCGCTTACCTGCACACGTTGGATGACAGTTCGGCCTTTAGGCTTGCCAGAGACATCGTGCGGGTGTGCTGGCGCATGCGCCAGTTACCACTGGACGTGGTGGTGGACTGCGAGCTGTTTTCTCGCATCAGCAGCTTGTTGTCTTACTTCTCCGGTGCGCCGCGGCGTGCGGGCTTCACGCCGCACACCATGGAAGGCTTGTACCGCGGCAGTTACATCAACTGCGCCATTCCGTACAACCCTTATCAACACATCAGCTTGCAGTTTTTGTCCTTGGTAGATGCCTTGGATTCAGATTCAGGTCCCATCTCAAGTTCAACCATGCGCCCCATGCCCTTGAACAAGACCGCGCCCATTCGCCCGCTCCCCAGTCAAACGCATTTGTCGGTGGCGTTTACAGATGAGGAATTGCTAACCTACCAAAACCAACTCCTGCAAGACCACCCCAGTTTGCAAGGCCGCTTAGTGGTGCTCATGTACCCCGGTGGCGGCATCCTGCCCGAGCGGGCTTGGCCGCAAGCGCATTACGCTCAAGTGGCCCAAGGTCTGTGTGCCGCCGGTTTTGCGGTGGGCCTGATTGGCCTGCGCGAAGACGCGGCGCTCGCCGCCCAACTGCAGCAAGCTACCGGCAGCCCTTTGTGCGTGAACCTGACCGGCTACACCCGCAGCATTCGCGAGCTGTTGATGCTGTTTCACAACTGCCAATTGCTCATCACCAACGACGGCGGACCTGGCCACTTTGCCAGCCTCACACCCATTCAGGTGCGCGTGTTTTTTGGACCTGAAACCGGTCGTCTGTACGGTCCACTGCCCGGTCTCAGGGGCGTGCAAGCCAAAATTTTTGAATCAGGCTTGGCCTGCTCGCCATGCCTGTCTGCCTACAACCACCGCAACACCTTTTGCGATGGTGACAACCAATGCCTCAAGCGCATTCCGGCCGACAGGGTGTTGGCCGACGCCCTTGAAGCGCTGCAAACTCCCAGTGCCACCACCCTTTAAAGCCAACTGTGCCAAGCACCTTGCCCTTGCTGCTCCAAAATTTGCTCCAAAACCTGCCGCAACAACTGCAAAAACTGCTGTTGTGGCTCATGGGCTTTCGCTACATCAAGTTTGGGCTGGTGGGGGCCAGCGGCACCGTGGTGAACATGGCGGTGTTGTATGTCGGGCAAGAATGGATGTTCAGCGTCATTACCCAGCCCCGGGACCGGCTGTACGCCTCCTTGGCGCTGGCCATTGCGGTGGCCACCCTGAACAACTTCACGTGGAACCGTCTTTGGACCTGGGCCGACCGCAAGCGCGCCTTAGCGGACGCCTTGCCCGTGCCCGGCGTGGGCCGCAAGCGGCAAATCTTGCAGCAACTGGGGCAGTACGCGCTGGCCTCTTGGGCGGGCATTGGCTTGCAATATGGGCTGACGTTGTGGCTGGCGCACTATGTGCATTACCTGATTGCCAACGTGTGCGCCATTTTGGTGGCCAGTATCAGCAACTTTCTAGCCAATGACCGCTGGACTTTCAGATCCAAAACCCGCTAGCGCCCCAAGCCAGCGCTCCTGCCAAAGCCTTAACGGACCGTGGGCAAGGCGAGTTGGTTGCGCTGATCTCGCTGACTGCCTGTGTTTTGGCCTACGCCCTTTGCTACTGGGCTGGGCTGGGGGGACAATACGTGCCCACCAATGGCGATGAAATGGTCTATGCCCACATTGCGCGGCTGACCCTGGAGTCGCACCAGTGGCTGCCCTTGGTGTCCGACCTGGGTGCCATGCGCAACACCAAGCCGCCTTTGTTGTTTTGGCAAGCCATGGTGGCCGGGGGTGCTGAGGGTGGCTGGACGCTTTGGAACCTTCGGCTCCCCAGCCTGATTTACACCTTGCTCACGGCTGCGGGCGTGGCATGGACGCTTAAAGCCGTCACGCGCAGTTGGGCCACAGGCCTTTTGGCTGCTTGCATTTTTTTGGCTTTTTTAAGCACGTTTCGCTATGGCCGGCCTTACCTCACCAGCGCGCCTGAAACCTTTTGGCTGAGCCTGCCCCTGTTCGCCTTGTTGTGGGCCCACCAAAATCACAACCCAAGTCAGTCCGAGCCCCGCTTGCAAAGCCCGTGGGTGCATTCGATGCTGGGTTTGACGCTGGGGTTTGGTCTGGCCTACAAATCGTTTGCCTTGGTGGCGCCCGTTGCGGCCGCTTGGTGGTTGGCTGGCATGGCCTTGGCTGCCAGATCGTGGGGCACCACAGGCGCTGCTTGGGCTTTTAAATTTACCCTGCGGGTAGGCTGGAGCGCCTTGCTGGCCTTGGGGGTGTTTGGCTTGTGGTTGGTGCTGGACCCCGACCCTCAGGCGGTTTGGAATGAATTCATCATTGGCGAAAACGCGGGCAAGTTTTCTGACGCCAAGGGCTATTGGGCAGAGGCTTTGTCGCTGGGCGGCTCGAGCTTCTGGTCGCAATTGCTGGCCTACCCCTTCAATGCGGGTTTGCTCGGCGCAGTGGTGTTGGGCGCCGTGGCCTTGGGGTTGCGGCAACTTAACCCTGTCCCAAAACAGCAAGGTTTTAAAACCTGGGCCGCTTCGCTTTCCAGTGTGCATGTGGCACTTATGATGTGGCTGCTGGTGTGGCTACTGGTGTTTATGGTGCCCAGCCAACGTACGGCCCGCTATGTCATGCCCGCCATGCCCGCATTGGCCATGCTGTTGGCTTTGCATTGGCACCACATCGGACGCGGCTGGTTTGTGCCCGGGCTGTGGTTTGGCGTCTTGGGCGCGGTGCCTTTGGGGGTAGTGGCGTGGTCTGGTTTTGGGCTAGGTCTTTACAGCCCCATCGATTTGGCGCTGGTTTGGGCTCTGTGCGCGGCACTGCTGGGCCTAGCCCTTTGGGGCACCCTGCGCGCACCCCACACCCGCACTGCGCTGCTGCTCTCACCGCTGTGCCTTTACTTGGGCTACCACTTTTGCGCCGCGCCTATGGATGGCCCAGCGGGAACATATACAAGCCTTAACTCCACGAGCCTGAACTCCGCAGGCCTGATCTTCGCAACCCGGCCGATCTCGCCAGAGCTGCCTATGCTGCCCGGGCCGCCCGGACCGCCTGCCCCACCCTTAACCCATTTGAAACTGGCCGTGCCCAGCAATTTCAATGGCCAGTTTGAGCGGTATGAATTTTTGTTGGCACCTCAGTTTCCTGGTGTTGCCTTGAGCTGGAAGCCCTATGAGGCTGGTCACCCTGAGACCGATTTGAACCAGCTGCTCCAAACTTCAGATGCGGTGGTGTGGGTGGACGCTTCATCCGTAGATACAGCTAATGCCAAAACGCAAGCCGCGCCGCCATGCCTGCCTAATTGCCAAGTGCTTGCGCAACGCTGGATCTGGAAAAGCCGCCATCAAGCCGGAGACATCACCTGGCGCAATGTGCTGCGGCCTCAGGAGTGGCTGTTTAGGCGGGAATGGCTGCTGACCCGAGCTTCCAGCTAGAGGCCAAACGCAATCCAAACATAGTTCATTCAGGGCAACCAAAGCTCAAACCTGGCCCCACCTTGGGGGCGGTTCTTCAACTCGGCCCGGCCAAATCGGCCAGCGTGTTCGTGCGCTCGGGCCACCGCCGCACCCAATTGACAACCCAGGCCGGTCGACCAATCCGATACGGCGCCAAGATGGAGTTGGGGGTTTTGCAGGCCAGGGCCATCATCGTCCACCGTCAAGACCAAATAGCCATCAGTGACCCGCGCGGACAGCTCCACGCCGCTTTGGGCAAAGCGCCAGGCATTGTCCAAAGCGGCGTCCATCGCCAACCGCACCAAGCGCAGATCAAAAAACCAAAACGGCGGGGCCAGGTCTTGTTGCACCACTGCCGTGGGCACCTGAGCCCCGTAGTAGGCACTTTGTTCAGCCAACTGGGCCAACAGCCCCAATGGTGACTCGTCTTGTGCATGGGGTTTGAGTTCCGATTCCACCCCATACAACACCAAAAAATGCACAAAACGCTGCCGCAGCTGCACGCAATGCTGACGGGCCGTCCGCGCGGCCTGCGCTTGAGGATTGAGTTCTAAGCGAACCAACTCTGCTTCCAGATGCCCCAACGCGTTTTTCAGGTCATGCACCGCGAGGGCGGCCAGGTCAGGGTTCATGGGGCCTTAGATGACCCCTGGTGGTTCAGCATGGCGGTAGTATCTCTGAAGTACACCTTCATTTGCGCCACGCGGTCGCTGTCGGGCAAAAGTTTTTCAAGGCGAGACAAATAAGAGCGCACCCGCTCCGAAATGGTGAAGTTCATCTGCTTTTTAAGGCGCAGGGTCAGGCAGTTCAATTGGGCCGCTTGTAACAGCACGCCAGTATTGTCCGGATAGTCCCGCAGTGCTTTTTCGATGACCTCCAGCGATTCGTCGTATTTGCCGTCGCGCAGCAGTTGCTTGGCCTCATCGACTTTGCTGTTGATTTGCTTGGTGGCACCGTCAATGATGTCGGCCACTTTGTCTTCATGGCCGGTGCTGCGCAACACATTGCCAATAAGCTGTTTGATGCGTTGGTTTTCGTGGTCTGAGCTCACCACATTGCTCATCAGCTTCAAGCCCGCCTCGGCGTTACCGCCCAGCACCTCGGCTTTGGCTAAAGCAATGGTGCCAAAGTCGGCCTTGGCACGGCGCAGGCTGCCGCGGGCTTTGGCCAAGGCGGCTTGCGCCCCGGCAGCATCGCCCTGCTTGGACAAGGCTTGCGATTTCACGGCCAGGGACACACCCTGAAAGGCAGGGTCATTTGGGTATTTCCTCATGCCCGCATCGAGCATTTGAACCGCCTCTTGGGTTTCACCCTTGTCCACCAAAGTTTGGGCTTGTGCCAGGATGTCTTGGGGCAGAGAGGTCACCGAACCGCTGGTGGCTTTGGCCAGACGGGCATAGCACTCTTTGGCGGTTTCCAGGTCGCCATTCAAATAGGCGGCTTCAGCCACCAAGCGCTGCCGCCGGGCCGAGGGAATGACGGCGGCCGAGTCTTTCATGACGTACATGGCGCCTTCCATGTCGCCCGTGGCCTCAAGGCATTCGGCCAAGATGTCGTAGGCGTCGATGTTTTTTTCACCCTCTTTGGAGTCGATGATGTTTTGCACCANNGCCGCCAAAACCTGGGCATACACCTCACGCGCATCGGCATAGCGACCCATGTGCATCAACGATTCCGCTTTGATTTGCAGGGCCTGCATGGTCCAGCGGCTTTTCATCTTGACCAAAATGTCGCAATGCGTGATGGCACCGGCGTAGTCCTGTCGGTCCAGGCGCTCCTCTATGGTTTGCAGGGCCTCATTTTTTTCGAGCAGGTTGTTGAGCCGGTCCGACAAGTCGCTGGCAGTAAACGGCTTGAGCAGATAGGCGTCAGGCTTGTGCTCAGTGGCAGAAGCTACAGAAAGATAGGAGTTTTCAGCCGTGACCATGAAAAACAAGCAGCTTTTGCCTAACAGTTGGTTGTCGCGCAGGTACTCAAATAGTTGCTGGCCATCGGACTTTTGATTCAGATTGAAGTCGCACAGCACCAAACCGTAGGTTTTGGACTTGCAGTATTTGATGGCCTCTTCAGCCGTGGTGGCTTGGTCCACCTTGTTGATTTGCAGCTGCTGCAACTGACCCCGCAAGGTGGTGCGTTGGGTTTGCATGTCATCAATGATGAGGGTTTGCAAATCTGGGTAAACCGCGCTGAAATTCATAAGAGCTTGCTTTTGAAGTCGCTGAAGGAGAGGCTTTTGGGATGGTTTTTGGAATAACTTGTGGGCGCTTTAGCCTCATATTTTGCTTGAAAACCAACGTCGAATCAGCCACACGTGCAGGTAAATCCAGAGAAGCGGGTCCAACAACGCGTCCCACAGATTGCCCGTGGGCAAGCGGGAGAGCACATACACCGTCATGAGCAACAAACCAGCCCACTTTAGGAATGGGTTGGTCGTGGCCGCCCTGAACGCCCATGCGCAGCCCCAAGCCACACACAAGCCCAACGCCACCGCCAAGGGGCTGAACCCCCAAGCGAACACCTGCAGGTGCAGCAGGTTGAGGGTGTCGAGCAGCAGCAACCACCCAAGCGCAATGCCGCACAAGGCTAAGCTGTTTAGCCCCGAATTGGCAAAGCTTTGACTTTGGGCTGAGACCATATGTTTGGGGCGAACACCCTGAGCCACATAAAAGGCACACAAGCCCGTGGTGAGCAAAGATGGGTACTGAAACGCGAGCCCTAGCCAGTAGCTGGCAGACCAAGGGGAAGGCAAAAGCGCCCATAGGCCCATGGCCCATGGCCATAAGGCCTTAACCCAAAGCTGTGCACGACCACCGCCAACACTATTGGCAACATTGCCGGAACCTTGGAACCACCGGACCATGCCCAAGCCCATCGCCACCAGCACCACAGCCCACGACACGCTGAGGTAAGCTTGACTTGAAAACGGCTCAGGAAGCCAAGGGTTTTCTTGGGAAATGAACATGGACCCTAACTGCATCAACTCCATGGTCAGGGCTCCTTGATTTCCTTGGGCACCAGGCGCTGCCAAGCAATGGCTTGACGCTTGAAGGTGTAGCTGACCCACAGGTGCTGGTCCTGCCACACCACTGAGGGGTATGAATATTCATCGCTCTTTGCATCACCCTTGACAAGGGTCAAGGCTTCCTGCCAACGCAAACCATCGGCAGACACACTCAAATCCAGCTCATTGCGCCCTACCGCCTGGGGGTTGTGGACCAGCACTTGTTGCGTGGCTGAAAGCGACAAGCCAGCCAAAGAGTTGTCGGCGTTGTGCAGGCTGAGCATGGGCAAGTCGGTCCAGCTGCGGCCTGCATCCTGGGTTTGGCTGACCTGCACACGGCCAAAGCCGCTGCTGTCGCGCATCAGGGCCAGCCATTGCGTGGGGCTTTGCATGAGCAACGTAGGCTGCAGCACTTTCCGCCCTTGCGACATGCGCACCATGCCTCTAAAAGCTCCCTGAGCATCAAAACGCAAGGCCACCGGGTATTTGCTGGACAACTCAAAGTACACCGGCAGCACCATGCCGCCATCGGCCAAACGCAAGGGCATGGCACGCACCAGGTGGCTGATGTTCCAGCCCCAAGCCAAGGGCAAAACCCGCAGGGGTTCAAACTCCACCTCATTCAACAACTCTGAAGCTACAGGCGCTTTGCTCTGCAAATGCAACACGCGGCCCGCAGCCCAGCCGCCTAAGCCCGTGGCCACCACAAACAAGTGCACACGGCCCGTGGCGTCGTGCCAAGGCACGGGGTTGCCCAAGCGGCGCTTTGCAAAGCCAAGTTTGGAGCCCGTGGACTCGCGGTTGACCACCCAACGGCTTGGCGTCCAGGCTTGGCTGGCTCGGTCAAAGGCAGAAGCCGCCACCTGCACATCGGGTGCGCTTTCGCGCGTTCCGGCAAACCAAAACGCCCACAAAGCCTGCGGATGTTGGCTGGGCATGGGCATCAAATTGCTGGCGTGTGCTGCAGGGGTGTGGTCGGGCATGGGGATCAAGCCCGAAGATTCAACAATGAAACGGGGTGATGTGAGCTCGGGCGCGTCTGGCGGAGCGCGTCCGGCCCAAACGCCTCGCGCCTCGGGCAGTGAATCCGGCCGACCCTTGAGGTCGAACGCCAGCAATGCGGCCACAACGACAACCCCCAAGGCGCGCTGGTAGCCCCAACCCCTTGCCGCACGGAACCACCGATTCAAATCTGCACTCCCTGATAAACCAACAAATGAACTGATGTATTGATTTCTGAATAACGTTGACGAAGTTTAGGGCCAGAACATTTGGGGGCTTAAAAGCCTTGTTGCCCACTCCAAGGCCGCTGCAGGCTCATACCACCAGCACTTACACTGGGAATCTGTATGAAATTTTTACGACAAGTTTTGCACATTGCCCGCTACGAGCTGGCCTTTGTGCTCAGATTTCCCAAAATGCTGATCGCCAGCCTGGCGGTCACCCTTATTCCTGCGCTCTTTACCATTTTGTACCTCTCCAGCGTGTGGGACCCTTCCGCCAATTCGCGCGCGCTGCCGGTGGGCTTGGTGAATTTGGACCAAGACGTGACCTACCGGAACGATGTGTTCAATATGGGGCGCGATGTGGTGGCCGAGCTGAAAGAGCGCGCGCAATTTGGCTTTATGGAGCTGGACGACGAAGCCACCGCCCGTGACCAAGTGCGCCGTGGGCATTTGGCCTTTGCCCTCATCATTCCGTCTGATTTCAGCTCCAACGCCCTGCCTGGCGCTGCTCCTGGCGCGGGGAAATTGACGGTGTTCACATCGGCAGGCAACAGCTACGAGAGCGCCAGCTTGGCGCGGCAGTTTGACCAAGAGCTGACCCAGCAAGTCAATGAAAAGCTCAATGAACGACGCTGGACCTTGGTGCTGACGGAGGCCTCGGGCTCCCAAGACCGGCTCACGCAATTGCGCACGGGTATGGAACGGCTGCGAGATGGGGCGCTGGATCTGAGCGCGGGCGGCCAAACCGCAGCCACCGCCACGGCGCAACTCCTTGAGGGAACCCAAAAACTTCAACTGGGGGTGGACCAGTCCACAGAGGGCTTCAAAAAACTTGGTGAGGCCGTTCGACAAATGGAATCGCAACTTCCTCCAGCAGACGACCTGCGCAGCCTGAACCGAGGCGCCGCGGCCCTAGCGCAGGGCCACAAGGACTACCAAACCAGTTTGATCCAAATACGTCAAGGCCAGCAACAACTTTTATCCGGTGTGGTGGGCTACCAGAGCGAAGCGGCTTCCAGTTTTTTCACTCCCGCACGCCTGAATGAAGGATTGGACGAATTGGTGGCGGGCATGACCCAGTTGGACACGGGTTTGGCAGCCTCACTGGAAGCCCATCAAAAGCTCAGCCAAGGTGCAACCCAGATCTCCAGCGGGGTGACCAGCCTGGTCTTTGGCATCCGTGATTACCGCGTCGGCATGCGCAACTTGGTGGCACGCTTGCCCGACGAGCCCACCCTGGATCAACTCTCCCAAGGCTCGCACGAAGTCACCAAAGGCGTCGAGCGGCTTCAACGCGGTGCGGAAGCCCTTTCAGCAGCTCAAAAGCGATTGGCGCTGGGGATGGAGCTGGTGGTCAACGTGCTGCCTGAATCCCCCCTGACGCCCTTGAGCGACAACCCCAGTGGGCTGGCCCATTCCGTGGATTCGGTATTGGAGGATGAAGCGCCTGTGCTCAACCACGGCAGCGGTTTTGCACCCAACATCAT
>DDPM01000158.1:0-178 GCA_002342165.1 Hylemonella sp. UBA2468
TGGGCACCTTTGCATTCAATATGGAAGACATTTTGTTAGAACCTTATGGGGGTGAAGTGCTCAATATGAGCGTGAGTGCCACCACCTTGCTCACCGCCACCTTGTGTGTGGGAGGACTGTTGGGCTTTGCTTGGGCGTCTAGGGTGTTGGGACGGGGCGCAGACCCTTACCGCATGTC
>DDPM01000158.1:296-892 GCA_002342165.1 Hylemonella sp. UBA2468
GGCGGCTTGTTCAGCCACGGCACGCTCACTTCTTGCATGAATCTGGCCCCCAAAGAGCAAAGTGGTTTGGCACTGGGCGCTTGGGGAGCCGTACAAGCCACGGCTGGCGGTCTAGCCATGGCCATAGGGGGCGTGTCCCGAGATGTGGTCAACCTTATGACTGACGGGGTCTTGGGCTATGTGAGTGTGTACGGGTTTGAAATCCTCATGCTAATCTTGACTTCCTATGTGTTGTATCCCCTGGTCAGGCAGCCCCAAATTGGCTCGCCAACAGCCCAAAACTGCAACTGAACGCTTTTTTTAGGAGATTTATATGCAAATTCACCATATTCTGCTGGCCCTATGGTTGCTCGTCGTGGTGTTTTTCTTGATGAATTTTTTCAAAATCAAGAAGCCCAAGCGCTGACCCTTAGACCTTTCAAGGCCTTTTGCTGGCCTGATCTTCGTAAACCCTAGTCGGGCATACCCTGATGGCGTGAGGGTTATTTTTGTTTGAGACTCGTCTCCTAAACAACTCAAGGCGGATCGAAAATACTGGCGCTTTGCCCCAAGCGTCAGGCATGTCACCGTAACGGACCATGGATCAGCGCCCTGCT
>DDPM01000158.1:930-4074 GCA_002342165.1 Hylemonella sp. UBA2468
ATAGAAGTTCAGCTTCTGCACCCGCAACTGCCTCAGAGGACAGTTGCAAGGATTCACTTCGACACGTGATTGAATCCCAAATCATCCCGCGCCTTTTAGAAGCCACTGCTCTGGTGCAGGCTTCAAACGATGCCCAAACGTTTTACATCCCTTACGANNGGCTCGCCCCAAGACGTTGAGGCTTTTGCCCACAGCTGCATGGCCACCGACGCCACAACTTCCAGCCAGTTTATGGACGATTTGGTGAGGCAAGAATTCAGCATAGAGAGCCTTTTTCTAAACCTCATCACACCAGCCGCGCGCTGGTTGGGCGTTCAGTGGGAAACCGATGCGATTGATTTCATGCAGGTCACCCTGGCCTTGCAACGCATGCACCACATCACCCACCGCTTGGGCTATGAGTTTCAAGCCCCGACCCATCTGGCCGAAGACCCCAAAAGCATCATGCTGGCTTCCGCTCCCGGTTCCCAGCATTTGCTGGGTTTGGTGATGGTGAGTGAATTTTTTCGCAAAGCCGGCTGGCAGGTCACTCTGGAAATCACCAACAGCGAACGCGAACTGATACACGCCGTTGCCAATGAATGGTTTGACCTGATTGGTTTGTCTGCAGGTCTTCAAGAACAAGTCCATGGCTTACCTAGCTTGATTGCTCGGCTGAAAAAACTCTCGCGCAACCCCAACATTGGGGTGCTACTGGGTGGGCCTGCATTTATGGGTCAAGACCATCAGGCGCACAACTTGGGTGCAGACGGCATTGCCACCGATGCTTCGCAAGCGCTTGGCATTGCCGACAGCGTGATGCAGTTCAAAAACCCCATCTAGACATACGGATCAACCCTAGGATGTCAATCAAATGTGTCAATTTAACTTGACATAAGTNNGAACATCTGACGGGTACCCAAACCCCAGATCTGAAGATTTTTATGGCTAAGTCCTTTCCTTTTTCTGCCATCGTGGGTCAAGAAGACATGATCTTGGCCATTCAGATGGTGGCTGTTGACCCCAGCATTGGCGGCGTCCTGGTGTTGGGTGACCGGGGCACGGGCAAATCCACCACCGTGAGAGCCTTGGCCGATTTGCTGCCCCCCATCAAGGTGGTTGAGGGTTGCCCCTATGGGTGCGACCCCGAAGCCGCCAACCCCTGCCCAAGTTGCCAACAACGGTTGGAGGGCAAAAGCGCCACCAGACTGAAATCGGTGACCCGCGCTGTTTCCGTGGTGGATCTGCCCCTGGGAGCTACCGAAGACCGCGTGGTGGGCGCCTTGGACTTAGAACAAGCGCTGAGCCGCGGCGTTAAAGAATTTGCCCCGGGTTTATTGGCCAAAGCCCACCGAGGCTTTTTGTATATAGACGAAGTGAACCTGCTGGAAGACCACATTGTGGATTTGCTGATCGACGTGGCCGCCTCCGGCGAAAATTTGGTCGAGCGTGAAGGTCTGAGCGTGCGCCATCCCGCCAAATTTGTGCTCGTAGGCAGCGGCAACCCCGAGGAAGGCGAACTGAGACCCCAACTTTTGGATCGGTTTGGCTTGTCGGTGGAGGTGCGGACACCTCAAGACTTGGATTTGCGCATGCAGGTGGTGCGCCGCCGCGACGCGTTTGAGCGCGACCCAGAAGGCTTTAGAGCTCAGTGGGAAGACGCCAATGCCCAATTGCGCCAGCGCATGCTCAAAGCCCGCAAAGCTGTTGGTCAGCTGCAAGTGTCTGACGAATTGCTGCGAACCACCGCCGATCTGTGCAGCCAACTGGGCACTGATGGGCTCAGAGCCGAACTGACCTTGATGCGGGCCATGCGAGCCTTTGCCGCCCTGAAAGGCCATAAACAAGTGGGCACCATCCATTTGCGCAGTGTGGCACCTCTGGTGCTGCGCCACCGTTTGCGACGCGATCCCCTAGACGACACTGACTCCGGCATGCGCGTACAAAGGTGCCTTGACGAGGTGGTACCCGCTTGATAGGGTGCTGCGCCGAGCATGCCTGAGCCAAAAGCCTCTTCGGATTCAGCCCGCGCATGGAGTGACGCCCAGCTGGCCTTGTTGGCCCTGCAGGTTGACCCCGTAGGTTTGTTGGGGGCTTGGGTCCGCGCTGGGCACGGGCCCGTGCGCGACCTGTGGTTGGGGCAGTTGCAGAAGCTCATCTCATGCACCAAGGTACCGGCCAACACCGACACCGAGCGCCTGTTGGGCGGCATTGACTTGGCCGCCACTTTGCAAACGGGCTGTTTGGTGCAACAAATGGGTTTACTTACCCAAGCTCAGGGGGGCTTGGTACTTTTGCCCATGGCCGAGCGCGCGCCCAGCTTCTTGGTAGCCCAAATGGTGCAGCAACTCGAACACGCTACCTTTGGGGTGGTGGCGCTGGACGAAAGCGATGAAGACGAAGCCCCTGTATCAGAAAGTCTGCGCGACCGCGTGGCGTTTTGGCTGGACCTGCGGCGCACTGCCTACGCCGAAGCCCAAGAGGCCCTCGAGGCCCTTAGCCCCAGCGAGGTGGAGCGCGCAAGGCAACGCCTGGCCCGCCTGAGCGCCTCCGACGAACAAATACATGGTTTGTGCACCACCGCATGGGCTCTGGGCATCTACAGTCTGCGTGCGCCCCTGCTCGCATTGCGTTTGGCCAGCGTGCATGCGGCCCTGATTGACAAAGATGCGGTGGAAGACGAAGACCTGCAAGTGGCCGCTCGCATGGTGCTCGGCCCCAGAACCACCCAATGGCCCGCCGCCAGCCCCCCACCTGAAAACGAGCCTCCCAACGAGCCCGCAAGCGTATCGGATCACGCACCAGATCGCGAGCCGCCAACCAGTGAGTCACCGCCCAAACCACCACCCGCAACACCACCAGACATTGAAGAACTCATGCTGGCTGCGGCCATGGCCAATCTGCCGCCGAGAATGCTCGATCAGCTCATGCTGGGCTCGCAAACCACCGCACGAACGCCCCATAGCACTCAAGGCACCAGCGGACAAGCCCGCTCTGCCAAATTGCGGGGTCGCCCTCTACCCCCTCGGCGCGGGTCGCCCCATGCGGGCGCACGCATGCATCTGCTGGCCACTCTGCGCGCAGCAGCGCCCAAACAAAAGCTCAGGTTGACAGGGCGAGCCCCACAAGGTCAGGGGCGCTTGCCTTTGGTCCAGATTCGGGCGG
>DDPM01000158.1:4093-4392 GCA_002342165.1 Hylemonella sp. UBA2468
GATGCCTCAGGCTCAGCCGCCTACCAACGCTTGGCTGAAGCCAAAGGAGCCGTTGAGCTGTTGTTGCAACAGTCCTATGCCCGCCGCGATAGCGTTTGCGTGATTGCGTTCAGGGGCACCAGCGCACCTGTGTTGCTGCCTCCCACCCGCTCTTTGGTGAGGGCCAAGCGCGCCTTGGAAGGCCTGCCCGGCGGCGGCGGCACACCGGTAGCCTTGGGCCTGCAAGCAGCCTTGCAAACGGCGCAAAACTTAAAGCGTCAAGGCTCCACGCCCCTATTGGTGGTGTTGAGCGATGGTCG
>DDPM01000073.1 GCA_002342165.1 Hylemonella sp. UBA2468
TGCCTTTGGGGCTGACGCCGAGTTTTTTATCTCCAATCCAAGTCAACGGGCGGATGTAGCCGCTTTCCAGCTGGTTGGCGCGCACCACCTCAACCTGAGCTTGCTCAAGCTGCTCTTGGGTAAAGGGCAATTTCATGCGCAAAATTTTGGCGCTGTTGATCAGGCGCTCGGTGTGCTCCTGCAATCTAAAAATAGCCGTGCCCTGCTGGGTTTTGTATGCGCGCACCCCCTCAAAAGCGCCGCAACCGTAGTGCAATGTGTGGGTGAGCACATGGATTTTGGCGTCGCGCCACTCCACCATTTGGCCATCCATCCAAATTTTGCCGTCGCGGTCGGACATGGAGGCAGGAATTGGGGTCATATACAGTGTCCTCAGTGATTTTTATGGGGTGCGGTGTGGGCAGTTTTAGATTTTACGAGGCAGCGTCAGAAGGCTCGGTAGGCCGTACCAGCTGCCATCTCACCAACTTGCCATCCAAAAACTCGGCCTCTACCCAAGAGTCGGAGTTGTCCGTCCAGCGGTACAGCTCGGGCTGCTGATTGGGTGGGGTTTGCAAAGCACCCAAGGCGCGCGTCATGGCCACCACATGCATGAGCGTGGCGCCTTTGTTGAGTTTGGCGTTGAGCATCACCGCGCTGTCCACATAGCCCAGCGGCCGCTCGGCCGCTCGCTTGACCACCTGCATCAGGCGGTTGAAGTGCAACAGCATCCAAAACACCACAGCCCCCACCGCCAAGGCCACGCCCTGCCAACCCCACACCTCAAAAGCCAAAATAATGCCCGCAATGGCACCCAAAGGAATGGCGACTTTTTGTATCCAGATATTCATAGCCCACATTGTCGCTGAGACTGGGACTAAACCCTTTCGGGGATTGGGCATGTTCTTTACCCCGCAGCCGGTTTGTAAATCCCAAAAGAGCGTGCTGCCCTTGCCCACCTCTGGCAATCGATAAACTGACTGCCTCAATCTAAGCCGCGCAGCACCGCAAGCGCTTCCTCCACCCGCTCCACCGGGTAGAGCGTCAAGCCCTCAATGGGCTTTTTGGGCGCATTGGCCTTGGGCACTACGGCCACTCCAAAGCCCAATTTGGCCGCTTCTTTCAAACGGTCTTGTCCCCGAGGGGCAGGGCGTACTTCTCCGGCCAAGCCTACCTCACCAAAAGCCAAAAAGCCTTTGGGCAGGGGCTTGCCCCGAAGGCTGGAGGTGATGGCCAGCATCACCGCCAAATCGGCAGCAGGCTCACTGATGCGCACCCCGCCCACGGCGTTGACAAACACATCTTGATCCATACACGCCACACCCGCATGGCGGTGCAATACGGCCAACAGCATGGCCAAGCGGTCGCGCTCCAGGCCTACCGACAAACGCCGTGGGCTGGGGCCGCCGCTGTCCACCAGCGCTTGTATTTCCACCAACAAAGGCCGCGAGCCCTCTAGGGTGACCATCACACAACTGCCGGGCACGGGCTCGGCGTGCTGGCTTAAAAACATGGCGCTGGGGTTGCTCACGCCTTTTAAGCCCTTATCGGTCATGGCAAACACGCCAATTTCATTGACCGCGCCAAACCGGTTTTTGATGGCGCGCACCAACCTAAAGCTGCTGTGCGTGTCGCCCTCAAAGTACAACACCGTGTCCACCATGTGCTCCAGCACGCGTGGCCCGGCCAGCGCGCCTTCTTTGGTGACGTGGCCCACCAGCACCATGGTGATGCCACTGGCCTTGGCCGCGCGCGTGAGGTGCGCCGCACACTCGCGCACCTGCGCCACCGAGCCGGGGGCCGAGGTGAGCTGGTCGGAGTACACGGTTTGTATCGAGTCAATCACCGCAATGCTGGGCCGCACGGCCGAGAGCGTGGCCAGAATTTTTTCGAGGTGAATTTCGGCCAGCACCCGAACCTCGCAAGCGGGCATGCCCAAACGCCGCGCACGCAGCGCCACTTGGGCGCCACTTTCTTCGCCACTGATGTACAGCGTGGAGGCCCCCCCGCGCTGCAAGACATCCAGCGCCTGCAGCAGCAAAGTCGACTTGCCAATGCCGGGGTCGCCGCCCATGAGCACCACGCCACCTGCCACCATGCCCCCGCCCAACACGCGGTCGAGCTCGTCTATGCCGGTGGCCGTGCGGTCTACCTCGGAGGCTTCAATGTCGAGCAGTGCCGTCACCTCGGAGCTGGGCGCCAGCGACGCAAAGCGGTTTTTAGACGCGCCCTCGGCTTCGGCCACCGTTTCCATCAGTGTGTTCCAAGCCCCGCAGGCCGGGCATTTTCCCAGCCACTTGGGGCTGGTGCTGCCGCAATCGGTGCAGACGTATAGTGTTTTGTCCTTGGCCATATAGGGCATATTAATGGTTTGGGCACATGCCTATAACTAACCAACACCCCCATGAGCACCTCTTCCATGTCCCCCGCAGCATTTGTCATGCTGCTCTTCACCGCCTGCTTGTACGGGGCCAACCACGTGGCAGCGCGCTTGGCTTTTAACCATGGGCTGGACGTGACCACCGCGGTGGCCATGCGCAGCTTGGCCACATCTCTGGTGGTGGGCGCTTTGGTGGTGTGGCAGGGCGTACCGCGCGTGTTGCTGGCCCGGCAGAAAAAGTATCTGCTCGTGATCGGCCTGTTGATTGCGGTTCAAAGCGTATGCCTGTATTCAGCGGTGGCTCGGCTGCCGGTGGCCCTGGCCCTGCTGGCTTTCAACACCTACCCCTTGTTGACCGCGGGTTTTGACTGGCTGCTGCATGGGCGCAAGCCTGCTCGGGCCGTCTTGGTGGCGATTCCGGTTTTGCTCTTGGGTTTGGCGCTGGCCTTGGATGTATTGGGCGCGGCCTCCGGGCTGGGCGCAGCGGCGCAATGGAGCCAGATTGGGGTGGGCGTGTTGTTTGCGTTGGCGGCAGCGGCGACTTTTGGTCTGGCGCTGGTGCTGACCCAGCAAGAAGTGGCGGCGGTGGACAGCCGCTTGCGCACCTGCGTGATGATGGGTTTGGTAGGCATCCTGGCCTTGGGCGCTGTGGGCGTGCAAGGCGGGTTTCATTGGCCCCAAGCCGCACCCGGCTGGTGGGGGCTGGTGATGCTGGTAGTGTGCTACGGCACGGCGTTTACCTTGATGTTCACCCTGTTGCCCAAGCTGGGGGTGGTGGGTGGCTCACCCATCATGAACATAGAGCCGGTGGCCGCTTTGGCCATGGCTTGGGTGGTGTTGGACCAATCGATTGCCCCCATGCAGTTGCTTGGGGCAGTGGTGGTGGTGGGCACTGTGATGGTGCTGGGCTTGCGCAAGCCCAAGCCTTAATGCACCTGGCCCCATAAACCCAGCTTAACTACCCAGCACTTTGCGCACGCGGTGCGCCACTGCGCACATCAGCTCGTAAGACAAAGTACCCGCGGCTTGTGCCACGTCTTCTATGGGCAACACCGCACCCTGTGGTGATTGGCCCCACAGGGTGACCACGCTCCCCATGGCGGCTAGCGGCACCGGCGTGAGGTCAACGGTGATCAAGTCCATACTGACCCGACCCAACGTACGGGTGAGCACCCCATCCACCAGTACCGGCACCCCTTGCAGCGGCGTATGGCGCATATAGCCATCGGCATAGCCACAAGCCACCACGCCAATGCGCTGAGCACTGGGGGCCGTATAGCCGGAGCCATAACCCACGGTGTCGCCGGCTTGCAGCTGCTGCACCGCCACCAGGCTGGTTTGCAGCGTCATGGCAGGCTGTAAGCCCCAATGGGCGCTGCTGTGCTCAGGGTGGTCTGGAGATGCGCCATAGAGCATGACGCCAGGGCGTACCCAGTCGGCATTGCAGGCCCCCAAGCGCAGCAAGGCTGCGCTGTTGCTCAGGCTGCGTTCACCGGGCATGTCTGCCGTCGCCAGCTCAAACACATGGCGCTGCTGTAGCGTGCCGTCCATCACGTCGGCATCGCTAAAGTGGGTCATCAGTGAAATTTCGGCCACCTGCGGCAAAGCATTCAGGCGAGACCAAGCGGCACGAAAAGCCGCGGGACGCAAGCCCAAGCGGTTCATGCCGCTGTTCATCTTTAAAAACACGCGGTGCGGCGCATGGGTTTTGTGCATGGCAAGCATGTCAATTTGCGCCTCATGGTGCACCACGTGCCAAAGGTCCAGGCGAGAACAGAGTTCCAGGTCGCGCACTTCAAACGCGCCTTCGAGCAGCAAAATCGGGCCGCGCCAGCCAAGGTCGCGCAGGCGTTGTGCCTCATCCAAATCCAACAAGGCAAAACCGTCGGCCCCTTTGAGGCCCTCAAACGCCTGGTTCAAGCCATGGCCATAGGCGTTGGCCTTGACCACAGCCCACACCCGCGCGTCGCCGGCCGCGCTGCGTGCGCGCGCCAGGTTGTGGGTCAGGGCATCGAGGTGGAGGATGGCTTGAATCGGGCGAGGCATGTGCCAAGTATGCCAAGTCCCTACCCGTCGTGAGCCGTTGGTGGTGCATGCTATAAAGCTTTGCACATGACCTTCCTCTGCTCACAGCCCCAATGAAACGCGGTTTCTACACCATCATGGCGGCGCAGTTTTTCAGCTCGCTGGCCGACAACGCTTTATTTGTGGGCGCCGTTCAGTTGTTACGCACATCGCAAGCTCCCGAGTGGCAGCAGGCCGCGCTGGTGCCCATGTTTGCCCTCTTTTATGTGGTGCTGGCCCCTTGGGTGGGCGCTTTTGCCGACGCCTTGCCCAAGGGCAAGGTCATGTTCATCAGCAACGCCATCAAGGTGGTGGGATGTTTGTTGATGTTGTTGGGGGTGCACCCTCTGTTGGCCTATGCCATTGTGGGTTTGGGTGCGGCGGCGTACTCACCTGCCAAGTACGGCATCCTGACCGAGCTCTTGCCCGCTTCACAACTGGTGAAGGCCAACGGCTGGATTGAGGGGCTGACCATTGCCTCCATTATTTTGGGCGTGCTGCTGGGCGGGCAGCTGGTGGGGCCTGCCGTGTCTTCGGCCTTGTTGTCTTTGGATGTGCCGTTTCTGGACACCGGCATTGACACTCCGCCTGAAGCGGCCATTGCGACGATGGTGTTGGTGTACATGCTGGCGGCTTGGTTCAACACCCGCATCCCCTTGACGGGAGTGGACATGCGGGCCATGCCGCGCAACCCCTTTGTTTTGGTGCCCGACTTTTGGCGCTGCAATATGAGCTTGTGGCGAGACCGCTTGGGCCAAATTTCCTTGGCCACCACCACCTTGTTTTGGGGGGTGAGCGGCAATTTGCGCTACATCGTGCTTGCTTGGGCAGCGGCGGCTTTGGGCTACAGCGTCACCCAAGCCTCCTCACTGGTGGGGGTGGTGGCCATTGGGACAGCCGTGGGTGCGGTGGTGGCGTCCATTCGCATGCGTTTAGAACACGCCACCTTGGTTATGCCCCTAGGCATTGGCATGGGGCTGCTGGTGATCTTGCTTAACTTTATTGACAACGTTTGGTTGGCGGCGCCCTTTTTGGTCTTGCTGGGGGGGTTGGGCGGATTTTTGGTGGTGCCCATGAACGCGCTGCTGCAACACCGCGGCCACAACCTGATGGGTGCCGGACGCTCCATTGCGGTGCAAAATTTCAACGAGCAAGCCTGCATACTGGCCCTGGGGGGGCTTTACAGCTTGTCCACAGGCTTGGGGCTTTCGGCGTTTGGGGCCATTACCGCCTTTGGGTTGGTGGTGGCCTCATGCATGTGGCTGATTCAGCTTTGGCATGCACGCAACCTGCGCGTGGATGGCGCTGAGGTGCAGCGCTTGCTGGACATTGCCCGCCAAGACGACAGCCACTGACACGCTTTGGCCTCTACCTACACTTGGGCCGCTTTAGGCTTGGTTTTTAACGCCTTGGTTTGGGGCCTGTCTTGGTGGCCCTTACGGGAGCTTCAGGCCCTCGGGGTGCACCCTTTGTGGGCCACAGCCTTTATTTTTGGTGTGGCCTGGCTGGGGTTGCAACTGAC
>DDPM01000075.1:0-1858 GCA_002342165.1 Hylemonella sp. UBA2468
GCGCAAATAGGCTTTGGACACATCGCCAAACGGCTGGTCCCATTCCGGTGCGTCAATACCCTCAAGGCGAATGTGCAGCACGTCACCGTGCCCGTCCAGCAACTCAATGGAGTCACCGTCCACCACCCTGAGCACCTTGCCGCTGAAGGATTTGGCTTGAGCAGACGCACCAAAGCAAAGCGCCCCAAATACCAATCCGAACCACAATGCCGAGCAAAGCATTCGGTAACGTGCAAACCCAATACCATTGGGACCAGGGGACGTGACAGGACTAAAACATTGCCCCATTATTCAAGTGTGATGCTCCGATCCTTGATGACCTTGCTCCAACGCACGGTTTCTTTTTGCAGCCAGTCTGCAAATTCAGCAGACGATGAACCCACCACATCAATACCCTGTGCGGCCAATTTGTCTTTGATGTCTGGGCTGGCTAAAGCTTTGACCAGTGCGGCATGAATTTTGTCGAGGATGGGTTTGGGTGTAGCCGCAGGAGCTACCATGCCGGTCCAAGACTGGGCTTCAAACCCAGGAATCATCGAAGCAATGGTGGGCACATTGGGCTGCTGAGCCGAGCGAGCGGGAGACGACACACCAATGGCCAACAACTTACCGCTCTGCACATGTGGCAACACCAAGCCCATGGAGGCGATCATGCCGGTGACCTGCCCGCCCAGCAAATCGTTCAAAGCCGCGGCCCCGCCCCGGTAGGACACTAGGGTGATGTCCATGCCCGCCATGGACTTGAGCAATTCAGCAGACAAACGGCTTGAAGTGCCAGCTCCTGGCGTTGAAAAAAACACTTTGTTTTTTTCTTTGCCCTGCTGAATCAAGTCTGCGATGGTTTTGATGTTGGTGCCAGGATGCACCACCAACAACTGCGGGCTTTTGACCATGAGCGAGATGGGCACAAAGTCCTTAAGCGGGTCATGCTGAACACCCTTGTACAAGAAAGGGTTGGTGACAAAGCTGTCAAAGGCAGACATCAGGGTGTAGCCATCAGGCGCAGCTTTGGCTACCGCATTGGTCCCTACCACGCCACCTGCGGCAGGAATGTTTTCAATGATGATGGGCTGACCCAAGGTCTCGCTCATTTTGGGCGCCACCATGCGCGTGGCCACATCGGTGACCCCGCCAGGTGGATAGGGCACCATGATTTTGATAGGTTTATTGGGGTAGTCTTGCGCCGCCGCGGTAAGGACTGAACCCATGCTGACCAAGGCAAACAGTAAAGAGACAAAACAAATGTTCCACATTACAAAGCGCTCCTACTTAAGNNCGCCGCGGTAAAGACTAAACCTATGCTTGCCAAGGCCAACAGCAAAGAACACAACAAACGATCCCACATGGCAAAGCGCTCCAACTTAGGTTTGGGGTAGGTATTTAGACAGCCAATCGCGCACCACACTCCACACACGCCCATTGCCCTCGGCCAGCATAAAGTGGTCGGTGTCAGCAAACAGATGCAGCTCTACGGGCATTTGGGCACGACCAAACATGGCAATGGATTGCTCGGTAGGCGTTACAGAGTCTTTAGAGCTATGCAACAGCAATAGGGGCCTTGGGCTGATCTGGTGCACCACGTCTTCCGCCCTAAAGTCGAACATGCTTTGTGCAGTTTCAGCCGTAAATTCTTGAATAGAGCCCGGCACAATTTGCCGCTTGAGGCCCTGAGGAATCGGCACGATGTCCATACGCGGCACCATCAATGATTGCCCAGTGGAGGCTCGGTGTTGACGCCCCTGCTCCAGCATTTGGGTGAACTTGCTCCAAGCCTCTGGGGTGGGATGCTGCCCCTTAAATTTGCGCTCACCATGCCCCCAGCCGCCGGATGACATCACGACTGCAAAACGCTGGTCAA
>DDPM01000075.1:1867-2264 GCA_002342165.1 Hylemonella sp. UBA2468
CCAAAGCTGGAACCCATGACGCCTATGGCTTTAGGGTTCACACCCTTTTGCTGCATCAGGCAAGTCAGCGCGTCTTGCGTGCATTGCACCTGTTCCAAGCAAATTAAATTACCACGGGGACCTTCGCTGCCACCGCAACCTGGCATGTCAAAACGCATGGTGATGTAACCCATGGCCTCCAATTCTGCACAGGGGCCCAGCACGTTTTCGGCGGACATGTTGCTGCCAAAGCCATGCAGGACCAGCATGGCCGGATGCTGGCCATTAGAGCTGGCAAGCTGGTCTGGCCAGCGCACCACACCCACGATACGGTGGCCTTGAGATACAAACTCGACGTGTTGCTCTTTCACATAGTCTCCGTAGATGGATGGGTTCGGTTTTTTTCAATTTCAACAGC
>DDPM01000075.1:2295-2611 GCA_002342165.1 Hylemonella sp. UBA2468
TTCCATTGCTCGGTCACATAGTCAGGATCGCAAAAATATTCAATCGAGCCGCCATGAGGATTTTTAAAGTACCAAAAGTAAGCTGAGGAAATCGGGTGCCGCCCCGGCCCCACCTCGGTCGCCCAACCCTTGTTTGAAAAGGCCAAGCCGCCCCCAAACACTTCGTGCTGGTCCTTCACCTCAAAGGCAATGTGGTGGAGCATGGCTTTACCGTGGGGGCTTTTGATCAAAAACAAATTGTGATGCTCGCTGCGTTGCGCCCAACGTAAAAACACCCCTGCCCCACCCACATAACGGTCTGATAACCAAAAGCCTA
>DDPM01000185.1 GCA_002342165.1 Hylemonella sp. UBA2468
CCACCATGGCGGTGGACACGCATATTTTTAGGGTGGGCAACCGCACGGGCTTGGCCAAAGGCACCACGCCTTTGCAGGTGGAGCAGAAATTGCTCAAGCGCGTACCCAAGCCCTACTTGCAACACGCCCACCACTGGCTGATCTTGCATGGCCGCTATGTCTGCACCGCGCGTCAACCCAAGTGCTGGGACTGCGCGGTGGCCAGCTGCTGCAGCTTTAAACCTAAAGCCACCTTAAATTAGCTTAAATTTTTAGCTGAAATTCAAATCCCTGAGCAAACTCAATGTCCAGGGCTTGGCCATAGGCCACAGACACAATGGGCCATTGCGCGGCAAGGCTGGGCTGGTGTATCCCTTGGGCCCATAGCGAAAGCGCCTTGATGACACCTGCATGGGTCACGCAGGTCACCCGTCCATGCGGTACCCAAGGGCTGATGGCCTGCTGCACCCGCTGCATGAACTGCGCTACGCTTTCCACACCGCCAAAGGGGTGGTGGGCAAAGTCGGCCAGCCAAGCGTCCCAATTGGCTTGGGGCACATCGTCCCACGGCACACCCTCAAAGCAGCCAAAGTTCATCTCCATCAGCCGGGGGTCTTGCACCAACTGCACATCGGGCCGCAGGTCTTTAATCGCTTGGGCCAACAAAGCGCAGCGTTGTAGCGGAGAAGTCAAGAGCACGCCTTGATAAGGCATGGCAGATGCAGCCCCCGATTCGACCCACTGCCGCGCGGTGTGCAAAACCTCATCTGCATCGACTGGCAAATCCAAAACCCCGTAGCAGATACCGGAGCTTATTTCCGGTGCGGTGTGGCGCAGGGCCGTCACCTTAAAGCTTGGCATGGCAACACCTCGGGCGCAGCAGCACATTAAGCGCAGCTGACCGCCACCCCCAAATAAAACGCCAACTCACACACTTGCTGGGTGGCGCCCAAACCGTCGCCAGTAAAGCCTTGAAGTTTTTGCGCGAGCTGCCGCCACATGAACCACCAAGCCACGGCACTGGCCAGCACCGCCATCCACCAGGACACCTCGGGCAGAACCCAATGCACCAAACCAAAGGCCAGCAACACCCACACCAGTGCCAGAAACAGGTTGCCCCAGGTGATTTGGTCGGCCAAGGGTTTGGATTTTGAAGCCGTGGCGTCGCCCACGTGCGGCAATAACCGGATGAGCAGCAGCGGAAACGCGCGTGAGCACACGTGCCCTAAAAACAGCGCCGCACAGGCCAAGGCCACGTCCAAGTCAGCCACCACCACCAACAGTGCCACCTTGCTCATCAGCACCAACACCAGCGCCAGCACCCCAAAGGCGCCCACACGGGAGTCTTTCATGATGCTCAAAATATGTTCGCGTGACGTACCGCCACCCATGCCATCGGCCCAGTCGCTCAGGCCATCTTCATGAAACCCGCCTGTCAACAGCACGGTGGCCACGGTGCTGAGCAAAGCGGCCACCACATCTGCCGCGGCGGTGTCGGGTAACAGCTCTGAAAGTAAGGCAAACGTACCCGCTGCCACCAGACCCACCAACCAGCCCACGCCCGGAAAATGGGCCGCACTGTCTCGCAGTTGCTGAACGCTATAGCCCACCCAGTCGCCCAAAGCGCCGTTAATGGGGATTCGGGTGAAAAACTGAACGGCGGTAAGAAAGTTCTTAATGAGATGCATCGTCGAAAGGTAATTTTTCAGAAACGCCAGCAGAGTCAAAACTGGCCATATCGCTCAATATGCTGCAGGCCGACTGCAACAGCGGCCAAGCCAAGGCCGCGCCCGAGCCTTCGCCCAAACGCAAGTCCAACTGAAGCAACGCCTGCACTTGCAGAGTTTGCAGCATCAAGGCGTGGCCACGCTCTTGCGACAGGTGCGAAAACACGCAGTAGTCCAACACCCTGGGTTGCAGCGCATGCGCCACCAGCACCGCAGCGCTGGTAATAAAGCCATCCACCACCACCACGCGGCGCTGGGCTGCAGCCTCAAGACTCAGGCCCACCAAGGTGGCGATTTCAAGGCCGCCCAAGGCGGCCAACACGTCCATAGGAGCTTGCGCCTGCGTATGGCGCTCCAGTACGTGCTTCAACACCTGGAGTTTGTGCGCAAGTCCTTGGGCATCCAAGCCAGTTCCGCAACCGGTGCAGCTCTCTATGTCTATGCCCGCCAGCTTAGACAGTAGCAATGCTGCAATGGAGGTGTTGCCTATGCCCATTTCGCCCAGCAGCACCACATTGCCGGGCAGTTGGCGCAACAGTTGTTGGCCTTGTGCCACGGCAGCTTCGCATTGTGCAAGTGTCATGGCCGGACCTGAAGTGCTGTCGGCCGTGCCAGCCTCGGCCCCAGCGACCTTGCACACCTTCAAACTGACCTTCAAATCCGAGCGCTGGACAGCAGGCACGGAAGCGTCGTGCAAAAAGTGCCGGTTCACACCGCAGTCCGCCACCGTGAGGGCCAAACCATGCTGGCGGGCCAGCACGCTCACTGCGGCTCCACCGGCTAAAAAGTTGTTCACCATTTGCCCGGTGACCTCGCTGGGGTAGGCCGACACGCCTTGGGCCGTTAAACCGTGCTCGGCTGCACACACCACCAGTTGCGGTTGGCTTAAAACGGGCTTATCGGTTTGCAAAATCAGCGCCAATTGAAGAGCCAAGGCCTCCAATCGTCCCAAAGCACCCAGGGGTTTGGTTTTGCGGTCCAACAGCCGCTGCACGTGTTGGCGCTGCTGGGGGGTAGCAAGTTCGGGAATGGGGCTCAACATCGTGGGGGGGCAGCATGGATCAAAGGTGCGCTGAATCATGTCACAGCTTAGGCAAGGCGACCCACTGCGCCCCCACTGGGCGGATGTCCAGACAGCCCTGAAACACCTGGTTGAGTTGCTGGTGCACATGGGTGTCTTGGCTGGAACCTTGACAAACTGCCTTTCCCTGCTCCAACACCACCAAATGCTGGGCGTAAAGCGCCAGGTGGATGTCGTGCAGCACCGTGACCACAGTAATCCCCTGTGACACCAGTTGCTGCAGTGTTTGCAAGCATTGAACTTGGTGAGGTGGGTCTAGGTGGGCCAAGGGCTCGTCCATCAGCAGGACCTGTGCTTGCACCGCTAAGGCACGGGCCAACAACACACGCTGGCGCTCCCCGCCCGAAAGTTCACCCAATAGGATGTGACGCATGTGATCGACATGCATCTGCGCCATGGCAGTCTCTATGGCTTGCAGGTCTTGCGCGGAGTAATCCCCCCACCAGCCCAGGTGCGGCAGGCGGCCCAGCCCCACCACGTCGCAAACCCGAAGGTCAAGCCATAGCGCTTCCGTTTGCCCCATCCAAGCCAATTGCTTGGCGCGCTGAGCTGCTGAAACTTGGGAAATGTCTTGCCCCTGCAGCCACACCGAACCTTGCGTGGGCAACAAGCCCGCCATGGCTTTTAACAGCGTCGATTTGCCCGCCCCGTTGGGGCCTACCACACACGTCCATCGGCCCTTGGGGATAGCCACCGACACATCGTGCAGGACAGTGTGGGGACCTTGCCCCAGCTGCACCGTAAGCCCTTGTGTGTGCAAGATGTGCATGTCAGCCCAAGGATGCGGGGCGGCGCATCAACCACAACAGATAGCCGCCGCCCAGAACCGCCGTCATGATGCCCACGGGCAGTTCTTGTGGGGCTATGAGGGCACGCGACAATACATCGGCCAACAGAAGCAACAGCCCCCCCATGACTGCGGACAGCACCAACCAAGTCCTAGAAGCCATGGGTAACCAGCGTTGGACCATATGCGGCGCAGCCAAGCCCACAAAGGCAATCAAACCCGTTTGGGCCACGGCCGTGGCGGTGGCCAAAGACAGCAACAACAAGCAGGCAGCGCGCACGCGGCTTACAGGTACGCCCAAGCTTTGAGCTGCGTCTTGGCCTAAATTCAAGGCATCCAATGGGCGGCCCAAGCACACCGCCAAGCTTAAGCACAATACCCACACCACGCCCATCAAGCCGCAGTCGGCCCAATCCAGGTAGGTGGTGCTGCCCCACATAAAAGACTGCATGCGCTGCAAGGCTTCGGGCTTGATGAGCATCAGCAAAGAGCTCAAAGCGCCCAGCACCACACCCACCACCACGCCAGCAAGCAACAAGCGCAGCGTGTGCTGCACTCCTCGCGCCAGCGCTACCGTGAGCAGCACAGCGCCCAGCGCCCCTATAAACGCAGCGCCCGTCATGCCCAGCTTGATAGGGACGCCACCCCATGTCAAAACCTCTCCAGCTGCTGATGAAAGGGTGGACCATGCCACCAAACTCCAAGCCACACCCAAGGCTGCGCCGGACGCACTTCCCAGTAGGTAAGGGTCGGCCAAAGGGTTTCTGAACACCGCCTGAGCCAGGGCTCCCGACAAGCCCAACAAGGCTCCTGCCAACCAAGCTCCGAGGCCTCGGGGTAGGCGGATGTCTTGCACAATTTGCAGCGCCAAGGGGTCTGAGCCCATACTCCCAAAGTCCAGCCCCATGTCGGGCCCAACCCCCACGCTGAGCAGCAACCCCAACATGCTCAAAATCACCAAGGCACCCAAGGCCTTAACAAAGGACGGACTGGGCGCGTCGGTTGAGGCTTGGACAGGTGAAAGTTGGGGTGGCGCAGTCATCACATGGCGGGTCCAGGCTTGGACAATGCTTGGGGATGGGGTTGTTTTTCGGTTTGCGGATGCGCCAAGATGCAGTTGGCCAAAAGATGTGCGGCTTGTCCCATTCTGGGGCCGGGCCGCTCCAGCACATCGGACTGCTGGGGGGTGAACCTGCAGACCCGCTGGGTTTGCAAGGCTTTGATGGATGTCCAGCCCGCCCTTTTGGCAAGGCCCTCCGCATGCGCCTCATGAATCAGGATGAGGTCTGGGTTGGCGCGCACCACAAACTCGGGGTTGAGCTTGGGAAAAGCCCCCAGCGACGCTTGCACAATGTTGTCCGCTCCTAAGCGGCTGAGCAACTGCCCCATAAACGAGGCTGGGCCCGCCGCATAAGGCCCAGGGCTGACTTCGTAATACACGCTTGGCTTGGGCTGCATGGGCCCCACGCGGTCTGCGGCGGCTTGAATATCGGCGTGCATGGCGGCAATCAGCAAGTCTGCGTTGCCAGAATTTAGGGCCTTTTGCAGCAAGCGCAACACCCGCTCCACATCGGCCATATTTTGGGTGTCAAAGGCCAACACGGGTATGCCCAAGCGTTGCAAAGGCTCTACCACCCGCGTTCCGATTGCCACCAAAACCACATCCGGCTTGAGCAACACCACGCGCTCCAACTGAGGGTCTAGGCCGCCGCCCAACTGGGGCAGTTGGCGCACTTGATCGGGGAAATTGGAGTAGCGGTCCACCCCCACCAAACGACCGCAAGCCCCTAAAGCACAGACCGACTCCGTAAGCGAAGGCAACAAGCTCACCACACGCTGCGGGGCTTGAGCCCACTGCACGGTCACACCACGGTCGTCTTGCACACTAATACCTTGTGCACTTGCAGCTGGAACCCATAACTGAGCAGCAAGTGCACAAGCTAAAAGCATGAAGGTCCGCATAGTGGCTTAGGCTTTAAGCGCCATCGGCAAACCTGCAGCCATAAAGGTCACGCGCTGGCACACCGCTGCCACCAGCTGGTTTAAAACGCCCAAAGCGTCCACAAAGTGGCGTACCTGCTCGCCCATGGGCACCACGCCCAAACCAATTTCATTGCTGACCAACACCACGGGTCCCGGGGCTTGCCCTAGTGCTGCAAGCAACTGGTTTTGGGCTGTGGCAAAGGGAGTGTCGGCAGGGGGTTGCTTAACAAGGTCTTGTTGAGCTGGATCTTGATGTGTTGTGTCTAAGGGCATCAACCAGTTGGTGAGCCATAGGGTGAGGCAGTCCACAACCACCAAAACTTGAGGCTGGCTGCGCTGCGCAATGGCCCGAGCCAAATGGTGCGGCACCTCATACGTGCT
>DDPM01000186.1:0-6742 GCA_002342165.1 Hylemonella sp. UBA2468
TCAAATCCCATGCTGGTCCACACATCGGTGGTCACCAAATCAACCCCGACACAGGCTTGCATCGGATCTTGAAACACCTTGTAGCAAGTGCTGTCCACGCCCGACACGGCTTGGTTGATTTCGTAGCCGCGTGGCGTGCTCACGTGTACTGTAAAACCTAACAACTGGGCGGCTTGCAGCCAAGTGTTGGCCATGTTATTGCCGTCGCCCACCCAGGCTACCGTTTTGCCGCGAATGGACCCGCGGTGCTCCATAAAGGTGAAGATGTCTGCCAAGATTTGGCAGGGGTGAAATTCATTGGTCAGTCCATTGATGACCGGCACCCTTGAAAACTCCGCAAAACGTTCAATTTTGGTTTGCTCGTAGGTGCGAATCATCACCAAGTCCACCATGCGGCTGATGACTCTGGCGGTGTCTTCAATCGGCTCCGCCCTGCCCAATTGGCTGTCTCCAGTGGTCAAGTTAACTACACTGCCACCCATTTGGTACATGCCGGCCTCAAAGCTCACCCGGGTCCGGGTGGAGGCTTTTTCAAAAATCATGGCCAGCGTGCGATCTACCAAAGGTTGGTGTCTATCGTAGGCCTTGAACTTCTTTTTGATCAGCGCGGTCCGTGAAAACAGGTAGTCGTAATCGTCCGACGTAAAGTCAGAAAACTTCAAGTAGTGTGGAATGCTCATGAAGCTAGGAACTCCCTGACCAAGGGCACCAATCGGCTCATCACCTCATCTGCTTCGTTCCGGGTCATGATGAGGGCCGGTACCAACCGGATCACACTGTCTGCCGTCACGCTCAAAAGCAATCCAGCCTGAGCTGCACGTTCGGTCAGGATGCTGCAGGGTTTTTCGAGCTCCACACCGATCATCAAGCCTTGTCCCCGAACCTCTTTCACGCCGGCCAAATGCCCAAGTTGGGTATGAAGTGCCTGCTTGAGGTATGCACCCACTTCGGAGGCATTGAGAAGCAAGCCATCCTCTTCCATGATCCGGATGGTTTCGATGCCTGCTCGCATGGCCAATGGGTTTCCGCCGAAAGTTGTGCCGTGATTACCAGGTTGAAACAGGTGAGCTGCCCTTGGGCCTGCGACCACCGCGCCAATCGGTACGCCTGAACCCAAGCCTTTGGCTAGAGGCATCACATCGGGTGTGATGTTGGCCCACTGGTGCGCAAACCATTTGCCGGTACGACCCATGCCGCATTGCACTTCGTCAATCATCATCAACCAATTTCGCTCGTTACAAAGCTGGCGCACGGCCTGCAGGTATTCGGCACGCATTGGGTTGATGCCGCCTTCCCCTTGAATGGTTTCCAAAAATACCGCCGCTACATTGGGGTTGCCTTCAGTGGCTTGGTAGAGAGCCGCTATGTCGTTAACGGGCACCCGAATAAAGCCTTCCACCAGCGGCTCAAACCCTTGTTGAATTTTGGTGTTGCCTGTGGCGCTTAAAGTGGCAATGGACCGACCATGGAAGGCGCGCTCATACACCACGATTTCAGGACGATCAATGCCCTTCTCGTGGCCAAATTTGCGGGCCAGTTTTAGAGCAGCCTCGTTAGCCTCTAAGCCAGAGGAACAAAAAAATACGTTGGTCATGCCTGACAAAGCCACCAACTTGGCGGCCAGTTGTTCTTGTCCAGTCACGTGGTAATAGTTGCAGCAGTGGATCAACTTGGCCACCTGGTCTTGCAAAGCGGGCACCAATTTGGGGTGGTTGTGACCCAAGGTGTTCACAGCAATCCCGGCCAGCGCGTCCAAATACACCTTGCCTTGTGTGTCCCACACCCGCAAACCCTGACCGTGCGACATGGCTATGGACAAGCGCCCATAGGTATTCATCACATGGGGGGACTGAACTGTGCTGGCACTGCTGGGGGCGCTCATGGTCATACTCCTCGGTGGAAAGCAAGGATTCTAGACGCCCACTTTTACCGATGCTGCACCTGCACAATATAGAATCAATTCACCTACTTTTGGCTGGTACAACCCTTCTTCCCCCCATGCGCCCCTATTCAGACAAAGAAGTGTTCATCATGGGCATCACCCAGGGAGGCAAGCCTTTTCGTCCCAGCGATTGGGCTGAACGTTTGGCAGGCGTGATGAGTCAATTTCGCCCAGGTGGTGTGCAGCCTGGCAGTCATTTGGGCTACTCGCCTTGGTGCGTACCCAACACGATTGAGGGGGTGAAGTGCGTGGTGGTGCACCGCGACTTGGAAGAGTCCGAGCCCATGGCTTGGGCTTTCTGCATGAACTTCGCTAAAGACAACGGCCTGAAAGTTCAAGAAGCCTTTCAGCCGAATTCCTAAACCACATTCAAGCCTTCATAAACAAAAAGCCGTCTTGCGACGGCTTTTTGTTTTCTGCTGACAGCGCACCCGTATCAAACGGCAGACCCCTAGGGGTCTGGGCTAAAGGCCTGCTGTTAAGCGGCCAGGGCCAAGGTTTTTACCTTGGCGGACAGGCGGCTCTTATCGCGAGCTGCCTTGTTTTTATGAAAAATGCCCTTGTCGGCCACGGTGTCCACCACGGCTTGCATCTTGGCAAAAAGTTCGGTTGCTTTGGTTTTGTCGCCAGCTAAAACGGCTTTTTCGACGTTTTTAACAGCGGTTCGGTACTTGGAGCGCAGCGAAGTATTGGCTGCGTTAAGTTTGATGTCCTGACGTGCGCGTTTGCGACCCGAGGCCAGGCGCGGGTTTTTTTTCTTGGGCTTTCCAGATGCCATGAAGTAAGTTCCTTGTGTCTGTGGATGATGTCAGCAGAACCAAGCATTCTAGCAGCAGCTACACTGCCGATGTGAATCTTTTCAAAGCCGCATCCACTGTTTCTTTGCTCACGTTGGCTTCTCGCATCACAGGGCTTGTGCGTGAGTTGCTCATGGCCTCTACTTTTGGAGCCAGCGCCATGACCGATGCCTTTAACGTCGCGTTTCGCATTCCCAATTTGTTTCGCAGGCTGTTTGCCGAAGGTGCGTTCAGTCAGGCGTTTGTGCCCGTTCTGGCAGCATCCAGGGCACAGCAAGGCGATGCAGCCACCCACATCCTTATTGACCACGTGGCTACGGTGTTGTTTTGGTGCTTGATGTGCGTGAGTGCATTGGGTGTGGTGGCCGCTCCTGTGTGGGTGTATTTCATGGCCAGTGGTTTGCAGCAAACGCCCGACGGTTTTGAAGCCGCTGTGGTGATGACGCGTTGGATGTTTCCCTACATTGCCTTTATGTCGTTGGTGGCCTTGGCCTCGGGCATTCTCAATACTTGGAAGCAGTTTGCGGTTCCTGCAGCTACCCCTGTTTTACTCAATGTGGCCATGATCATGGCCGCCTATTGGGGTGCCCCTTGGTTTTCGGAACTGGGCATTGAACCTATCTATGCAATGGCCGCGGGGGTGATGGTGGGGGGCTTGATGCAGCTGGGTATTCAAATACCGGTTTTAGCCCGCTTGAATTTGATCCCTTCTATTAGGTTCGGCCTGCAAGCCGTGCGCGCGTCTATGGCCGATGCGGGCACACGCCGTGTGCTCAAGCTCATGGCCCCCGCACTTTTGGGGGTTAGCGTGGCGCAAATCTCTTTGCTGATCAACACCCAAATTGCCTCTCACTTGGTGCCCGGGAGCGTGAGCTGGCTCAGTTATGCCGATCGGCTCATGGAGTTTCCGGTGGCTATGCTGGGGGTGGCGCTGGGCGTGGTGCTGATGCCCCAACTGGCTGCTGCCAAAGCCAGCGAAGACGCTGCGCACTACTCTGCCATGCTGGACTGGGGCTTGCGGCTTGTGGTGTTGTTGGCCGTACCCAGCGCCTTAGCTTTGTTGCTGTGCGCACAACCACTGGTGGCCACGCTTTACCACTATGGCGCATTCAGTGCGCGCGATGTGCAGCAAACCTCTTGGGCGCTTATGGGTTGGGGGGCTGGTTTGGTGGGGGTGGTGGCAGTTAAGGTGCTGGCCCCAGGCTACTANNCCAGCCAAGACATTCGCACACCCGTGCGCATTGCGGTGGTGGTGCTGGTGCTCACGCAGTTGCTCAATCTGGTCATGGTGCCTTGGCTGGCCCATGCAGGCCTATCGCTTTCTATTGGTTTAGGGGCGCTCATCAACGCCTTGTGGTTGCTCGTGGGCTTGCTGCGCAAAGGCAGCTACCAACCCTCGCAAGGTTGGGTACGTTTTGGTTTACAGGTGGCAGGTGCTGCCGCACTCATGGGTATATTTTTGTTTTGGGCCAATCAGGCGGTGGATTGGGTAGCCCTAAGGGCGCAACCATGGTGGCGCATCGGTGCTTTGGGCAGCATGGTGCTGTGTGCGGCCACTATTTATTTGGTTAGCGCCCGAGCACTGGGTTTACGTTGGTGGGTCTTCATCAAAAAATGAAATTTCAAGTCCCTACCCATTTGGAGTACTTCAAGTCTTTGGTTCAGGGGGATGACGGCTTTCCTATGCTTGAGGCGGCCGTATGCCTGGCGCAAGATGTGCACCCCGAACTTGACGTGCAAGATGTTTTGGCGCAAGTGGACGTGCTGCTAGATCGAATCAAACGCCGCATGCCTGAAGATGCTTCGGCCATGCACCGCTTGCGCAGCCTCAACCATTATTTTTACGAAGAACTTAAATTCGCTGGCAACCGCAACGACTTTTACAACCCCAACAACAGTTACCTGCACGAGGTGCTGCGCAAGCGCTTGGGTATTCCTATTTCATTAGCGGTATTGTGGTTGGAGCTGGCTCAGGGCTTGGGTTTAAAAGCCCATGGGGTGAATTTCCCGGGACACTTTTTGGTTAAGGTGTATCTGTCGCAGGGCCAGGTGGTGCTGGATCCGCTTACCGGTCAGTCATTGAGCCCATCACAACTCATGGAGCAACTCGAGCCCCATTTGCAGCGCATGGGCCTGCAAGGTGAGTTGGAGATGCCGCTGGGCCTGTACCTTAGAGACGCCGCACCTAGAGCCATCATTGCCCGCATGCTCAACAACCTGCGCGAGATTCACTCCATGCAGGGGCAAGAGTTTGCTTTGACTGAAGTGCAGCGGCGGTTGGACATTTTGGGCTGAGTTGAGTCAGCGGCCACCTTGGTTTATTGAGTCAACTGCCAAGGGTCTACAGAGCAATGCATGGCGCTCGGATCCCCTTCTCGTCCCACAGTGAGCAGTGCCTCTCGAACGGAATTCAGTCCAAAACTGTGGGTGCACATTTTGTGAAATGGATATTTATCTGAGGCGATCAGTTGAATGCCAAGCTCCACAGCTTGATGGCTGTGACCGCGTACGCCTTTTACGGTCAGGCACCTTTTAAAGAGAAAGTCGCTGTCAAACTGGGGTATGGGCTTTCCCTTGCGCCCACAAATCAAAAACCGTCCCCCTTTGCGAGCCAAATGCAAGCCCGAAATAAGGGAGTCCGGCCCACCTGAAGAGCAGTCAATCACCAAGTCGGCCATAAGGCCTGCGGTGAGGTCGGCCACGGACTCTAGGAGGTCTTCGCGCTCGATGTTGATGACATGGTGCGCCCCCATTTCTTTTGCCAAGGCCAGCCGGTGCGAGTCCACTTCTAAGCCGGAGACGATGATGCAACTGGCGCCAGCTTCCCGTGCCGCGCACACGCAGGCCAGACCTTGCTGTCCGGGACCTTGAATCACCACTGCAGAACCCAAGGTGACGCCCCCCTGGAATACTGCCCACTCCACACCATTGCCTAAAGGCAAAGCCAGGGTGGCTTGGTCGGCAGGAATGCCAGAGGGCACTTTATGAAATACCGTATTGGGGTGCAGATACTGCTCTTCAGAAAACCCGCCCCACAGACTCGGTTGTACGCTGATCGGGGTAGAGCCATATCGAATGCCCGTGCCCACCAGCGTGTCGGTGGCGTCACACAACCGGTAATCTCCCGTGCGGCAATAGTGGCAATGCCCACAAGGCAAGTACTCTTCCAAGGCTACACGGTCTCCCTCTTTCACTCCCCAGCGCTTGGCCGCCGAAACACCCAAACCTGTGACGTATCCCACGGTTTCATGCCCAAGAACAAGGGGCCCTTTGCTGGCGGGGTAGTTCAAGAAATAAGGCCAATCGCTTCCACAAACCCCGGTTTTTTCAACTTTAAGGATGCCGGTGTCGGCTTGAATTTCTGGACGGTCAAACTCGCGCAGCTCAACTTGTTTTTGAGTCAGCGCCACCGCTGCAAGAATGTTGTTGGACATCAGTTCAACGCTAAATAGACTTGATGGTGGTTCCTGCCCGAACTGCCAACTCTGTTTTGAGCTCAGGGTAAGAAAGGTTTACCGGCCCCACAAATGATGCCGAACGGACCCGATGCGTTTCCGGATCAAGACCTGGAGGGGCTGTACCTTCGGCCTGATCTGTTGCCGCTTGTATCAAACGGCGGCGTGCTTGGACGATTGCCAAATCGGTGGAAACCAAGCGCTCTTTGGAGCGATCCACAATGGGCCCCATACTCTCTTGCAACGAGCCATCCTGCATGGCAATGCCTTTGACGCCACTGAAGTAGCGGCCAGACTTTTGCCCTTCACGATCGATAAGGTAGTCATTTCGTTTGTTGGCAACAGGCGTGAAGGTGCCGGGAATAAGAGCTGCAAATGCCCCGTCTTCGTTCTTCATGGCGTGTAATTCGGCCTCTTCTAGAGGCCGTGTTGGGTGATGGGCCCATGTCCAAACAATGCAGTTCTCGTCATCAATAGGTACCCAGCCGTGACCGCGCAGCGCATTTTCTCCATATGGGGGAATGATGGTGTACCAAGGCATGATCCAC
>DDPM01000186.1:6764-7358 GCA_002342165.1 Hylemonella sp. UBA2468
GATTGACCTCAAACATAGGCCGCTTATTGGCGATGTACTTGGCTCCTGAGGTCCCGACATGCAGGGGGTCTGTAGCAAGCTCACCGCTGTGCAGCCAAGAGACATGGCTGGAGTCAATGCCACCCTCCATAGCTTGGAGGTAATTGTTTTCTTGAATGCGTTTGCCTACATAGCGATGTGCGTCGGGCACCGTGGACCACTCGTACTCAGGCAATGGGGGTTGCAAATCCGCAGGACCCATATAAGTCCAAATCACGCCACCACGCTCAAAGCAAGGGTAGGCATCCAGCTTGATTTTTTCGCACAGTTTGCTGGTTTCGGGCTCGGAGGGGATTTCAACGCATTGGCCTGTGACGTCAAATTTCCAGCCGTGGTAGGGGCAGCGAATGCCCCCTTCTTCATTGCGACCGAACCAAAGGGACACGCGTCGATGTGCACAAAACTCATCCAGCAAACCCACCTTACCGCTTGAATCCCTAAATGCAATCAAAGACTCAGACAGCAGCTTGACCCTGACGGGTGGACAGTCAGGGCTGGGCAATTCATTGGCTAGTAACGCCGGAATCCAATAGCGGCGAAAAAGCTTGCCCATAG
>DDPM01000186.1:7378-9462 GCA_002342165.1 Hylemonella sp. UBA2468
TTCCTTATTCGGGGGTGATGTTGGCTTTTTTCACAACCTGCGACCACATTTTGAGATCGCTAGCAACTAGGGCTTCGAGCCGCTCGGGTTTGCCTCCAGCCATGAAAACGCCCATCTTTTCCAAAGCGTCTTTCACATCGGGTAAAGCAAACAAACCATTGATCTCTGAATTGATTTTGTTAAGCGTGCTGCTGGGAGTGCCCGCTGGTGCCATCACACCAAACCAAGCGTCACTCACCACATTAGGAACTCCCGATTCCGCCATTGTGGGTGTATTAGGTAGGGGCGCCACGCGCTCAGCACTCAGCACGGCCAGCGCACGCATCTTGCCGCTTTGCACCAAAGGCAGGGCAGTTTGCAACACCACTACACCCGCTTGCACATGCCCTGCGGCCAAATCATTCAAGGCGCCTGACATGCTTTTGTAGGGCACGTGCAGCAGTTTGATGCTAGCCTCTTGCATAAACAATTCCATGGTCAGGTGCTGCACGCTTCCCACTCCGGGAGAGGCATAGTTCAAGCTGCCTGCAGGTTGCTTTTTGGCGTAGTCCACGAACTCCCGAACATTTTTGACGGGTGTGTTGTTGGTTACCACCAGTACCAATGGGCTGGCACCCATCAACACAATGGGTGCAAAACTTTTAAGAGGGTCGTAGGGTGTTTTAGTACGTAAAGCCGGTAGGGTGCTGAAGGCGGTGGCTGCAAACAAAATCACATGCCCGTCAGGGTTGGACTTCGCAGCGGCTTCAATGCCGATAAGTCCGCCAGCACCCACTTTGTTTTCCACCACGACGGGCACATTCCAGCGCTGCCCAAGCTTGGGGCCGAGCAAGCGAGCCAACTGGTCCCCCGTGGTTCCAGCAGAAGAGGGCACAATGAATTGGACACTGCGGCTAGGAAATTCTTGGGTAAAGCCAGTAACATGAGCCAGAGCCACCAGCACCAGCGCAACAAGCCGATTGCTTTTCATAGGGAAGCTTTAGGTAAGTCATTCAAGCATTAAATTTTCTCTTGGTAGGAGTGGGATTTGAATCCGTGATTACCCTTTCAGGGTCTGGTTGAGATCTAAACTCGTCGCATGAATCAGAGGAGCCCCATGAACCGTTTCACTTCCAAAGTGGCCATCGTCACCGGCGCGGGCTGTGTGGGCTCGGGCTGGGGCAACGGCCGTGCCATGGCGGTGCGTTTGGCCGAGGAGGGCGCGCAGGTGTTTGCGGTTGACCGCGACCCCGAGCGTTTGGCCGAAACCCTACAACTCGCAGGCGATGCGCAAAGCGCCATCACCACTCACGCCTGTGATGTCACCAGTTCCGAAAGCATTCAGCGCATGGTTCAGGCCTGCCTTGAAAAGTTGGGAACCATCGACATCCTCATCAACAACGTGGGTGGTTCGGCTGCTGGGGGCCCGATAGAAATGAGTGAAGAGGTGTGGGACACCCAAATCAGCGTCAATTTAAAAAGCGTTTTCCTCACTTGCAAATATGTGCTGCCCACTATGGTGTCCAATAAATCCGGGGCTATTGTCAATGTGGCGTCCACCTCGGGCATGCGTTGGACGGGCAGTGCGCAAGTGGCCTATGCCGCCACCAAAGCTGGAGTGATTCAGCTTTCCAAAGTGGTGGCGGTTCAGCATGCGCCAGACGGTGTGCGTGTGAACACCGTGGTGCCTGGCCAGCTGCACACTCCCATGGTGGAGGTGCGTTTGGCCAAGCAGCGTACAGGGGGCGATGTAGAGTCTCTGCTGGCTTCGCGCGTCAAGCGCATACCGCTGGGCTTTATGGGCGACGGACGCGACACTGCCAGTGCGGCGCTGTTTTTAGCCAGCGATGAGGCGCGCTTTATCACCGGCACTGAAATTGTGGTGGATGGCGGCATGACCGCCCGCTGCGATTGAAATCCATTCACAAACATCTAAACCTAGGGGGCCTTTCTATGAACTTCAAATCTCTACTCATCACCGTTGCGGCACTTTGTATGGCTGGCGCTACTTGGTCTCAGCCTGCGGGCAAGCCTGTGCGCATCATCGTAGCTTTTGCCCCGGGTGGCCCCGTGGATGCCATGGCCAGAACCATTGCCGAACCCTT
>DDPM01000186.1:9470-10441 GCA_002342165.1 Hylemonella sp. UBA2468
GGTGCCATTGGTGCCAACGAGGTGCTCAAGTCAGACGCTGATGGCAGCACCCTATGGCTCACCAGTGTGGGGGCGGCCGCCATCAACCCGGCGCTTTTCCCTAAGTTGTCTTACAACATGCAAAAAGACTTTGCGCCCGTGTCGCTGGTGGCCAACAACGTGGAAGTGTTTGTGGCCAACGTCAACAACCCTTCCAAAGACGTGGCCGAATTTGTGGCTACGGCCCGCGCCAAAAAAGAGCCCACCCCGATTGGTTCTTCCGGCAAAGGCAGCATTCCCCACCTGGCTTTGTTGCAACTGGAGCAATCTACGGGCGTTGACATGCTGCACATTCCTTACAACGGCATGGCCCCAGCCATCAACGACTTGTTGGGCGGGCAAATTCAGGGCTTTTTTGCAGATGTGCCCGCGGTGATAGGCCAAATCAAAGGCGGTCGCATGAAGGCGCTGGGCATGGCATCTAAAACCCGCCATCCCTTGTTACCCGATGTGAAAACCTTTGAGGAGCTGGGCTTTAAGTCGGTGGACACCAACAACTGGTACGCCCTGTTTGTATCGTCCAAAACCCCCGCAGAAGTGGTGCGCTCGCTCAACAAAGCCGTGGCTCAAGCCGTGGCCGACCCTGCAGCCAACACCAAAATGACCCAATCGGGCGCTGAGCCCAAAGCCTCCACCCCGGAGGAATTGGCTGCCTTGCTCAGGGCGGATACCGACAAATGGGCGTTGCTCATCAAGGCCCGCAATATCACCGGCGACGAATAAGCAGTCCTGAACATGTCCTCAACCGCAGTTTCTGAAGTTGTAGTTCAAACCTATACGGACCATCCCAGTGCCGCGCAGCTGGTGCTGCCACAGTTGGCTTGCGACAGCCATGTGCACGTGTTTGGCCCTAGGGCTCGCTTTGCTTATGCAGAGCCCCGCTCCAGCACGCCAGCCGAGGCACCCAAAGAAAAATTGTTTGCGCTGCACCG
>DDPM01000186.1:10487-11083 GCA_002342165.1 Hylemonella sp. UBA2468
ATAGAGGCTGGGGGCGGACACTATTTGGGCGTGGCTCTGGTGAAGGTGGACGTGGCTCAGCCGGAGCTCAAGCGCTTGGCCAGCTGCGGGTTTAGGGCGGTGCGCTTTAACTTTATGAAGCACCTTTCAGGCGGCGCGTCAGTAGAAGATGTGCTTAAGCTCACCCCTCGTTTGGCTGACTTGGGCATGCACTTGCAGGTGCATTTTCAGAGTGAGTTGGTGCACACCGTGGGGCAACAGTTGCTTTCAAGTTCGGTGCCCGTGGTGATTGACCACATGGGGCGGGTTGACGCCCAACTGGGTGAACAGCACACCGATTTTCAAGCCCTCATGCGCTTGCTAGACCATCCCCATGTGCACGTCAAGGTCAGCGGCATCGACCGAATCGAAGCCACCTCTCGGGCGGGTTCTGGCTATCCACTGGGCGTGCAATTGGCAAAAAGGCTGGTGGAGCGCTTTCCTCAGCAATGCGTATGGGGCTTGGACTGGCCTCATCCCAACCACACGCATGTGCCAGATGACGGTGAACTGGTCAATGCGTTGGCCCGCATTGCACCCACGCCGGAACTGCTTCAGGTCTTGTTGGTGGATAACCC
>DDPM01000186.1:11102-25118 GCA_002342165.1 Hylemonella sp. UBA2468
GCCAATGGTGTGCACCTCTTGGCCTAATGCTTGCAAGGTGCTTGCTGTGGCTGGAGCGTTGTCAGCATCCACTACCAGCACCATGCCAATGCCGTTGTTGAAGGTGCGGTTCATTTCCAGATCGCTGATACCTGCGGTTTTTTGGAGCCAAACAAACAACTCGGTTTGAGGCCAAGCGCTGCGCGTGAGGTGCGCGGCAAGGTGGTCGGGCAACACGCGCGGAATGTTTTCGAGCAAACCACCCCCTGTAATGTGCGCCAAGGCTTTGATCGGGTGATTAGCCAGCGCTTCAAGCACCGGCTTGACATACAAACGGGTAGGCTCCATGAGCGCTTGACGCAGCGGCTTACCATCCAGCATGGTGGGCAGATGACCGGTGGCGCGCTCTAAGCATTTGCGCACCAGCGAAAAACCGTTGGAATGCACGCCGCTGGAAGCCAAGCCCAGCACCACGTCGCCAGCTTGGGCGGTCTGGCCAGTCAGGATGCGGGACTTTTCCACGACACCCACACAAAAGCCCGCCAAGTCGTATTCGCCGTCGGGGTACATGCCGGGCATTTCAGCGGTTTCGCCGCCAATCAGGGCGCAGCCCGAGGCTTCGCAACCATGGGCAATACCACCCACCACGGCAGCGGCTGTGTCCACATTCAGCTTGCCGCAGGCGAAGTAGTCCAGAAAAAACAAAGGCTCCGCGCCTTGCACGAGCACGTCGTTCACGCTCATGGCCACCAAATCTATGCCCACGGTGTCGTGCATGTTCCACTCAAAGGCCAGCTTGAGCTTGGTACCTACGCCATCAGTACCGCTGACCAAAACGGGCTCTTTGTAGCGTTTGGGCACCTCAAATAAAGCACCAAAGCCACCAATACCTGCCATCACGCCTTCGCGCAGGGTTTTTTTGGCCAAAGGCTTGATTCGCTCTACCAAGGCGTCACCTGCGTCAATGTCGACACCAGCATCTTTGTAGGACAGGGGGGTGGCGGGTGATGCTGGAGATGCAGGAGATGCAGGAGAGGTGCTCATAATGGGCGCGCTTTAGAATTTGCCTGATTTTAAGTCTTCCCCCATGTCCTTAACCTCCCCGCCCAGAAGTCCTTTGCCTCTCAATTGGGTGGTGGGGACTGTGGTGGCTATGGGTCTGCTTTGGGGACTTTGGTTTCTTGCCCCTGTGCTGACACCGTTTGTGGTGGCCGGTGTGGCTGCATACGTGCTCCACCCCTTGGTCAACAAGCTGAGCCGCTCTGGCAACGGTTACTTGCCGCGTTGGCTTGCCGTGTTGTTGGTGGAGTTGGGCTTTGTGTTGGTGGTGCTGGGTGTGTTGTTGCTCTTGGTGCCCATCTTGTCTCATGAGTGGCCGCAGCTCAAGGCGCAACTTCCTGTATTAATGGAGCGGCTGGACAACGCGCTGCAACCCCTGCTCCAGCAATGGGGTCTGGAGGTGTCGCTCAACTTACAAGATCTTAAGCAGCAGCTCATGGCTTATTTGACTGCAAACCGAGAGGAGTTGGCAGATTCTGCTTGGTCCTCTTTAAAAATAGGTGGCAGCGTGTTGCTGGCTTGGGTAGGCAACGTGGTGCTGATTCCGGTGGTGCTATTTTATGTGCTTTTGGACGGCGCGCAGTGGTGCCAACGTGTGTTGGAGTGGGTACCCCGTCGCTGGTCTGCGCAGGTGAGCAGTTTTGTGCAAGAGTCGGACGAGGTGCTGGGCCAGTATCTGCGCGGACAGTTGATGGTGATGCTGGCGCTTGCAGTGTTTTACAGCTCAGGTTTGGCGCTTTTTGGTTTGGACTTGGCCTTACCACTGGGTGTATTTACGGGGCTGGTAAGTTTGGTGCCTTACTTGGGTTTTGGAATGGGGTTGTTGCTGGCAGCTTTGGCTGGCTTGCTTGAATTTGCCCCATCGGGGCAAATGATGCATGTTCTGTTCATGCTGGTCACCGTATTTGGTTTGGGCCAATTGCTGGAAAGCTTTGTTTTAACCCCACGCTGGGTGGGCGAGCGTATAGGGCTGCACCCCTTGGCTGTCATCTTGGCGTTGCTGGTGTTTGCTCAGTTGTTGGGTTTTATAGGGGTTCTGGTGGCCTTGCCTGCCAGCGCTGTGGTGCTGGTGGGCATTCGGCGCCTAAAAGCATGGTTGCAGCAAAATGACGACCTATGAGGCAAATGGCTTTGGATATTGGTTTGGCTATTGAGCCGAGCTTGCGTAACTTTATTCCCGGCCCCAACCTAGAGGCTTTGCGTCATCTTCAAGTGTGGGCGTCTGCTGCTTCAGGAGTTGCCGCTCGTTCTCCCGTGCCCACTTATTTATGGGGCCCTGAGGGTTCTGGCAAAAGCCATTTATTGTTAGGTGTTGCTCAAGCTTTAAAAGAGCAGGGTTACACCGTGGGTTACCTGAGCAGCCAAGACCAGGAACCACCCCCCTTTGATGAGCGCTGGTCTGCAGTGCTTATGGATGACGTACACCTTTACACCGCTGTACAGCAGCATGCTGCTTTTGCTTGGTTTGTGCAGGCTCAGTCTCAGCAGGCGGGCGTGGTGGCCGCTGGCGAACTGCCCCCCGCCGATTTAAAACTCCGAGAAGACCTGCGCACCCGTCTGGGTTGGGGGCATATTTGGGCGCTTCAAGTCATGGGCGACGACGAGCGGCGTTCCGTACTTGTCTCTGCTGCTCAGGACCGGGGCTTGAGCCTCAGCCCTGAAGTGGTGGACTTTATTCTCACGCGCTTCAGCCGCGACTTGGGGCACTTGATGCAGCTGCTTCATCACTTAGATGCCTATGCGCTCCAGGTGCAGCGCACCATCACAATTCCCCTTATCAAGGACATGCTGCAAGACTCATGAGTGATGAACCGCAACGCTTGGCTCTTTTTGACCTGGACCACACCCTTTTGCCAATGGACTCCGACCACGCCTGGGGCAACTTCACTACCAGCTTGGGGTGGACCGACCCGGTCACTTTTTCAAAGCGCAACGATACGTTTTACGACCATTACAAGCAAGGCACCCTCAATGTACATGACTACGTGCGCTTTGCCACCGAAGCCACGCGGCTGCAAGGGCCGCAGCGTGCTCGGGAGGCCCGGGATAGGTTTATGCGCGACATCATCACACCGGCCATTCAGCCGGTGGCCTTGAACCTCATTGCGCAGCACCGGGAACAGGGTCACGCTTTAGCCATCATCACCGCCACCAATGAGTTTGTGACCCGCCCTATCGCCGACGCTTTGGGGGTACATCACCTGATTGCGGTGCAGTTGCAGCAAGACGCCTTGGGATGGATGACAGGAGAAATTGAAGGCGTGCCTTCATTTCGGGAAGGCAAAGTGCTGCGCATGCAGCAATGGCTGGCCCAACAAGGCATGGAACGCCACGCGGTGCATATCACCTTTTACAGCGACTCCATCAACGATTTGCCGCTTTTGGAGCAGGCCGACCACCCTGTGGCCACCAACCCTGATGACCGTCTGCGCGCTTTGGCGCTGGAGCGGGGATGGCATATCCTAGAGCTCTTTCCTACATGATCAAAAAATTCATCGACAAACTGCTGGGTAAATCTGATCCTTCGCCCCGCTCAAAAAAATCCGGTCCTGCCGATTTTGGTAAACGCCGCGAACTGACCTTCAGCGACCACCGTATTGATGTGCATCTGGTAGATGAGCGTGCCATGGACGTGGTGCGCACCCTTAAACAAGGCGGGTTTGAGGCTTTTATTGTGGGCGGCGCGGTGCGCGACCTGTTGCTGGGCCTGCGCCCAAAAGACTTTGACGTGGCCACCAACGCCACTCCAGAGCAAGTCAAAAGTTTGTTTCGGCGCGCCTTCATTATTGGCAGACGTTTTCGCATCGTGCACGTGGTGTACGGCCGCGGGCGTGAGCACGAGGTGATTGAGGTGTCCACATTCCGTGCTTATTTGGACAACGCTGCCGCCGAACAAGTGGCCGGTAACGAGCGCACCAGCAAGTCTGAGCTCGCCGGTATGAAGCATGCGGTGGACTCGAGCGGCCGTGTGCTGCGTGACAACGTGTGGGGCCCGCAAGACCAAGACGCCGTGCGGCGGGACTTCACCATCAACGCCATGTATTNNCGACCCGCAGCGTGAAGTGGTGGTGGACTACCATGGTGGCTTTAAAGATGCGCAAAAGCGCACCCTGCGCATGATTGGCGACCCTGCTACCCGCTACCGCGAAGACCCGGTGCGCATTCTTCGGGCGGTTCGTTTTGCCGCCAAGCTCAGTGCCTTGGGGTTCAAAATTGAAAACAAAACCGCCAAACCCTTGGTGGCCATGAAGTCCTTGTTGGCCGATGTGCCGCAAAGCCGCTTGTTTGATGAAATGCTCAAATTGCTGCAAACAGGCCATGCGTTGGCCACAGTGGCGCAGCTGCGTTTGCTGGGTTTGGCGCAAGGCATTTACCCCTTGTTGGATTTGGTGGTGGAGCGTGCAGACCAACCGTTTGTGAATGCCGCATTGCAAGACACCGACCGCCGCGTGTCTGAGGGCAAGCCCGTGGCGCCGAGTTTTTTGTTGGCCAGCGTCTTGTGGGCTGATGTGCGCAATGGCTGGGCCCAGCGCCTAACCCAGCGCATGCCGTCTTACCCCGCCTTGCAAGCGTCTATTGATGAAGTGTTTGACGCCCAAATTGGTGATGTATCGGGTCGAGGCAAATTAGGCGCCGACATGCGCGAAATTTGGATGATGCAACCCCGCTTTGATAAACGGATTGGTTCCTCACCCTTCAGTTTGGTGGAGCAAGCGCGCTTTAGGGCAGGTTTTGACTTTATGCGGCTCAGGGCCGAAGTGGGCGAGGTGGATGTGTTGCTGGCCGACTGGTGGCAAGAATTCAGTATGGCTGACGACTCCATGCGGCAAGACCTGATGGAGCAGGTGAGACAAGAGCAAGGCGCGCAACGCGCCCGCTCGCCCAGAACATCTCGTGCGCCAAGACAGCCAAGTACCAACGCTGATGATTCAACTCTGTCTCCACAGGCAAACGACGCTCAGGACGCGACTGAGCAGCAAGACAATGCCGAAACCGCCCCCAAAAAGCGCAGACGCCGCAGACGCCCACCCCAAGACCGCGCTCAATAAAGCGGCTGATACTTCGGTGCACCGGGCCTACGTGGGCTTGGGCGCCAATTTGGGCGATGCGTTGGCCGCTTTGAGACAAGCCATTCAAGACTTGCAAGCCCACTCCAAGGTTCTGGGCCTGCGTGCCTCCAGCTTTTACGCCTCTGCGCCGGTGGAGGCTGATGGCCCCGATTTTGTAAACGCCGTGGTGGAGCTGGACACCACCTTATCGCCTTACGGGTTGTTGGCTGCATTGCAACTGATGGAGCACAGCGCAGGCCGGCAACGGCCTTACCTCAATGCCCCGAGGACCTTGGATTTGGATGTGCTGTTGTACGACGACTTGCACATGTCAGACCCATCACTCACCATTCCGCACCCCCGCATGTGGCAACGGGCCTTTGTCTTAAGGCCCTTGCAAGAGCTGGCCCCTGATCGGGTGTCGGCCGCGCAATTGGCGGCGGTGGCTTCCCAGCGTGTTGACAAGATGCGGTGTTAAGCGTTTTTGCGCTATCAACCCCTATCTTCGATACCTATGCGGGTTTTTCATTAGGGTTTCTCAGCCTATTAAATGGCTTAATTCAATAAATTAAAAAAGTAGGGGCGGGCCCTTTGGCAACTGTTTGGCTCACGCCCCAACTGTGTATCACCCATAGGAGACATCGATGGCTCAGATCAATTTAAAAGTCAATGGCAAGGACCGTAAGGTTGATGCCGACTCAGACATTCCCCTTCTTTATGCGCTGCGTGACAACCTGGGGCTGAATGGTCCCAAGTTTGGTTGTGGCGTGGGTCAGTGCGGGGCTTGTACTGTATTGGTGAACGGGCAAGCCGCCCGTTCTTGCATCACGCCAGCTAACAGCGTCCAAGGTAAACCCGTGGTTACGCTGGAAGGTTTGGGCAGCTCAACCCGGCTCAATAAGCTTCAAAAGGCATTTGTGGACACGCAGGCTGTGCAATGCGGCTATTGCATCAACGGCATGATCATGTCGGCCACAGCCTTGCTTGCCACCAACAAAAAACCCAGCGAACAACAAATTCAAGAAGCCTTGGCTGGCAACCTCTGCCGCTGCGGCACCCACCAACGCATTGTGGCCGCCGTTAAAAGCGCCATATCAGCCTAAGGAGACCGCTATGAGCAACTTCAATCGACGTGACTTCTTGGGCGTAACGGGTGCTGGCGTTCTGGCAGTAGGTTTTTCATTGACGGGTGAGGCTCAAGCGGCCTACAACCTGCCATCTGCCAAAAGTGTTGCCAAAGATGCGCTGGACTCTTGGCTGACCATTGATGCCAAAAACCGCATCACGCTGTATGTGGGCAAGGTGGATTTGGGTACGGGTACCAAAACCGCATTGACTCAAATGGCTGCAGATGAGCTTGACGTGAGCTTTGGCCGGATTGAGATGGTGATGGGCGACACCGCTACCACACCAGACCAGTGGCTTACAGGTGCGGCCATCACCATTTCGCAAGGGGGTAATGAGCTGCGAATTGCTGCGGCCAACGCGCGCCAAGCTTTGTTGCAACGTGCAGCCAAGCAGTGGGCCGTTCCAGCTGCAGAGTTGACGGTAGTAGACGGCGTGATTGCCCATGAGGCCAGCCGCAGAACAGCCCCTTACGGCAGCCTCATCGGTCAAGGGTTTGAAATCAAAGTTGACCCCAAAATTGCGCTCAAAAAGCACACCGACTACAAACTTGTGGGTCAGTCTGTGCCGCGTGTGGACATTCCGGCCAAAGTTTCGGGCGAGCACCCTTACATGCATGATTTTCGGTTGCCCGGCATGCTGCATGCCCGAGTCATCCGCCCCACCTTGATCGGTGCCACCTTACAAAGTGTGGATGATGCTTCTGCCAAGCGCGTGAGTGGCTTTGTGCAAACTGTTCGGCAGGGTAATTTTTTGGCGGTGGTTGCAAAAACCGAATGGGCAGCCGTCAAGGCTTCTCGGGCCATTCAGGCCACTTGGGCTGCTGGCCCAGACTTGCCTGCCAAAGCCACCATTTTTGAGGCTTGGCGAAAAATGCCCGTTGCCAAAGAAGAGGCTACGCAAAAGGTGGGCGATATTGCTCAGGCTTTGGGTAGTGGTGCTCGCAGCGTTAAAGCCACCTACAACTTTGCGGTGCAAACCCATGCCTCCATTGGCCCATCTTGCGCGGTTGCGGACTTTCAAAAAGGTCAGCTGGTGTGCTGGTCGGCCTCGCAGGCCACACACTCCATGCAGCATGAGTTGGCCGTCATCACGGGCTTGCCTAAAGAGTCGATTCGTGTGGTGTATTTGGATGGCTCTGGCTGCTATGGCCGCAATGGCCATGAGGACGCCACGGCAGACGCGGCTTTGATTGCCATGAAGCTTGGCAAGCCGGTTCGCGTGCAATGGATGCGTCAGGACGAAACCGCCTTGGCGCCCAAGAGCCCTCCACGCACTATGGACCTTGAGGCCAGCCTAGACGCCAGCGGCAAGATCACGGGTTGGAAGGGCGACTTCTATATTGCGCTCAACCACATCGCTGCATTCAAACCACTGGACTTCCCATTACTCGCCGCCAGCGACACCGGCATTCCCCGACCAGGTAACTGGGTGGGCTTTTTGTTTCAAAACGCGGGGGCGCCCTACGCGGTGCCCAACATACTGGTCACCACCAAGCATATTGAGCAAACCTTTTTAAGGTCTTCTCATTTGCGCAGCCCCGGCCGTATTGAAAACAGCTTTGCCAACGAAGCTTTTATGGACGAAGTTGCTGCTGCAGCTGGAGCAGATGCGGCAGCGTTTCGACTCGCTCATTTGAATGACGCCAGAGCCATTGCCGTGATTCAAGCCGCGGTTAAGGCCTCTAATTGGCAAACGCGTCCATCGGCTACACAGGTAAACGCTGGCAACGTCACTCGCGGACGTGGTATTTCGTATGTGCGCTACAACAACGCCATCACCTATGTGGCCACTGTGGCAGAGGTGGAAGTGAACCGAACCACAGGTCAGATTTTGGTGACCAAGGTGTTTGTAGCCCACGACTGCGGTCAGATTGTCAATCCCGATGGCGTGATCAATCAGGTGGAGGGTGGTGTGATCCAGACCGTTAGCCGCACCCTCATGGAGGAGGTGCAATGGAATGGCAGCACCGTGAGCAGTGTGGATTGGGCAACTTACCCCATCTTGCGTTTTCCAGAAACGCCAAGAGTGCAAACAGTGCTCATAGACCGCCCTGGGCAGCCCAGCTGGGGCGCTGGAGAGCAAACACCCACCACCGTGCCCGCTGCGATTGCCAATGCATTCTTTGATGCCACCGGTGTTCGCTTGCGAACCATCCCTTTCACACCTGACAGCGTCAAGGTGGCTTTGTCTGGGGCAGAGCGCAAAGCCGCATAGGCTTAACTTGGGGGCGCAAAGCTCTGTTTAATTGACAGAATTTGAATGATCGATAGGTCATTCAGATCTGTCACATAGCACTACTAACATCTTGTGACATTCATGTTACTTGGAGTTTTGGAGCTATGAATTTCAACAATCTGCGCGTGTCTACCAAGCTTTGGTCTGGTGTTGTGGGCATCATCATCACGGTGGCGGTAGTTGTGGGCGTGCTGTTCAACCAGTTGGCCATGCTTCAAACGGAGTCTGAGGTCAGGCTTGCTGGCTTGGTCAACCAAATTCGCACAGTCAGCACTTGGGCAGGACTTATCGAAGCCAATGCGGGTCGAACTGTTGCACTGGTGCTGAGTTCAGACTCATCCACTGAAATTCGATTGTCTTCAGACATCAAAGAAGCCACTTCCAAGATTTCGGTGTTGCAAAAGCAGTTTGAGGAGTCAGACCTTGACGCCAAAGAAAAAGCCCAAATTGCCAAAATTGCCGATAGGCGCAAAGCCACTTTAGAAACGCGTGAACAGGCTTTCAAAATGAAAGCTGATGGGCGCATGGCCGATGCATCCAAATTCATGAACGACAACTACCTACCTGTGGAGCGTGATTACGTAGCCTCTTTGCGCGAGCTTGTTGAAATTCAAGACAAATACAAGCAAGAGCTGGAGGCGGAGTTGCAAGGTCGGCGCAACCAGTTGATGTGGATTTGCGCCATTGCGTTGGGACTTTTGTTTGCAGCCATTCTGGCGGGTTCAGGCTGGCTGATTCGCTCCATACGTTCTCCTCTTGAAGAGGCCAACGCATTGGCTTCTCGCATTGCGCAGGGTGATTTGTCGGTCCGAATTGACCAAAATAGACAAGACGAGTTTGGTGAACTCATGCGCTCCTTGGCCCGTATGAACGAATCTTTGTCGCACATGGTTCAAAAGGTTCGGCAGACCACCGGAAGCATTGCAACCGCGAGTGCCGAAATTGCCACGGGTAACCACGACCTGTCCGTGCGTACCGAGCAAACTTCTAGCAATTTGCAAGCTACAGCCTCTGCGATGGAGCAGCTGACCGGCAACGTGCAGCACAGCGCAGACAATGCACGCCAGGCCTCACAGCTGGCCACCAGCGCTTCTGGGGTGGCTCAAAAAGGGGGCTCGGTGGTGGAGCAAGTGGTGCACACCATGAACGAAATCAACGGCAGCAGCAAAAAAATTGCCGACATCATTGGCGTGATTGACGGCATTGCTTTCCAAACCAACATCTTGGCCCTTAACGCGGCGGTAGAAGCGGCTCGCGCTGGCGAACAAGGCCGAGGGTTTGCGGTGGTGGCGGGTGAAGTGCGCTCCCTCGCACAGCGCAGTGCCGAGGCGGCCAAAGAAATCAAATCTTTGATTGAAAATTCTGTAGAGAAGGTGGAGTTTGGTTCCCAACTCGTCACGGACGCGGGCAAGACCATGAACGAAATTGTGAATTCCGTGCGCCGTGTGGCCGATGTGATTGGCGAAATCACCGCTGCGGCCAACGAGCAAAGTGCGGGCATTGCGCAAATCAATAATTCGGTGGCCAATTTGGACCAAATGACCCAGCAAAACGCCGCATTGGTGGAAGAAAGCGCTGCTGCCGCCCAAAGTCTGCGCGAGCAGGCGGATCAACTGGCCGAGGCGGTATCAGTGTTTAGGGTGGAAGATGGCATGAGCAATGTGCGTTCGGGTTCACGCCCTATCAAGGACATCACGCCCCGTGCTGTTCCAGCGCAAACCAGCTACGCCACCAAGCTGCAAGCGGCAACACCCAAAACATCGGGCGCTTTGCCTAACGCATCCGCAGGCAAAACAGCAACTGGTTCAGCGCCTGGTGCATTTGCCGCTTTAAGCAACAGCCGCACCAGCAAGCCTGCCCCAGCAACTGCGGCAGCTTCATCCTCTGCGGATGGAGATTGGGAGTCTTTTTAGACTGTTGCCAACTCGGCAATCAGTTCAATTTCAACGCAAGCGCCCAGAGGAATCTGGGCCACACCAAAGGCGCTGCGTGCATGGGCGCCGCGTTCTCCAAACACTTGAACTAGGAGCTCGCTGGCACCGTTGGTAATCAAATGGTGCTCGGTGAATTGGGGTGAGGAATTCACCAAGGCCATCAATTTCACGATGCGCTGCACACGGTTCAAGTCTCCCGTCGCAGCATGCAGAGTGCCCAAAAGATCAATAGCAACCGCACGTGCGGCCACTTGACCATCTGATGTGCTCATGTTCACCCCCAATTGCCCTACCCATGGGGCGCCATGGCGTTTGGCAATGTGCCCGCTTAAAAACACCAATGACCCCGTTTGGACAAAAGGCACATAAGCTGCAGCTGGCGTTGCTATGGGTGGCAGGGTGATTCCCATGCGGGTGAGTTGGTCGTAAATATTCATGTGTAACCTTGTTGTTTCTTTAAACAAGTACAAGCATAAGCAAACTGCGCTGGTCTGCAAACCCCATACAAATGAACGCTTGGTTGAGCTGCATGTTGATGAGTTTTGTGGTGGGTACGGCCCTTCAGCTTCAATCGCCACACCTACTCGATACGACGGTTTACGGATCCTTGATGAGTTTGGCGTTGCTGAGTCTTGGTGCGGCAGGATATCTGAGTTTGCGAGGTATTTCCAGGCTTTGCGCAGCCAAATTCTGGCTCGTTAGAGCCTGTCTGATGGCTTGTACAGCGCTGCTTGCCTTTGGCCTCACGGGCTTGCGCGCGCACTTGATTCAGATTCAACAACTCCAGCCGCAACTCGAGGGCCAAAACCTGCGCGTGACCGGTCTAGTGGCGGCCATGCCGCAGTTCCATGATGCTGGAGTGCGGTTTGTTTTTGAGGTGGAGCAAGCGGTTTTCCAGGGGCGTCCCGTGGCGATACCGCCCAAAATTTTGTTGGGTTGGTATGGTGGTTCGTGGACCGGACCGGAAGTTCTGTCTGACCTTCAGCCCGGACCAATGGCCATTCAGGCAGGTGAGCGTTGGCAATTTACGGTTCGTCTAAAAGCGCCGCACGGCAACCTTAACCCGCATGGGTTTGATTACGAGCTGTGGCTTTGGGAGCAGGGCATACAGGCCACAGGTTACGTTAGGGCAGGGGCGCAAGATGCTGCGCCCCGACGAATTGACAATACATGGCTGCATCCAGTTGAGTGGGCGCGCCAGCAGGTTCGAGATGCGGTGTCAAAGCGTGGTCAGCAGGAGCGCGGCCAGCAAGACACTTGGGGTGTGGTGGCAGCACTGGTGGTGGGCGACCAGCGGGCTATAGACCATGCGCAGTGGGAGGTGTTTCGCATCACCGGGGTAGCGCATTTGATGAGCATTTCTGGACTGCATATCACCATGCTGGCTTGGTTGGCAGCAGCTCTGGTTAGGGTATGTTGGCGTACCAGCAGCCGTTTGTGTTTGTGGATTCCCGCGCCAGTGGCGGCGGCTTGGGTGGGCTTGGTGGTGGCGACGGCTTACGCATTGTTCAGCGGCTGGGGCTTGCCAGCACAACGCACCATTTGCATGCTGTCCACGTGGACGCTACTGCATCACCTAGGCCGCCGTTGGCCCTGGTCGGTGCAATGGATGCTGGCTTGCGCCGTGGTGGTGGCTTGGGATCCTTGGGCCCTGATGCAGGCTGGGTTTTGGCTGAGCTTTGTGGCTGTGGGCGTGTTGTTTGCCGCTGGTCCCAACCCAACCGAGCAAACGCCAGGCCCTTTACGTCACCTTAAAAACTTATTTAAGGAGCAGTGGGTGGTGACTTTGGCGCTTACCCCGTTGACTTTGTTGCTGTTTGGGCAGGTGTCTTGGGTGGGGCTATTGGCCAATTTGGTGGCGATTCCTTGGGTGACTTTGCTGGTCACGCCCTTGTCGCTGTTGGGTATGGTGGTTCCCTTGTGTTGGGATGCAGCTGCTTGGGCCTTGCAAGGACTTTTATTCCTTTTGCACCACATGGCCCTGTGGTCTTGGGCGGTCAGTTTTTTGCCGCAGGCGCCATGGTGGGCGGGTGCTTTGGGCCTGGGTGGCGGGGCGCTGCTGGTTTTAAATTTACCTTGGTGCATGCGTTTGGCAGGTGTTCCAATGCTCATGCCTTTGTTTTTTTGGTATGTGCCCACGCCAGCGCCGGGCCAGTTTGAGGTTTTGGCGGCAGACGTGGGGCAGGGCACTGCGGTGCTGGTTAGAACCTCGAAACATGCGCTGCTGTATGACGCGGGGCCTCGTTACTCCAAAGAAAGCGATGCAGGCCACCGCATATTGGTGCCCTTGTTGCGGGCATTGGATGTTAAGTTGAACCGCTTGGTTCTGAGTCACCGCGATGCCGACCATGTGGGCGGGGCGCTCGCTGTTTTAAAGGCGCATCCACAAGCCGACTTGGTTAGCTCATTAGAAGATGGGCATGAGTTAACCCGTGTGGTGCAGTCGCGAAACTCAGGTGCTAACACTTCCGAGCGTTGTGAAGCCGGTCAGCAATGGGTATGGGATGAGGTTCACTTTGAGTTTTTGCATCCTCAGGCGCAGGACTATGGCCAGTCTCTAAAGTCCAACGCGCTTTCTTGTGTGCTGCTTATCAGCGCAGCGCCTGTAAACGGCCAAGTGCGCACAGTTTTGCTCACTGGAGACATTGAGCGGACCGAGGAAAAAAGCTTGCTTCAATCTGGAGCGTCCTTGCAAAGCCACTTGTTGCTGGTGCCGCACCACGGCAGTAAAACATCCAGCAGCCGCGCATTTTTAGAAGCAGTGCAACCAGAGCAGGCTTTTGTGCAAGCTGGCTACCGCAACCGTTTTGGGCATCCACGTCCCGATGTGATGATGCGTTACGAAACGCAAGGCATACGGGTTTACCAAAGTGTGTGGTGTGGTGCTTCGACTTGGCGCAGCGTCACGCCAGCGTTAATGCAATGTGCGCGTGATGAACAAAGGCGCTATTGGCACCACGTATCGCCAATTGAAAGTCGGGACATCGATAAATGAAAATTAGATTTGACCTTCGGTGAGGGTATCAAGTTGAAACTTGCCACTTTTATGCCACAACCAAGTTTCTGTATAGCGCACACGACCAAGATGGACAGGTGCGGGAAATGGTTCTGCCGCTTTGATCGTGCGTTCTATTTCTTGAACGACTTCCGGTGCTTGTTTGGGTTTACGCATCCAATCAAACGATTCGATTTTTCCATCCTCACGCACTTCAAATGTTACGACACCAATGGCATACAAAAGCGGTGGTAGCTTGCCTTGGTGAATACGATGTTGGTTAAAGCCATAAATATGTTTGGCTGCATCGAATCGGTATTCCTTGGGTGTGCGCGCAATAGAGACGAGCGTTGTAAGAGGTTTTTCTTCTATTACTGTAACAACTGGTGCTGGTGTTTCTATTTCTATCTTCGGGACAGCAACGCTAACTAGTTTGGGAGCAGAACAAGCCGCCAACATACACAAACCTAAGGCCAAGATGATTTGCAACCGGGTAGGAATAGCCCTCAGTGGAACTTGTGACACCTCAGTGCTTAGCGACCGAAATATTGCTTGGGCTAGATGGAGGAATATGCGGGCAAAGAACATTCAGGCATGTTGAAATAATCCACATGCCATTTTGTGCCCCGAAATTTGA
>DDPM01000005.1 GCA_002342165.1 Hylemonella sp. UBA2468
CTTGCTTTTGCGGGCGCACAAAAAAACCTTGGGCCCGCTGGCCTCACGCTGGTGGTGGTGCGAGAAGACCTGCTGGGCCATGCCCTCAACATTTGCCCCAGCGCCTTCAATTACGAGTTGGTAGCGCGACACGACTCTGGCTTCAACACCCCCCCCACTTACGCCATTTACATCATGGGATTGGTGTTGGAATGGATTCAGCGCCAAGGAGGCGTAGCCGCCTTGGAAGCCACCAACACGGCCAAGGCACAACTGTTGTACGAAGCGATTGACCAGTCCGAGCTTTACGAAAACCGCGTGCATCCCAGCTGCCGCTCACGCATGAATGTGCCCTTCTACCTGCGCCATGAGTCTTTGAACGCGGCCTTTTTGGCAGGCGCCCATGATCGGGGGTTGTTACAGCTCAAAGGGCACAAATCGGTGGGCGGTATGCGTGCCAGCCTTTACAACGCCATGCCCATGCAAGGCGTTCAGGCGCTGGTGGCCTACATGCGAGAATTTGATCAAGCACACGCCTGAAAACCCTTTTCCCTTTTACCCATTCCCTCCCCTTCCGTCCTCTCTCCTTACTGCCCCCAACTCAGCCCTTTGCCCATGGCCCGCACTTTGCCTGAACTTCGCACCTGCATCGATGCGGTGGACCAGCAGCTTTTAGAACTGCTCAACGAACGTGCCCAGTTGGCCCACGAGGTGGGCGAGCTCAAAAAAAACGAAGGCTCTGCCGTCTACCGGCCTGACCGCGAGGCCCAAGTGATTGCGCGCTTGCAGCAACTCAATGCGGGCTTGATAAAACCTGAAGGCATTGCGCATATTTGGCTGGAAATCATGTCCGCTTGCAGAGCGCTTGAAGCGCCGCAACGCGTGGCCTACTTGGGTCCGGCTGGCACCTACAGCGAGCAAGCTGCTGTCGAGTTTTTTGGCGCCAGCATGGAGCATGTGCCCTGCGTCAGTATTGATGAGGTGTTTCGCTCCTCTGTGGCGGGCAGTGCCGAGTTTGGCGTGGTGCCGGTGGAAAATTCCACCGAGGGCGTGATTTCTCGCTCCCTCGACTTGTTTTTAAACACCCCGCTGCACATCGTGGCCGAAACCAGCTTGCTGGTGCGTCACCAGTTGCTGCGCAACAGCCCGAGCTCAGATGGCATTGAAGTGGTATTGGCCCACCCGCAAGCGCTCGCACAGTGCCAACACTGGCTCACCGCCCACCTGCCCCATGCCGAACGCCGCGCTGCATCCAGCAATGCCGAAGGCGCGCGCCTCGCTAAAGACAATCCGAATTGGGCCGCCATTGCCAGCGAACGTGCGGGCGCGCAGTTTGGCTTGCACACCGTGGCACCCGCCATTCAAGATGAACCATACAACCGAACCCGCTTTGTGGTGGTGTGCCTGCCCCAAACCTTGTCCACCCCTGCGCCTACCGAACTTGACTGCACCAGCCTGATCGTGTCGGTGCCCAACCGCCCCGGTGCCGTGCACGACTTGCTCATGCCTCTCAAACAGCATGGTGTGTCCATGACGCGTTTTGAATCTCGGCCCGCCCGCTCGGGTCAGTGGGAATACTTTTTTTACATTGATGTGCAAGGTCACCCCGCCCAAGCGCATGTGTCTGCGGCGCTTAACGAGCTGCGCAGCTTGTGTGCGTTTTACAAGGTGCTGGGCACCTACCCGGTCAAGGCATGAGTTTTCAGCAGCTTGGGTTGATTGGCTGCGGCCTCATGGGCGGCTCTTTTGCGCTGGCGGTCAAGCGTGCGGGACTGGTCCAAAAAGTGCTTGGGTTCAGTCCCTCCCCAGGCAGCGTGCAAAAAGCTTTGGACATGGGCGTCATCGATCAAGCCGCCAAGTCAGCGGCTCAAGCTGTGCAAGGCAGTGATTTGGTGCTGTTGGCGCTGCCCGTAGCCGCGACCCAAGCCACCATGGCCTTGATACGGCCCGCTTTGGACAGCACCACCTTGGTCATGGATGTGGGCTCCAGCAAAACCGATGTGGTGGCGGCTGCTCAGGTTGGCCTGCAAGACCGCATGGGTCAGTTTGTGCCGGCTCACCCCATTGCGGGCAAAGAGGTGTCGGGCGTGCAATTTGCAGACGCCCAGCTTTACGCGCAGCAACAAGTCATCCTCACCCCCATTGAGGCCACGACTGCTTTATTTTTGCAACGCGCGCAAGACCTCTGGCTTGGTTTGGGTTGTCAAGTCAAGCTCATGTCACCACAAGATCACGACGCTGCATTTGCTGCGGTGAGCCATCTGCCCCACTTGTTGGCGTTTGCATTCATGAACAGCTTGAGCGCGCAGGTCAAGGGACCTGATTTTTTAGCCTTGGCGGGACCCGGTTTTAGGGACTTCACCCGCATTGCGGCCAGTGATCCCCATATGTGGCGAGACATTTTGATCGCTAATGCTCAAGAGGTCAGGGCTCAGTCAAAGTATTTTCAACAGCAACTGCAAGCCTTAGAACTGGCCTTGAACCAAGCCCTGTCCACCGGAGAGTCTGAGGGCTTGATGAAGCTCATTGAACAAGCCAGCTCCCAACGCGCCGGTTGGACCATGGGGTCCACGGCCTCCTGACACAAGCTTTTAAAGCGCCATGTATTCCACCGCTTTTTTGGATATTCCGCCGCTGTCTTGTGCACAAGGTGCGGTGGTGCTGCCGGGCTCCAAAAGCATTTCCAACCGGGTCTTGTTGCTCGCCGCCTTGTGCGAAGGCCGCACCACGTTGCACGATGTGCTGGACTCTGACGACACCCGCGTCATGTTGGCGGCGCTCCAACAGTTGGGCTGTGGTTTGGAGCAAGTCGGGCATACGGTTCACATTCAAGGCTTGGGCGGACGCTTCAAGGTCAGCAGCCCTTTGGTAAAGCTGTTTTTGGGCAATGCCGGCACGGCCATGCGGCCTTTGACCGCCGCACTCGCTCTGCTGGGCGTGGGAGAAGATCATCAGGTTGAGCTGTCTGGCGTGCCGCGAATGCATGAGCGCCCCATTGCAGACCTGGTGGACGCGCTGCGCCAACTGGGCTGCCAGATGGAATACCTAGGGCAGCTAGGCTACCCGCCGCTGCGCATTGGCCAACCCCACCTCAACTTACAACGCCCCATTCAGGTGCGAGGCGATGTATCGAGCCAATTTTTAACAGCCTTGCTCATGGCACTGCCCCTAGTAGCCAAGCAAGACATCACTCTAGAAGTGGTGGGCGAACTCATATCCAAACCGTACATCGACATCACCTTGCAGCTGCTCCAACGCTTCGGTGTGAATGTGCAGCGCCATCACAGGGAACGCTTTGTGATTCCTGCGGGCTCGCGTCTCCAGTCTCCTGGCACCTTGCATGTGGAAGCCGATGCCTCTTCAGCCAGTTACTTCATCGCGCTGGGCGGTTTGGCGGCCACTTCAGAGACCCCACTGCGCATTGAAGGCGTGGGGGAACACTCCATTCAGGGTGACATACGGTTTATTGAGGCTGCGAGGCATATGGGGGTGCAGGTGGTCAGCGGGCCCAATTGGCTGGAAGTGTGCCGACCTTCAGCTCTGGCCAAGCAGCCCCTCAAGGCTCTAGATTTGGATTGCAACCACATTCCGGATGCCGCCATGACGCTGGCCGTGATGGCCCTTTATGCCGACGGACCCAGCACCCTTCGCAACATTGCCAGCTGGCGCGTGAAAGAAACCGACCGCATTGCCGCCATGGCCACCGAGTGCCGCAAGTTGGGAGCAACCGTTCAAGAGGGCCCCGACTGGATCGAGGTGCACCCACTGCGCGATGCAGCGCAATGGCAGCGTGCCAGCATCCACACCTACGACGACCACCGCGTCGCCATGTGTTTTTCGCTGGCTGCCTTCAACCCGGCAGGTCTGCCGGTTCGTATAGAAGACCCTAAATGCGTAGCCAAAACCTTTCCCAACTACTTTGAAACCTTGTTTTCAGTGGTTCAACCCCAAGCCGCCCAGGTGCCGGTGATTTGTATTGATGGCCCTACGGCTTCTGGCAAAGGTACCCTGGCCTCGCAAGTGGCCCAGCAACTGGGTTACCACTATCTGGATTCAGGTGCCTTGTACCGTGTGACCGCTTTTGCCGCTCTCCAAGCGGGCATACCGCTTGAAACCGAAAACGAGGCCCGCATCGCCCGACTGGCCGAAACTTTGTCCGTGCGTTTTGTGGGCGAACAGGTGTTGCTCAGCGGGGTGGATGTGACTGAAGCCATTCGAAGCGAAACCGGCGGCATGAACGCCTCCAAGGTTTCAGCATTGCCATCAGTTCGCCAGGCCTTGGTGGCCTTACAGCTCAGTTTTGCCAAGCTGCCTGGCTTGGTGGCAGATGGGCGCGACATGGGCACTGTGATTTTTCCGGCCAGCCCCTTGAAGGTTTATCTGACCGCCAGCGCCGAAAAAAGAGCCCAGCGTCGCCATAAGCAACTGATTTCCAAGGGAAATACCGCTATACTCGCCGATCTTCGTGCCGATCTAGAAGCGCGCGACCTGCGGGACTCCACCCGAGAGGTTGCACCTTTAAAACCTGCGCAAGATGCCTTGCAACTCGACAACTCTGACCTGTCCATCGAAGCTTCGGTGCAGCAAGTGTTGATGTGGTGGCAAAGCAAACAGGCTTTCAAATCCAGTTTGTATGCCTGAAGGGTCCGGTCAGCTCCCCTCGCGCCGCAGGCGCACTGGTTGGCCGGTTTGTCTTTTTAATTCGCGGCTCAGCCGCAACACAACATCGCTTGTTGCCCCTACTAAGCAGAACCTCACTGCTGAAGCGCACTTTGAAGTGGGCTTGGAATCGCGCAAGCGCTCAAGGAAATTGAATGTCTGAATCTTTTGCCGACCTGTTTGAAGAATCCCTAAAACGCTCCGAAATGCGTTCGGGTGAAGTGATCACCGCTGAAGTGGTGCGCATTGAACACAATTTTGTGGTGGTCAATGCGGGTCTCAAATCTGAGGCTTACGTCCCCGTAGAGGAATTCAAAAACGACCAAGGCGAAGTTGAAGTCTCTGTGGGTGACTTTGTGTCCGTGGCCATTGACGCCATCGAAAACGGTTACGGCGACACCATTTTGTCGCGCGACAAAGCCAAGCGTTTGGCTTCTTGGATGAGCCTGGAAAAAGCGCTGGAGTCCGGAGAATTTGTCACCGGCACCACCAGCGGCAAGGTCAAGGGCGGCCTGACCGTGTTGGTCAACGGCATTCGTGCTTTCTTGCCAGGCTCCTTGGTGGACACCCGCCCCACCAAAGACTTGTCTCCCTACGAAAACAAAACCATGGAGTTCAAGGTCATCAAGCTCGACCGCAAGCGCAACAACGTGGTGTTGAGCCGCCGTGCGGTAGTTGAGGCTTCCATGGGTGAGGAACGCGCCAAGATGATGGAAACCCTCAAAGAAGGTTCCATCGTTCACGGTGTGGTGAAGAACATTACCGAATACGGTGCGTTTGTGGACTTGGGCGGCATTGACGGCCTGTTGCACATTACCGACATGGCCTGGCGCCGTGTGCGTCACCCCAGCGAAGTGGTTCAAGCGGGTCAAGAAATCACGGCCAAGATTCTTAAATTTGACACCGAAAAGAACCGCGTGTCGCTGGGTCTGAAGCAAATGGGCGACGACCCTTGGTTTGGTGTTGGTCGCCGCTACCCCACCAGCACCCGCATGTTCGGCAAGATCACCAACATTGCCGACTACGGCGCGTTTGTAGAACTCGAGCCCGGCATTGAAGGTTTGGTGCACGTGTCTGAAATGGACTGGAC
>DDPM01000030.1 GCA_002342165.1 Hylemonella sp. UBA2468
GCAATTTGGAAATGCCCCACGCACCCCGTAGGCAGGTACTTGCGGATCTTGGTGGCCAAGTCGCCTTCCATGATTTGGCAGTGGTAGAGGTCCATCTGCACTTTCAGGTTGTCAGCCCCCACTTGCTGCAGGATGTGGTGGGCCTGATCTTGCAGGTTCAGAAAAAAACCGGGCATGTCGCGGGTGTTGATGGGTTCTATCAGCACGTCCCGCCCACACTGGGCGGCTTGGCCGGCAGCCCACTTCAGGTTGCTGATGTAGGTGGCCAGCGCCTGTTCGTAAGTCACACCTTGGGGCAGCAGCCCGGCCATGGTGTGGATGCGCGGGCAACTCAGGTCTTCGGCATAGTCCAATGCCAGCAGCACACCCGCTTGAAACTCTTGTTCTTTGCCGGGAATGCAGGCTGTTCCGCGTTGGCCAGAGCCCCAAGCCGCATCCATGCTGGCTGCATCCAAGCCGCCCGCTGGGGCGTTAAACAGCACCTGGCTCAGGCCGTGGGCATGGAGCCGGTCTGCAAGTTCTTGCTTGGAATAGGCATAAGGAAACAAGTACTCCACACCTTTGAAACCATCGCGGGCAGCTGCCTCAAACCGCTCTAAAAACGGCAGCTCGGTGTACATCATGGTCAGGTTGGCGGCCAATTGAGCCATGGTTACTTCTCCGCGCCCAGTTCGAGGGCATCAGCTCGGCTTTGAGCCCATTGGGGAGCTCTCGCATGGGCATCAGTGGCCAGAGTGGACCAGCCCGCAAGGTGCTGTAGGGCAATTTCAGACAAACCCTTGACCCACACCGCCTGATCGTTCAGGCAAGGGATGTAATGAAAACTTTGGCCGCCCGCGTGCATGAAGGCTTCGCGCGCTTCCATCGAAATTTCTTCCAGTGTTTCCAGGCAATCGCTGGTAAAGCCCGGGCAAATCAGGTCCACCCTTTGCACACCAGACTGGGCCAAGGCCACCAGCGTGGGTTCGGTGTAGGGCTCCAGCCACTTGGCCTTGCCAAAACGGGACTGGAAGGTCAGACGGTATTGGTCTTTGTTCAAGCCCAGCTCAGTGGCCAACAGCCGTGCGGTTTTGTGGCATTCGCAATGGTAGGGGTCACCCAAGTGCAAGGTGCGTTCTGGTACGCCATGAAAACTCATGACCAGCATGCCGCCAGAGCCTTGCACTTCCCAATGCGCCCGCACCGTTGCGGCTAAAGCTTTTATGTAGGCGGGGTGGTCGTGGTAGTGGTTCACAAAACGCATTTCGGGCACCAACCTCACCCGGGCGGCCCAAGTGTAGAAAGCGTCAAACACGCTGGCTGTGGTGGTGCCGGAATACTGCGGATACGCGGGCAACACCAACACACGGGTCACGCCTTGGGTTTTGAGCTCATCCATTTGATGGGCAATGCTGGGGTTGCCGTAGCGCATGGCGTATCGAACCGTCACAGCGTGCCCGTTGGCCTGCAAGTGGTCGTGCAGGGCTTGGGCTTGTTTTTGGGTCCACACCTTCAGGGGTGAGCCTTCAGGCGTCCAAATAGAGGCGTATTTGGCTGCCGACTTGGCGGGACGCACCCGCAAAATAATGCCGTGCAGGATCAGCAACCACAATAACCTGGGAATTTCCACCACGCGGTGGTCGCCCAAAAACTCCGCCAAGTAGCGTCTCAAGGCTGAGGGGGTGGGTGAGTCGGGGGTGCCAAGGTTGCAGAGCAATACGGCAGTAGCAGGGGCTTGGCCGTGCTCAAAGTCGGGTTCTTTTCTAAAAGGCATGCGCTATTCTCTCGCACCTATGCTCGATTTTTCGGCTATCAAGGCCATTTCCCTCGATCTGGACGACACTTTATGGCCCATTTGGCCGGTGATTGCACGTGCCGAACGCCGTTTGCAAGACTGGCTGCGGCCCCAAGCCCCCCAGACCGCTGACTTTTTGGCCAATGAGCCCCAAAGGCAGGCTCTGCGTCAACAGGTGCTGGCAGACATGCCCCACATGGAGCACGACTTGCGCACCCTGCGCACCGAGCTTTTGCGTCGAGCCTTGAGCACCCACCAAGAAGACACCCAACTGGTGCAAGCCGCGTACGAGGTGTTCATGAGCGAGCGCAACCGTGTAGAGCTTTTCGAGGACGCGCGCCCTGCCTTGGACTTTTTGCAAAGCCGCTTTCCACTGGTGGCGCTGAGCAATGGCAATGCCGACTTGAACCGCGTGGGTCTGGGGCATTACTTTCGGGCGGGGTTAAGTGCACAGACGTTTGGGGTGGGCAAACCTGATGCCCGCTTTTTCCATGCAGCGGCCCAAGCGGTGGACGTGCAGCCGCATGAGGTGCTGCATATTGGGGACGATGCTGCCCTGGACGTGGTGGGCGCACTGAAGGCGGGCATGCAAGCGGTGTGGATCAACCGCCCTGGGCACGCATGGCCCTTGCGTGAAGATGTAGATGAGTCTTTAGATGCAGATGCGCAGCCTCAAACCCAGAAGTACTTGATCCAAAAGCACCTGACGGTATCCAGCCTCACCGAGCTGACCCGTTTATGGGATAGGCGTCCTTAGATGCCCGCTTTTTAGGGGACAGGGCGGGTTTTTCTGGGCACCAGTTTCAGGGTGCTTTGGGTGTTGTCTTTCACGTCGGAAGCGTCCAAATGCAGGGGCATGTACAGCCCATTGATCATGGGCAGCGCCTGGTCTTGGTGGTGGGTGTCGAACAACACGCCGCTTTGGCCCAGGGCGTTCATGCCCATGGCGGCTGCTGGGTTGGCAAAGTCAATCAGTCGCCGCGTGGAGGGCCCGAACACCGTGGCCCAAGGGGCAGGACCAATGGCTTGGGCAAAGTTGTTGGGCACTTCGCGCCCGCCTGGCGCATCAAACGGGCCTACATCAAACAGGTAGTTCAAAGGCCATTGGTAGCCCAAAGGGGGTTTGTGGGTCAGGTTATGCGCCCTGTACCAGGCCCAGTCTTTGGGAGGGGTGCCCAGCGTTCGGTTCAAATGGTCCATGGCCCGCCGCCAAGCCAGCAACTGAATGTCCTGGCGGGTTTCGATTTGCGGTGTGCCTTTGATGTCCCACCAAGGCGATTGCGCGTCCGCCGCAAGGCGGGGCAGGGCGTGGTCTATGGCGCGGGTTCGCAGCAGGTTGGTAAAGAGGGTGTCGCCCAACTCATCTGCCATGGCGGCCTTGAGCAGTTCATAAGTGAACTGGTGGAACATGGTGGCTTGTATGTTGGTGGCGTCGTGGCTGCCGTCCCATTCGTACAAGGATTCCAGCAGCACTTTTTCCATGGGCACGGTCAAGGCGCCATGCAGTTCTTTCAGCAAGGGCTCCAAGGTGCGCTTGGCGTAGTTGTAACGCAGGTCCAGTTGCAGGTCGGCGGCTTGTTTCAGGGTCCAACCGCTTGGTGTTTCGCGCAGCAGTCGGTCCAGCCGCTGCGCACGGTCGTACACGTTGTAATAGCCTGGCACGGGCAGACCGCTGGTGGAAGAGGGCTGGTGGTTGGCCGACAAAATGTAGCCGCGAGACGGGTTTTCTTCTTGCGGGTGGTCTTGAAAACGGTAGTAGCCTTTTTTGAATGCTTCCCCTTTAGACGCATCCAGAATGAAAGTGGGGTTCACGCCTTCTGGGCGCTGCGGTATGGCGCCAGCCGCCCACCACGCAATATCGCCCGCCGCATTGGCCCACACCACATTCATACCTGGCGCTTCGATCAGACTGGCGGCTTCGCGGGCAGCCTCTTTGGTGTCGGCTCGGTTGAGCTTGTAAAAGGCTTCAAAAATGGGGTTTTCAGTTTCCAAAAACGCCCACCACAAAGCTATGGTGGCTTGGGCTTGAGGGATATCTTTGACATTTTTTTCGAGGCTTGTGGCCTCTTTGCTGCCCAGCATGGGCGGGAACAAGCTGTTGAGCACCGGGCCGTAGGGCGAATGGCGCACGGTGAAGTCCACCGAAGCCCCGCCCCGGACGCGAATGGTTTCTTGGCGTGCGCGCAGCTCTACCCAACGCCCCTCATGCCAAACGGTGTGGGCTTGGCTGGGGTGGTTTTTAAGCTGTATCAAGTCCACATCGTCGTTTTGGAACATGGTGAGCGACCAGCCAAACTTTTGGTTGTGGCCCAACACCGCAAAGGGGCTGAG
>DDPM01000167.1 GCA_002342165.1 Hylemonella sp. UBA2468
GCCGAAATGGACACCACGAGCGCCATATCTGAGCAAATAGCGCAAGACAAAGAGCTGACCAAGAAAATGCTGGCCGCTGCGGGCGTGCCCGTGCCTGTGGGCCGCGAGGTCGACAACGCCCAAGACGCTTGGGCAGCCGCTCTAGAGATTGGCTTGCCCGTGGTCATCAAGCCCAAGAACGGCAACCAGGGCAAGGGCGTGACTGTCAACATCAACAACCAAGACCATTTGAACGCCGCCTTTGACGCCGCTTGCGAATTTGACGACGACATTCTGGTTGAGCGCTACTTGCCCGGCAACGACTTTCGATTGCTGGTGGTAGGCGACAAGCTGGTGGCCGCAGCCCGCCGCGATGCCCCCAGCGTCGTGGGCGATGGTGTGCACAGCGTGAAAGAATTGGTGGAGCAGGTCAACAAAGACCCACGTCGCGGTACGGGCCACGCCACATCGCTCACCAAAATTCGTTTTGACGACATCGCCTTAACCTGCTTGTCCGCGCAGGGCATGACCGCTGATTCAGTGCCCATCAAGGGCAAACGGGTGAACCTGCGGCACAACGCCAACCTGTCCACCGGCGGCACTGCCACCGACGTGACGGACGACGTGCACCCCTCCATTGCCGCGCGCGCCGTAGCAGCCGCCAAAATGGTAGGGCTGGATATTTGCGGTGTAGACATGGTATGCGAAAGCATCCTGCAGCCACTTGAAACCCAAGGCGGTGGCGTGGTGGAAGTGAACGCTGCACCCGGTTTGCGAATGCATTTATCGCCTTCGTTTGGCAAAGGACGCGCGGTGGGTGAAGCCATCATTCAAACCATGTTTGGCAGCAAAGACAATGGCCGTATTCCTGTAGTGGCAGTAACTGGCACCAACGGCAAAACCACGACCGTTAGGCTGATTGCGCACTTGTTCAAGCAACACGGCTGGCGCGTGGGCATGACCAGCACCGATGGGGTGTATGTGCAGGGCGAGCGTATCGACACAGGCGACTGCAGCGGCCCCAAGAGCGCGCGCAGCGTGTTGCAACACCCCGATGTAGACGCAGCAGTTTTGGAAACAGCACGCGGCGGCATGTTGCGCGAAGGCTTGGCCTTTGACCGCTGCGAAGTGGCAGTAGTCACCAATGTGGGCAGCGGCGACCATTTGGGGCTGAACTTCGTCAACACCTTAGAAGATCTGTCACTGGTCAAAAGGATCATCGTGCAAAACATTGCGCCTCAGGGCATGGCGGTGCTTAACGCGGTTGACCCCGTGGTGGCCGCTATGGCTGCGCACACCAACGCTGCTGTCACGTTTTTTGGAGTCGACAAAAACCATCCGGTATTGGCCACCCACTTGGCGCGCGGGCGCCGTGGCGTTTATGTAGAAGACGGCTGCCTGATGGCCTCTGAAGGCAGCCGCCACTTCCGTATTCCTCTGGAGAGCGTGCCCATCACGCTCAACGGAACCATTGGCTTTCAGTTAGAAAACGTGATGGCGGCCGTATCTGCAGCATGGGCCGTGGGCATCAGCTGGGATCACATCAGTGAGGGTTTGGCGAGTTTTGACAACGACCTGAACAACGCCCAAGGCCGCTTTAATTTGTTCAGCTACCGAGGTGCCACCATCATTGCCGACTATGGGCACAACCCAGATGCCATGCAAGCCCTGGTGCAGGCGGTGCAGGCCATGCCTGCTTCACCCGGACAACGGCGCAGTGTGGTCATCAGTGGCGCGGGCGACCGGCGTGACCAAGACATCCGCGAGCAAACCCGTATCTTGGGTGATGTGTTTGACGAAGTGGTGATGTACCAAGACGCTTGCCAGCGCGGGCGCGCCGACGGTGAAGTGCTTGCTTTATTGCGCGAGGGCTTAAACGGCGCTCACCGCACCAAAGAAAGCGTGGAAATTTATGGCGAGTTTGTAGCCATAGACCACGCCATGAACCGGCTACGTAGCGGCGACCTGTGTTTGATTTTGGTAGACCAGGTAGAAGAAGCGCTGGCTTACATCAAACAAAAGATTGCGCAAGGGATTGAGTTGAATTGCCTAAGCAGTGCCTAGACATGGCTTGGCATTGAGCCCTAACCGCTTATGGAATCCATACCTGGCAAGCGCCCCATCAGGGCGGCCACAGCTGATTGGGGCTGCAAGCGGCCGTCAAGCAAATCCACCACAGCTTGGGTAATGGGCATTTCCACCCCAAGACCGCGAGCCCGCTGGGTCACAGTTTGTGCGCAGAAGACGCCTTCAGCCACATGGCCTAGCGAAGCCACCGCATCTTGCAAGTTCAGGCCCTGCGCCAGCAACTGACCCACTTTGCGGTTTCGGCTCAGGTCTCCGGTGCAGGTGAGCACCAAGTCCCCCAAACCCGATAAACCCATAAAAGTCTCAGTGCTCGCTCCCAATGCTTGCCCCAAGCGGGTCATTTCAGCCAAGCCGCGGGTGATCAAGGCAGCACGGGCGTTCAAGCCCAGTTGCAGGCCATCGCACAAGCCCGTGGCAATGGCCAGCACATTTTTTACCGCGCCGCCCACCTCGACGCCCACCAAGTCGTCATTGGCATAGACCCTCAGGGTAGGGCTGTGAAAGGCATCCACCAACAGTTGGCGCACGGCTTCGTGGCGGCTAGCCGCCACCAAAGCCGTAGGTTGGCCGCGCGCTACCTCAATGGCAAAGCTGGGTCCGCTCAACACCCCGGCTTGGAGCTGGGGTGCCACCTCGGATTGAATTTCGTGCCCCAGCAATCCAAAGGGCTGCTGCGAACCCACCGGCTCAAACCCTTTGCACAACCAAGCCACGGTAGAAGATGCACCTTGCAGCATGCCCAGCATGGCACGCAAACCCGCCATGGGGCTGGCAATGACCACCAGCTGGTGCTCGCAACACTTGTCTGCCAGCTCGGCCATAGGGGTTGACAGCAGCTTCAACTTGGCGGGCAAGTCCACACCCTCTAGATACTTGAGGTTGCTGCGCTGCGCCTGCATGGCTTGGACCTGAGACGCATCGCGAGCCCACAAGGTTACTTGCCGCCCCTCAAGGCGGCTGGCATGAACCGCCAGTGCGGTACCCCAAGCGCCAGCCCCCAAGATGAGAATCTTCACGGGTGACCTTGATTGACCTTACTGAATCGGCGTGGAATCGTTTTGGGCCAAGTTTTGCTGGTACATACTCTCAAAGTTGATTTCATTGAGGTGAACAGGTGGAAAACCGGCGCGCTGCACCAAGTCAGCCACATTGCCACGCAGGTAGGGGTAAATGATTTGGGGACATGCCACGCTGAGCACAGGGTTCATTTGTTCTTGTGGAATGTTGCGGATTTCAAAAATTCCGGCTTGCTTGGCTTCGACCAAAAACACGGTTTTGTCTTCCAGAGTGGTGTGCACGGTGGCGGTCACTGCCACTTCAAACACGCCCTCGGTCAGTGGGGTGGCCTCAACACCGAGCTGAATGTCAACACCTGGCTGGTCTTGACGGGTCAGGATACCGGGCGAATTGGGTTGCTCTAAGGAGGCTTCCTTCAGGTACACGCGCTGAATTTGAAACACTGGGGTCAGGTCGGTGTTAATGGAAGAATCGGACATAAGAACTTTCTTGGAGAGCCTATATTTGAGGCAGATGGGTTGAGACAGGACGAAAAAAAGTAAAGCGGTATCAAGCCGCGATATCAGGCCGCGTTGAGCAAGGGCAGCAACTCGCCACGGGAATCCAGCGCCATCAAGTCATCGCAGCCGCCCACGTGGGTGGACCCAATGAAGATTTGGGGTACGGTGCGCCTACCGGTGCTGGACATCATGTGGTCACGGGCTTGGGGGTTGGTGTCGATTCGAATTTCTTCAATATGTTCGACACCTTTGGATTTCAGGAGTTGCTTGGCGCGGACGCAATAGGGGCATACCGCAGTGGTGTACATCTTGACAGCTTGCATGTGATAAACGCTTTCAGGCGGAGGTTTTAACGATAGGAAGGCCCGCTTGTTTCCAAGCATTGAGCCCGCCGCCTAAGGATTGCGCTTTGGCGTAACCCAAACCCTTGGCCATGCGGGCCGCACTGCCAGAGCGCCCACCGCTTTGGCATACAAAAATCAACGGCAGGTCTTTGTTTTTGACGGTTTCGGGCAGCTTGGCCGCAAGATCCGCCAAAGAAATGTGTTTGGCCTGCCCCACATGGCCTTGAGCATATTCCTCAGCAGAACACACATCCACCACCACCGCTTTTTCGCGATTGATGAGGAATACCGCCTGGTTAGGGGTGAGGTCCGCACCCATGGCATCTCGAACGATGGGAAAAACCAGTAAGCCGCCAGAGCTCAGGGCCACCGCTATGAGCATCCAGTTGTTGATGATGAAATCCACAGAATTCCTTTAAAAGGTGCACTAAAAACTTGAGATTCTAGAATGCGAGGTTTTTGGGCGCTCTTGGCATGTACAAATTAGTTCTGATTCGCCACGGTGAATCGATTTGGAATCTTGAAAACCGCTTCACTGGCTGGACCGATATTGACCTTACCCCCACTGGGGTATCCCAGGCCATTTCGGCCGGGCAATTGCTCAAAGCCGAAGGCTACGACTTTGACTTGGCCTATACCAGTGTGCTCAAACGTGCCATTCACACGCTGTCTTACTGTCTAGATGCATTGGACCGCACCTGGCTGCCGGTGGTGAAAAGCTGGCAGCTCAATGAACGCCACTACGGTGGCTTGCAAGGCTTGAACAAGGCTGAAATGGCCAAGCAGTTTGGAGACGAACAGGTTTTGATGTGGCGGCGCAGTTACGACACACCTCCCCCACCGTTGGCCGCCGACGACGCCCGCTGCGAGCGCCATGACCCGCGTTACGTCCATCTGCGCGCGGACCAAATTCCGTTGACCGAATGTCTTAAAGATACGGTGGCCCGTGTGGTGCCGTTTTGGACGGAGTCTATAGCACCGGCTATTCGGTCGGGCAAGCGGGTGCTGCTTTCGGCGCACGGCAATTCCATCAGGGCTTTGGTGAAATATTTGGACAATATTTCAGATCAAGACATTGTGAGCCTGAACATTCCCAATGGTGTTCCATTGGTGTATGAATTGGACGCCGAACTCAAGCCCATCCGGCATTATTTTTTAAAGCAAAACCAAAACCCAGACCCAAACCCAACGGGATCCCCTTGAACCCACAGGATTCAGCCGAACGTGTATATTGGTTTGGATGGCTAAAAGGATATGGAATTGACGGACTGACACTATGGCTCATAAATTAAAAATTGCTGGCTGGATTGCCCTTGGGGCTTTGGCGGGTGCGCTCACCACGGTTTCTTTGCAAATTGGGGCTCGCGGCAACATGGCGCCGCTCCCGCTCGAAGAGCTACAACAGCTCGCCGCAGTGTTCGGCATGATCAAATCCGACTATGTTGAGCCGGTGGACGAGAAAAAGCTCATCACCGACGCCATTTCAGGCATGGTGTCCAGCTTGGACCCCCATTCCCAGTACTTTGACAAAAAGTCTTACAAAGAATTCCGAGAAGGCACCACCGGCCGTTTTGTGGGCGTGGGCATTGAAATCACCCAAGAAGATGGTTTGGTGAAAGTGGTGTCGCCCATTGAAGGCTCCCCAGCCTTCAGGGCCGGCCTGAAAACCAACGACCTTATTACCAAGGTAGACGACACCGCTGTCAAGGGTTTGACCCTGAACGAGGCCGTCAAGCGCATGCGCGGTGAACCCAACACCAAAGTGGTATTGACTATTTTCCGCAAAGACGAGAACCGCACGTTTCCCGTGACCATCATTCGAGAAGAAATTAAAACCGTATCTGTCAAATCCAAAATACTGGAATCCGGCTACGCATGGCTGCGTTTGAGCCAGTTTCAGGACCGCACCGTAGAAGATTTTGTGCGCAAAGTTGAAGAGATTTATAAATCCGAGCCGCAACTCAAGGGCTTGGTTTTGGACCTGCGCAACGACCCGGGCGGCCTGTTGGACGCTGCGGTAGCGGTGTCTGCGGCCTTCTTGCCCGAAAACGTGACGGTGGTGTCCACCAACGGCCAACTGTCTGAAAGTAAATTCATTTACAAAGCTTCGCCTGAGTTTTACCAGCGGCGCAGCGGCAATGATCCCCTGAAGCGCTTACCTGCAGCCATTAAAACCGTACCCTTGGTGGTTCTGGTGAACGAGGGTTCTGCTTCTGCCAGCGAAATTGTGGCGGGGGCCCTGCAAGACCACCAACGCGCCACCATCATGGGCAGCCAAACCTTTGGCAAAGGATCGGTGCAAACCGTACGCCCACTGGGCCCTGATACAGCCTTAAAAATCACCACCGCTAGGTACTTTACGCCTGCAGGACGCAGCATTCAGGCGCGCGGCATTGTGCCTGATGTGATGCTCGACGAAACCGCCGAAGGCAATGTGTTTGCGGCTCTGCGCACGCGCGAAGCCGATCTGGACAAGCATTTGAGCAACGGACAAACCAATGCGCCACAAGACGCCGAACGCGAAAAAGCCCGTGACGCCGCTATTAAAAAACTTGAAGTAGACGCTAAAAATCCTGCGGCGGAAAAACGTTTGCCCGAGTTTGGCAGCGAGAAAGACTTTCCTCTGATTCAAGCCCTCAACCGCTTGAAAGGTTTGCCGGTGATGGCCAGCAAAACCCAAACCGAGCGTAAAGATGCCCCTAAAGACAACTGAGACGGGTACTAAAAGCAAAGCGCCGTGAAAGATGACGAGCTGCTGCGTTATTCGCGGCATATTTTGCTCGATGCCATCGGCATTGAAGGCCAGCAGCGTATTTGCCAAAGCCACGTGCTGCTGATTGGTGCAGGTGGCTTGGGTTGCCCTGCAGCTTTGTATTTAGGCGCTGCAGGCGTCGGACGCATCACGGTGGCAGACCCCGACACCGTGGACCTGACCAATCTGCAGCGGCAAATTGCCCACCACATGTCCAGCATCGGACAACCCAAGGTGAATTCCTTGCAAACCGCGGTTGCAAACATCAACCCGCTGGTCCATGTGACCCCCCTGCAGAGCCAAGCCGATGCGGCATTTTTAGAGCACTGGGTGCCCCAAGCGGACGTGGTGCTGGACTGCAGCGACAACTTTGCCACCCGCCAAGCCGTTAATGCGTCCTGTGTGCGGCATGGCAAGCCTTTGGTATCGGGTGCAGTCATCAAATTTGATGGTCAAGTGTCGGTGTTTGACCCGCGCCAAACCCAAACTCCTTGCTACGCCTGCTTGTTTGACCCGCAAACGCATTTTGAAGAAACCCAATGTGCCACCATGGGCGTGCTGGCACCTTTGGTGGGCATGGTAGGGAGTATGCAAGCTGCTGAGGCGCTCAAGCTGATCAGCGGGGCGGGGGAGTCATTGGCTGGCCGCCTCCTCTTGATAGACGGGTTGCAGATGAGCTTCAGTGAAATGCGTGTATCTCGTCAAGCAGACTGCAAGGTGTGCGGCACAGGTCGACATTCAAGTACCGACAGACCATTCTCTCCGACGGCTGTTAAGCTCTGAAACTATCTCATTTTTTTCACATCGTTTCCCGTGCCAGCACCTGTGCCCAACACTCCGACACGCAGCCTGGACCTTGGCCAATTGCGGCTGGACGATGCCCAAGCCTTGTTGCAGCGCGTGAACTATACCGCCTTGCCCGAGATGAGTGCTGAACCCACGCGGTACCTTCAAGCGGTGATAGACGGTTTATGCCAACTCTCCCAACGTGACCCATTGACCGGCTTGGCCAACCGCAGGCAATTTGAAGCTTCGCTCATTCGCGAAAACGATGTGGTGGCCCGCTCTGGCCGACCCGCCATGCTGCTTTTGCTGACAGTGGACCACTTTCAAGGTCTGCAACACACACGCAGCTCAGAGTGGGTGGATGAAGTGGTTCGGCGCATAGCTGGTGTGATGTCTCGCTCGGTGCGGCCCCAAGATTTGGTGGCTCGTTGCGGCTCGGACGAGTTTGCGGTGATTTTGACCGACTGTAACGCCGCCGATGGCAGCATGGTGGCCGAACGTTTGCGCGAGCGTGTGGAGCACCTCGCCTTGACCGGCTTGGACGCCAAAGATATGAGCTCCGGAGATTTAAGTGCCAAAGGTATGGCGCTCACGGCCAGCGTTGGGGCCGCATTTGCCCCTGAATGGACGCGTTGCCCCGCCTCGGCTTGGCTGGATCGGGCAGACACCCAGCTGTATCAGGCCAAAGCGCGTGGTGGCAATTTGGTCTGTCTGGACCTGGATCCGTTGGTTGCCGTGAGTGCCGAAGAAAAAAACATGTTGTTTGCGGCGTTTGGCGCCGATCTGGCCGCTGCTGGGGCCCACACTGTAGAAGACAGCCTATGACCAAACCAAATTCCAAAGCTGTGGCCAAAGTCATGGCCATCACCAGTGGCAAAGGTGGCGTGGGCAAAACATTTTTGTCCTCCAACCTGGCCGCAGCCATTGCCAAGCGCGGCCACCGTGTATTGGTGATGGATGCCGACTTAGGATTGGCCAACCTGGATGTGGTGCTCAACCTTTACCCCAAGCTCACTTTGCATGATGTGTTTATGGGTAAAGCGCAACTGCAAGAATGCATCATCAAAACTCCGGGTGGTTTTGACGTTCTGCTGGCCGGTTCGGGTTTGGTGGAGTATTCGCGCCTGACCTCTGGGGTTCGCGATGATTTTTTACGCATCATGGAGTCGCTGCACCCGCTTTACGATGTCATTTTGCTCGACACCGGTGCGGGCATTTCAGATGTGGTGTTGTTTGCGGTCTCTTTGGCCTCAGAGGTGTTGCTGGTGGCCACGCCTGAACCTACATCTCTCACTGATGCCTATGCGACCATCAAGGTGCTGACCAGTCAGCAGAAGCGTCAACAGATACGCATGATCATCAACCAAACCGCCCGGTTGGGCGATGGGCGCGCCATCACGGTGCAATTGCAGCAGGTGTTGGACCGGTTTGTGTCCAAGGCACAGGGGGTGAATATCAAACTTGTCCACACCGGCGATATTCCCTCAGACCCCAGCGTCAAAATGGCCATCATGCGGCGTCAACTTTTGATGCTCAACACGCCCGGCTGCCCTGCAGCGTTAGCGATTTCACAGCTGGCGCTCAAGCTCGACGAAGCCGTGATCTCGCGCTCGGCTTAAGCCGACACAATCCAGCCCTCCAACAAGTCCACATCCTTGGGTAAGCCATAGTGCGGAGGCCCTTGCAGATGCGCCCAAGCCGCTTGCATGAGACACAACACGGCGTCCAGACGGTCGGCGCTGGCGTCTTGCACCAGAACACCGCTCAAGGTATGGCTGAGCTTTAAGCGCATACCCAAGCGGGCAGACCCCAGCTCCAAACCATGCACCAAGTGCTTGCGAGCAATCAAACGCTCGGGGGTCTGTTTGGCGGGATCGTCACTTTTGTAGCTCCGCGCGCCCAACAACTCACGGGCCAACAAGCCCGGATAGGCCTCCAAGGCCACCCTGGGCGGCTGGGCCTGTGTGGGCATACCCTCAGCTTGCAGCGGCATGACGCCTGCCAAATAGGCCTGCGCCTTGAGCAAGCAGGGTACGCCTGCATGCAGCATATAAGCCACTGGCGGGTTGACCCATTTCATGGAGGGGCTGGACTGGGCGGGTCGATCGGTGGCACGGTGGGCAAACTTTTGGCCCACCGGTCGCGCGTTGCAAAAAGCGGCAAAGGTATCCCGAATGTTCTCTCGGCTGAGCTGGGTGTAATGCGCCATGCACTGGGACCAGTCTTGAGGCCAGCCCAGAGTGTTTACCAGCTCCCTAGGCAAGCCAAACGGCAGATCAAAGCCTCCTAACCAAGTCGGTTGGGATGACAACCAGGCTGAAAGATCGTCCACACTGAAAAACTCATGCAGCTGCTGCAACACCACACGGTGCTCCAACAATGCACCACTGGCCACAATGATAGGTTTTTTGCGGGAAGGTCGACTGGAAAAATCGCAGCCTAAAAGCAAAGGGGTGTCTGAATGAGGAGCGACAAATGCCCCCACGCCAGCTGACCCTTTAGGCGCGTCCAATAATGGCCGCGGTGGCCATCAGCTCTTCCAACAAGGCCATGGAAACCTTACCGGGCACGCTATAGGGATCGAGCTCAGGCCGCTCCATNNTTGACCTGCCCCATGGTCCAGCCGCCAAAACGGCGCTCTGAAATTTCCTCATACATCAGCAACTGAACGTCTTGATGGCGAGGGTCTCTTTGTATATGGCCATACAACTCGCTAACCGCTTTGCGACTGCCTTCGATGGCCTGTAAAAAAATGGAGCC
>DDPM01000036.1:0-301 GCA_002342165.1 Hylemonella sp. UBA2468
GGAGCAGATGTGACCCGCTTTAAGCCGGGAGACCGGATCATGGGCCGCTGCCCCGGGGCTTTTTCGCAATTCACCGTGATGGACGAGATGGAAGCCATGGTCGTGCCCAACGGTTTATCTTTTCAAGAAGCCGCCTGCGTGCCCCTCACCTACCTCACAGCCTACGATTCGGTCATATTGGGGGGCCAACTCCAGCCGCAAGAGTGGCTCTTGGTCAATGGCATCACTTCGGGCGTGGGCGTGGCCTCTTTGCAATTGGCCAAGTGGTTGGGCGCTAAGGTCATTGGCACCTCCGGCTCTG
>DDPM01000036.1:324-952 GCA_002342165.1 Hylemonella sp. UBA2468
CCCGCCTCCCCGACTACCAACAGGCCGTTATGGAAGCCACCGACGGTAAGGGCGTGGATTTGGTTATCAACACCGTAGGTGGCTCAGTTTTTAGCCACAGCATGTCTTGCTTGGGGTTTCAGGGCCGCTTTGCGGTGGTGGGTTATGTGGATGGCGTTCTGGAAGCCAAAGTAGATCTAGAACACCTCCACGCCAAACGCATTAAGGTCTTTGGTGTGTCCAACAAACTGCGCACCATGGCGCAAAGAGCAGCAGCCATACCCGGCTTTAGCGCGCAAGTCTTGCCAGCCTTTGGTACAGGCCAACTCAAGCCCCTGCTAGACCGTGTGTTTGCTTTTAATGATTTGCCGCAAGCTAAGGCTTACATGGAAGCCAATCAACATGTGGGGAAAATTGTGTTGGCGGTGAAGTAAGTCTTGGGGCTTAAGTCCCGATCAGCTCCATGGCAAGTTCGCGAGGGTTGTCGGTCTTCAGGCTGACATCCAGCATCTCAATACCCAGCACTTTGCCTTCTGCATCAAAGTCCAGCAAAACACCGGGACGCACTTCATCGCTTTCGGCAACGGTACCCGCCTTCAACCGTATGTACATCGCATCAGCTTTGGGGTCATATTCAATTTTCATGGTG
>DDPM01000036.1:957-2275 GCA_002342165.1 Hylemonella sp. UBA2468
TAGCCATTACGGTAATAACCAAAACCACCAAATCACCCTCGGTGAGAACACGCAACAACTGACGTTGCCCTGCGCGTTCTATCCATCCCTGTGACTCGATCCGACCGTTTTGTGCAGACATGGTTTGAACCGGGTCGGCCAAAGTGCTCTCCACTTCTGCTTGGCTGATGCCTCATTCCATCATACGAGCCAGAGCATGCTGGGTGTAACTTATTTGCATTTGAGGCCTAAAGGTCGACTCATCACTATATGCGGGATCCCCACTTCGTCAAACACTCCACCTTTAGTCTCAAAACCCTGTAATTCATAAAACCCTTGGGCTTGGCTTTGGGCGTGTAGCACGGCTTCTTGGTCGCCGCGCTCGTGGGCTGTTTGAACCAAGCGTTGCAGCATCAAAGCTCCAATGCCTTGTCCACGCCAGGCAAGCAGCACAGCCATACGACCAATTTTGGCCGTACCGCTTTGACTGGGCAGCAATCTGGCCGTGGCGATGGGTTCGCCTTGGGAGTTGTAGGCCACCACTTGGGTACATAGGGCGTCCATGTCATCCCACTCTTCGGATTCTGGAATACCTTGTTCTTGGATAAAAACTTGGGTTCGGACCTGGCGAGCTGCCTCTGAGAGTTCATCCCAAGGCCCAAGTAAAAGTGTGAACATTTAAAGCACCACGATTTAAAGCGCCAATTTACGAGACTGCTTGGGTTTAGGCGTACAAAGCACGCCGCAAGCTTGCAGCTGCATCGCGCTGGGCATGTAAGGCTTCTGGTATGGCCCGCCCCATTTTGATGAACTCGTGCACCACGCCCCGGTAAATTTCCAAATCCACAGCCACGCCCGAGAGCCTAAGTTTGTCGGCGTAGGCAATGCCCTCATCCACTAACGAGTCGCACTCCGCCAGCCCTATCCATGCGGGCGCTACGCCGTCTGTATCTTGGGCATACAAGGGTGCAAAGCGCCAGTCGTGGCGGTCTTCAGGGGTATTGAGGTAGTGGTTAAAAAAGTAAGTGATGTGCGTGTCTTCCAGCACATAGCCCTTGGCAAAGGTTTGGTGCGACTTGGTGTCTTGGTGTCCTGTGGTGCCCGGGTACAACAGCAGCTGCAAGCGCAGCGGCAAGTTCTCGTCGCGGGCCCAAATGGCGCATACGGCAGCCAAAGTGCCGCCAGCGCTGTCGCCACCCACTGCGATGCGATTGGCGTCTATTTCCAAAGTGTCTGCATTTTGGTGCACCCACCGCACCGCGTCCCATGCATCATGCGCTGCCGTTGGAAATTTATGTTCCGGCGCCAAACGGTAATCCACAGACAACACCGCACAAGG
>DDPM01000036.1:2286-2651 GCA_002342165.1 Hylemonella sp. UBA2468
TTATTCGCGGGGTGTTCAGGTGCGTAAAGGCGTGCGCCAATTAGATGGCCATCTCGCGCAGGAATGTGCAGGTCGTGCAACCTAGGCACCTCAGGCTTGGGCACATCCAAAATGCCCGAAGCGTTTTCATAAGCCGCGCGGGCTTGTTGTGGGGTTAAGGCATGCAAAGGGGCTTGCTGGACGCGGTGCATTCGCGCCAGCACACCTTGCATCAGATCCGTCAGTCGCGGAGTTACCAGCTGTCGTCTCCGGAAGACGAACCCGCATCATCCCAGCCCGAGCCCGAGCCGGAATCAAAAGAGCCCATATCGGGAGCAGGTTGGTCCATAGGAATGTATTCACGCTGGTCGGGGGCCGCAGCGTTG
>DDPM01000029.1 GCA_002342165.1 Hylemonella sp. UBA2468
CGCTGTCTTCTCGTTGCTCAGGTCAGCAAAAGACTTCTTGGCAGCAGCTACAGCCTTGTCATCCACCGGAGTGGCGGCACTGAGTTCAGCCAGTTTGGCTTCTGCTTTGGCTTTGGCGTCAGCAATGTCTTCAGGTGTGTACTTGACCTTCACCACGGTTTCACCCACCTTGATGATGGCCGGTGTGCCCGCTGGAGCGTCAATGTTGTCATAGCTCACAGAGGCGCTGGCCAGACGTTGCTTGGCAATGTCGCAGCTTGAAGTGAACTTCTTGGTGCCTGTGGGGTTGAACTGGAACGAACACTCCGCAGGGTCTGCTGTGACCGTGACCTTAGAGGCCGCTTGCGCGGCAGCGAGGTCAGGGTTGGCCGCTTTGGTCAGGGCATTGAACACGGGGAAGTAGGTGACTGCCGCCAACAAACAACCAGCCAAGATGATGGGTTTGCGACCGATTTTGTCGGACAAAGCACCAAACACAATGAAGAACGGTGTGCCGATGATGAGAGATATCGCCACCATGATGTTAGCGGTGGCAGGATCCACTTTCAGGGCTTGCGTCAGGAAGAACAGGGCGTAGAACTGGCCCGAGTACCAGACCACGGCTTGACCCATCACCAAACCCAAAAGGGCCAAGATCACGATTTTGAGGTTCTTCCACTGGCCAAACGATTCGCTCAAAGGCGATTTGGAGGTTTTGCCCTCCGATTTCATTTTGGCAAACGCAGGAGACTCGTTCATGCTCAAGCGGATGTAAACCGAAATGCCCAGCAGCAAGATGGACACCAAGAACGGCACGCGCCAACCCCAATCGGCAAAGGTTTCCTCGCCAAGTGCAGTACGTGTACCCAAAATGACCATCAAGGACAAGAACAAGCCCAAAGTGGCCGTGGTTTGGATCCAAGCGGTGTAAGCGCCGCGCTTGCCCATGGGCGCATGCTCAGCCACATAAGTAGCTGCACCGCCGTACTCACCACCCAAGGCCAAGCCTTGGAGCAAGCGCAAGACGATCAAAATCACAGGAGCGGCCACGCCAATGGAGGCGTAGGTGGGCAAGAGGCCCACGACGAACGTGGACAAGCCCATGATCAAAATGGTGACCAAGAAGGTGTATTTGCGACCGATCATGTCGCCCAAACGGCCAAAGAACAAAGCGCCGAAGGGGCGCACAATGAAACCAGCCGCAAACGCCAACAGCGCAAAAATGAAGGCAGAACCTTCATCCAAACCGCTGAAGAACTGCTTGGCAATGATGGCTGCCAAAGAACCGTACAAATAAAAGTCGTACCACTCAAACACCGTACCAAGCGAAGAAGCAAAGATGACCTTCTTTTCTTCCGCGCTCATCGGACGTGGGGCATGTGTTGTTGCCATGTCTTGTCTCCTAATCAGTAATCGTTCTCTCGGAATGAGAGCACTTGTGCATTCTTGGAGAAGGTACTGACCAACTTCTTACGCTTAACTGATACGAGGCTGACAAACTAGGTGGCAACCCTTGGTTTGTGTTTCGCTATTTGAAATTAAGGGCGCAAACCTTGCACGCGTGATGCAATCTGTTTCCAGACTTGGCGTTTTTGTTCGTCGCTCAAGGTGGTCCAGTCGGTGATTTCTTGCAAGGTCCGGTAACAGCCTTCGCACCAGCCTGAACGGCGGTTCATGGTGCAAACCGAACGGCAGGGCGTGGGCACTTTTTGCAAACCTTGTACTGGTGCGGTGCCATTGCGCACCGACTCTGCCTTACGCAGCAGCGCACTGGGGTCGGGGCGATCGTTGAACCTCATGGCGCGCTCCGGGCCACAACACTCCAGTCCACGCTGCTCCAGTTCAGGTAGGTCGCGGCGGCCTTGGCCACAGGCTCCGATAAATGGGGCACACAGCCCGCGTACACCACCTGTTGACCAACAGGAGCCAAGAGCTGCAAACGCTCATGGATGGCTTGTACATTGTTTTGTAACTCCGGCATGTGGGCATCTACCGTGTTGGCTACCCATGCGGCCAAACGCAACCCTTTGGCAGCAACGGCCTGCGCCGTCAAAAGCGCATGGTTGATGCACCCTAAGCGTAGACCCACCACCATCACCACGGGCAAACCCAGTTGCTCTGCTAAGTCTGAGGTGTCATGCTGGTCGTTCAAGGGCACGCAAAACCCACCCACCCCCTCAACCACCACGGCTTCGGCTATGCCACACAAACGCTGGTAGGCCTGAACCATGACCTGCACGTCGAGGTGCACCCCCTCCATTCGCGCCGCCAAATGCGGTGCCACAGGCGCGCGCAACACATAAGGACTGACCTGTTGGCTGGATAACTTCAAAGTGGACGCCCGCCTCAGGAGCTCAACGTCTTCATTAACCCATTGGGCTTGTAAGCCTTGGGCATCAGGTTGTTCCTGTGCCCCAGCTGCCACGGGCTTCAGACCCGCCGCCACCAAGCCCTCTTGCGCCCAAGCTTGCAAAAGCGCGCAACTCACCAAGGTTTTACCCACCTCAGTATCTGTACCCGTGACAAAACACGCCCGCACAGGCATTGACATCATTGATGCTCCCCTATGGTTGGGACCGCCACATTGGAGTCGAAAAACTGGTGGGCGGCCTTTTCCAAGGCTTGCTGGAGTTGCTTGACCTCTTCCAGGGTGTGCGCAGCGCTGAACGTGATGCGCAAGCGCGCCGTACCTGAGGGCACGGTGGGCGCACGTATGGCGCTGATCCATAGCCCTTGCTCATAGAGTGCACGGGCCAGCTGCAGCACCTGACCGTTTTGCCCCACGACCAAAGGCTGAATAGCAGTTTCTGAAGGCAACCTGTACCAAGCCGCAGGCAAACGCACGCCCTGAAAAGCCGATCGCAATGTAGCCAAATGGGCGCGGCGTTGCTGGCCTTCTGCGCTGCTCACAATGTTCAAACTGGTCAGCAAGGCATGCGCCAGCGCAGGCGCTGAGGCCGTGCTGTAAATGTAAGAACGGGCTTTTTGCAGCAACCACTCCACCACGGTGTCGTGCGCCACGATGCAGGCGCCCGACACGCCGGCAGCCTTACCCAAGGTACCCATCCACACCACATGCGGCGAGCACAAGCCAAAGTGCTCCAACGCTCCCGCGCCATGCACACCCAGCACACCCAAGCCGTGGGCATCGTCCACCACCAACCAAGCACCGTAGCGCTCAGACAGCGCCAGCAGGTCGGGCAGGGGCGCCAAATCACCATCCATGCTGAAGACGCTGTCGGTCACGACCACACGGTTGGTGACTTGGGGGTATTGGGTGGCGTGCTGGGCCATCAGCTCTGCCAAAGCTTGGGCGTTGGCATGGGGATAGACCACCACTTGGGCTTTGGACAAACGGGCGCCATCTATAAGCGAGGCGTGGTTCAGCGCATCGGAAAAGATCACGGTGTGGCGGGGCTCGGGTTGGGCCAATGCTGCCAATACAGCCAAATTGGCCATATACCCCGTAGATACCGCCAAACCCCTGGCGCGCTCAATGTACGGCGATTGCCAGTGCGCCAACAACGCCTCCAGCTGGGCATGCGGGCGGCTGTGGCCGCTGACCAAATGAGACGCCCCGCTGCCAGCGCCATAACGCAAGGCACCTTCCCGCAAAGCCTCCACCACGCGAGGGTCTGAGGCCAGTCCCAAGTAATCGTTGCTGTTGAAGCTGAGCAATTCACGTCCATCCACCCGCGCTCGCGTGGCACATGCTGAATCTGCAATTCGGCGAGAGCGCCTCAGTTGCTGCACGTCCAGCTCGTTCAGTGCGGCTTGCAGACTTTGAAGCATGGGGTTCATACGCTACAAGCCTTCAAAGCGGCCACGGTGCGCTCAATCAACCACGTGGTTTCGTCCTCATTCAATATATACGGCGGCATAAAATACACGGTGGTGCCTATAGGTCTTAGCAGCACCCCGGCTTGCAGCGCAGCAGCGTAAAAACGACGGGCAAATGCTGGGCGTTGGGCCTCGTCAAACTGCACATCAAACGCCCAAATCATGCCGCAGTTCCGAAGATGCCGAATGCGGTCGGTTTCTGCCCAAGGAGCTAAGGCCTGCGCCAAACGCACGGTGAGCGCTTGCGACCAGCGCTGGTTGCGTTG
>DDPM01000014.1 GCA_002342165.1 Hylemonella sp. UBA2468
CGGTGGGGTTTCAACCCCAAGTTCAGCTTAATACCACTGAACAGGCACGCCTGACCGTTGTTTGCGAAGGCAGCCACAGCAGCACCCGCGAGCGTTGGTGCGTGCCCTACCAGCGCCACCTTTACGCGCAAAGCGCTTTGTCTGCGCGGGTGCTGTGCGAGATGCCGCACCAGCAAACCGCCAGCCAATGGTTTGCAAACGGCGAGGTGCTGGCGCTGTTGCCCATTCAGGGCCCTGAAGGCCACGAAGTGACGGTGGTGTGGTCGGCGGCTCCAGATAAAGCACAACAGCTTCAACACCTTGAGGCGTCTGAATTTGCCCTGCAGCTTCAACAAGCCTGTGGCCATGCGCTAGGCAACATGACCCTTAACAGCCCGCGGCAAGTGTGGCCCTTGCAGCGCGCCTGTGCCGAGCAATGGACAGGTCAAAACGCTAACGCCAACGGGGCTTGGGCTTTAGCCGGAGACGCCGCTCACTCGGTACACCCCTTGGCCGGTCAGGGTCTGAACTTGGGCTTGGCGGATGTGGCCGAACTCGTAAAAGTGCTGCGCGAGCGCGACTACTGGCGCAGCGTGGACGACCCCAAGCTGCTCAGGCGCTACGAACGCACCCGCAAAGGCGGCATGCTGCTGATGGACCAAGGCATGGACGGCTTGCAATGGCTGTTCACGCAACACGGCGCCGGATGGGAGCGCTTGCGCGAATGGGGCATGCGCGGGGTGGAGCGTAGCCCGCAGATCAAACAATGGCTTGCACAACAAGCCATGAATGCTTGATTTTTTAAATACTGAATCTTGATAGGAACTTTGATGCGCTTAATTAAATGGATGATTGGGATGTGCTTGATCGCAAACTCTGCGAGTTGGGCCCAGGAAGCCACAATCCGCAAAAATCTGGAAGATCGCCTGCCCCAGATTCAAAAAATTGATGAGATCAACAAAAGCCAGGTCAACGGTGTGTATGAGGTGCGGGTCAACGGCACCGAAATTCTCTACACCGACAGCGAAGCCAACTATCTGTTTCAGGGCTCCCTGATTGACTTGCGACAGCGCCGCAACCTGACCGATGAGCGCATTGAAAAACTCACCGCCATCAACTTTACGGATCTGCCCCTGAAAGACGCTTTGGTGGAAGTACGCGGCAACGGCAAACGCAAAGTAGCTGTATTTGCTGACCCCAACTGCGGCTTCTGCAAGCGCTTCGAGCGCGACCTGGAAAAAGTGGGCGACCTGACGGTGTACACATTCCTCTATCCGATTTTGGGCGCCGACTCCACCGAAAAATCCAAAAACGTCTGGTGCGCCAAAGACAAGGCCAAAGCATGGCAAGGCTGGATGCTTAAAGGCCAAGCCATCGCCGCCGCCCCTGCGGGATGTGACAGCTCGGCCTTGCTGCGCAATGTGGAACTGGGTCGCAAACTCAAAATCACGGGCACTCCCACCTTGGTGTTTGCGGATGGCATGCGGGTGCCTGGCGCCATCAACACGGCCCAAATTGAAAAAATTCTGAGCGACGTGAAGTAAGCGCTTGGGTGAAAGCCTCTATGCCCAAACTGCCCGCTGTGCATTACCGGGTGGAGCCTGCAGACCTGCATGCCCACCTCTACCGCATCACCCTGACCCTTAAACACCCGGCACCGCAACAACGGGTGTCCCTACCGGTGTGGATTCCGGGCAGTTACCTGGTGCGGGAGTTTTCTAAGAACTTGCAAAACCTGCAGGCCAAGCAGTCCCGAAAACATTTGGCTATCAGGTCTTTGGATAAATGCACCTGGCAAATCGACTGCTCCAAAGATGCCCCATTGGTGCTGAGCTACGAGGTATACGCCAATGACGCTTCGGTGCGCGCCGCTTTCTTGGACGCGACCCGCGGTTTTTTCAACAACACCTCTTTGTGTCTGCGTGTACATGGCTCAGAACCGCACCCCCACAAACTCGAGCTGGTGGCAAGCGATGCGGTCTTGTCCGCACAACCGGCCTGGAGCGTGGCCACTGGGCTTAGACCCCATAAAGTGGGAGCCAAGGGCTTTGGCACTTACCAAGCCAGCGACTACGACGAACTGGTGGATGCGCCATTTGAGTTGGGCGCGTTTTGGACTGGGGAGTTCGAAGCTGGAGGGCGGCTCCATAAGTTGGTGGTGTCTGGCGACTTGCCGGATTGGGACAGCAAGCGGCTGCTGCAAGATGTGAAAAAAATTTGTGAAACTGAAATTGTGTTTTGGCGCACCCACCCTGGCGAAGAGCCGCCGTTTGAGCACTATGTGTTCATGCTGCATGCAGTGGACGACGGCTACGGTGGCCTAGAACACCGCAACTCCACCGCGCTGATTTGCTCGCGCAAAGACTTGCCGCGCAAGAGTAGCAAACTGCCTGAGGGCTACAACACGTTGCTGGGCCTATTCAGCCACGAGTACTTTCACACCTGGAATGTCAAACGCTTGCGGCCTGCCGAATTTGCGCAGTACGACTACGCCCAAGAAAACTACACCGAAATGCTGTGGTTTTTTGAAGGGTTCACCAGCTACTACGACGATTTGCTGCTGCGCCGCGCCCAGCTGCTGGACGACGCCTCATACCTGAAACTGCTCAACAAAACCATCAACCACGTGTTGCAAACTCCTGGCCGCTTGGTGCAATCCGTGGCAGAGGCCAGCCGCGATGCGTGGATCAAGTACTACCGGCAAGACGAAAATACCCCCAACGCCACGGTGAGCTACTACACCAAGGGCGCTTTGGTGGCATTGTGTCTAGACCTCAAACTGCGCGCGGAAGGCGCTACCACGCTCGATGAGGTGATGCGCCACCTTTGGCAACACAGCCAAGGTGGACCCATATCGCAAGCCGATCTGTTCATGGCCTTGCGCACCCTGAGTGGCCGCGATTGGCATCCAGAACTTCATTCCTGGGTTCACAGCACCCAAGAATTGCCTCTGAAAGAGTTGCTAAAACTTCACGGCGTGGCGGTGCACGAGGACCCGGCCCAGCTGGCGCAGCGCCTGGGCCTGCGCGTGCAGGAAGACCATGGCCTGCGCATCAAAGCGGTGCTGCGTGGCGGCGCCGCAGAAGCCGCAGGGTTTGCAGCGGGTGATGAGTGGCTGGGCATAGAGTTGCCCGATGCCCAACGCTCTGCCTGGCGGGTGCACAAGCTGGACGATGTATGGCTTTATGCAGGGCAACACACGCACATGGTGGCGCTGGTGTCGCGCGATCAACGTCTGTTGCGCTTAAAGCTTGCGATGCCCAAGCACAGCACCACTTGGCGACTCGCTATTGAGGACGCGGCCAAGGTCAGCAGCTGGTTAGGGTGACCTTGACAAACTTGCGCTTGCCCACCTGCAACACGTAACTGCCAGCGTTCANNGCTGGTGTCGCGCGACCAGCGTCTGTTGCGCTTGAAGCTTGCTATCCCTAAGAACAGCACCACTTGGCGGCTCGCCATTGAGGATGCGGCCAAGCTCACCAGTTGGTTAGGGTGACCTTGACAAACTTGCGCTTGCCCACCTGCAAGACGTAGCTGCCAGCGGTCAGTTTTAGGCCTTTGTCGCTGATCACGTTGGAATCCACCCGCACACCGCCGCCGTCGATCAGGCGGTTCCCGTCGCCGCTCGAGGTGGCTAAACCCGTCAGCTTGAGCAAAGCCGCAATGCCAACAGCCTGCTCTTGTGGCGCAATTTGGCGCAAATCCAAGGTTTGCTCGGGCACTTGATCGGGCACCCCACCGCGCGAGCGGTTGATAAAGTCTTGCTCCGCCGCCTCGGCCGCCNNGGCCGCCGCCACATTGTGAAACCGCGCCGTGATTTCTTTGGCGAGCAACACCTTGGCTTCCTTGGGGTTGCGCCCGTCCTCAACCTCTTGCTGCAAGCGGGCAATGTCGTCCAGTGACTTGAACGACAGCAAGGTGTACCAGCGCCACATCA
>DDPM01000047.1 GCA_002342165.1 Hylemonella sp. UBA2468
AGCCTAGGCGCTTGATATAAAAGGTTTCAGCCTCTTTGGTATCAGGTACAAAAAACACGATATGCCCCATTTGCCAAGGGGTGGCTTGTGCGTATACCGGACTGATGCGGTCGACCCGGGCACGGCGTCCTGGTTCATTGCGGGCAATGCCCTGCGGGGGCTTGACGTGCAGCCGCTTGCTCACGCTTAAGCTCACATGAATACCGGCGTCGTCTTGAAAATGCACCCGACCCTCTGTGTCTTCATGCACCGCACGGTCTTTAGAGAGGTCTGAGGCAAGGGCCTCTAAGTCTTTTTGGCGCTTTACCCCCAGCTCAAAAGAACGGAACTGCGAATCAGGGTGCAACTTTGGGGCCAGCTTGGTACTTTGGTCCGAACGCACCAGCACGCGGCTTTCGTTACCCACTTGAAAGGTCAACGAGTCCCTACCTTGGCCCACTTTTTGAAGCCCCCAATCGGTGAAGAACTGTCGGGACTGTTTTAAATCTTCCGAGCCAAAGCTCACGGACTCCAAACCGACGTAGTCCATCACGTACTCCCACTGGTCACAGACTTTGGCACCACTTGCGGTATGCCTAAGCCCATGCGAATTTTGAGACCCTTAATGACTTCTTTAATCGTGCCGCACAAAGGCAAGCTGATGCGCACTTGGTCGGCCTCATGGAGCACGATATTCATGTCTTTTTCTGCCCAAGGCATGCCGCTGAGGTCAGCTCGCTCGTCCATAGCCCAATTTTGCGCGCTGCTATGGTGCAAGGCCTTGCGCATTTTGGCGGGATCGACGCCCATGCTTTCGCCTAGACGCAGACCTTCGTCATTAGCAGCTGTACAAGCCCACAAAATCAAGTTATTGACCATTTTTCCCACTTGCCCAGCGCCCGCTGTATCGCCCAAATGGAAGATATCTGAGGCAAAGGTGTCAAACACGGGTCGGCAGGCCTCAAAGGCTTGAGGCTCGCCCGCACCCAAGATCAGCATTTTTCCGGAAATGGCCGCAGCCTCACCTCGGGTTAAAGGAATGTCGAGCAGGGTGATGTGCTTTTGCAGGAGTTGAAACCCGAGCGTTTGGGCATAACTGGGCGAGACGGTAGAACCCAAAGCAACTATCAGGCCGGGCGCAGCACCTTGCATAACACCTTCCGGGCCCCAGATGGCATCTTCCACTTCGCTGTCAAAGCCCACCACCACCAGCACCAAGTCGCTTTGGCGCGCCACCTCAGCGGGGCTGGGCACCATATGAACGCCTAAGGTCTTGGCATGGTCACCCGCCGCAGGCGTTGGGTCAAAGCCCACCACCTTGAAACCCTTACGAATCAGGTGCCCCGCCATGGGCGCACCCATTTTCCCAAGGCCCAGCAGGCCAACAGTGTGAATGGGTCTCATGTTCAGTCCGCGGTAATTTTGGCTTCTTTAATGACTTTGCCCCAACGCTCCCACTCCTCCTTGACCAAACGTGTGAACTGCTCTGGTGTGCTGGTGTTGGGAACCAAGCCTTGGGCAGCCAGTCTTTCTTGAGTATCGGGTTGCGCCACGATGGAGCGAATATCGGCGTTGTAACGGTTCAGCAGCGCTGGCGACATGCCAGCGGGGCCCCACACACCCAACCACAGGTCCACGTCGTAACCTGTGACGCCTTGTTCGTGCAAAGACGGAATGTCTTTAAACAAGGGGTGCCGCTCTTTGAGGCTGGAGCCCAAGACCTTGATTTGTCCTGCACGCAGTTTGGGTAAAGCCACATGAATAGGCAAAAACATGGCGGGGATGATCCCTGCAATGAGGTCGTTTTCTGCACCTGATGAGCCTTTGTATGGGATGTGCACCAAGCTGATACCCGCTTGGAGCTTAAGCAACTCCATACACAAGTGGTGGTGCGTGCCGTTGCCCGGAGAACCATAGTTGAGTTGACCCGGACGCGCTTTGGCGTAAGCAATGAACTCTTGAACATTATTGGCTGGAAAACCTTTGTGAACCACTAATGCCAAACTGGTGGTACCCACATTGGTGATGGGCTGCAAATCTTTGATGATGTCAAAAGGCAGCTTAGGGTAGAGATGAGGGCCCGTAAGCGAAGAGGCAGGACCCACCATCAAGGTGTGGCCATCTGGCGCAGACTTGGCGACAGCATCTGCACCAATGGTGCCAGATGCGCCGGGTCGGTTTTCCACGATCACCGGCAAATCCCATTTCAAAGTCAGTTTGGGCGCCAAGAGCCTGGCCAATATGTCGGGGCCAGCACCGGGCGTGAAAGGCACCAACAATTTAACTGGGCGTTTGTCTCCCATTTGGGCCCAAGATATTGGGCTGGCCGCTAAAGCCAAAGATGCACCGGATTGAATAAAACGACGACGCGATAGGGCTTGACCAAACTTCACAGGAATGCTCCATCTGTTGATAAGAAAAAAGTCGATTCTGATTATTGCCCCTGAACAGGCACCTAACCATCGAGTAAAACCCTTGACTGCAAGCCTCTTCTAACAAGGCTACCAAGGACTGAGCACTCGTCTCCAGTCTTTGGGCTTATTGGTGCTTGGCTTTTTGTTGGGCGTACCCAGCGTGATCCAACCGGCCAAAGTTTCGCCGGGCTGGCAGAAGGCTTGCAAGATGAAGGCTGAACGGGTTTTGTCGCCACTGAGAATCTTGGCGCCAAAACCCATGGCGTGCGCAGCATTCAGCATGTTGGTGATGGCGCCGCCAATGCACATCCACTGCTCGTGCGCGGGCACCAAGGGATGCGCTGGGTCTATTTGGGCAATGACGGCTAGAGTGGTGGGGGCACGAAGCGCACGGTCACGCTCCATTTCTATGGCCTCAGGACTCTTACCTTTTTGCTGTGCATGCTGCACAAACAAATCTGCCATGCGCACTTTGGCGGCACCATCAATTACCACCACTCGCCACGGCACCAGTTCACCATGGTCTGGCCCCCTAAGACCGGCTTGCACCATCAGCTCCAGCTGAGAGGCGTTGGGACCTGGATCGACCAAATGCTTGGGACCTGTTGAGAATCTCGACAGCAAGCACTCCAAGGCTGATGGGTTCATAGGTGCAATGCTTTCATTAAAAAACCAAAGTGCGCCACTGGCTCTCTTGAGAGCGCGCCATAAACTGAATCAGCCCACCCGCACCGGTCACGAAAGTCGCCAAGTCAGTCAAGCGGTAGTTCAAGGCATGCATGGCCTGGCTGCAGGCATAGAGCTTGACCCCATCTAGCACAGCACGTTCTAAATAAGTCCCAAGGCTGAGTTGCTCGGAACCAAACCCAATGAGGCGGGCCGAGTTGGAAGGCAGCAGCAGCTCGACACATTTCGCGGTGAAGTAAAGCTCCGCCGCACTGTCCNNCCCCCAGCCGATCGGGTTGGGACAGGTCAGCTGACCACATCAACACCGCGGTTCCGTGTTTCATGCTGGAGGTGGGGTGTTTGAAGGAAAGCTCATGGGTTCCAAGCGCATTCTGCGCTCTGCCGCTTCCAGCAAACTTGGGCCATGGTGCAATTGCGTCAGGTCTTCTGCCCAACGACTGGGCGCAATGAGCACCAACCAGCCTGCGCCAAAACAATCTTGNNTTTCTTCAAGCAGTGGATTCACCTCTAAAACCTCACCGCTTACCGGTGTCTTGATGGCCACGACCGATTTACTCAGCTCGACCACCCCCAAAGTTTCACCTTGCAGCAAGTGGGTGCCTGCTTTTTTAGGGCGGCACATATAAAAGTCGCCACTGATGTGCACACCAAACTGGCTCACACCCACCTTGATCAAACCGTCGGCTTGAGGCAGGCACCACATGTCACGCTCGAGCCAAAAGTAATGCGTATCGGGGTATTCAAAACCTAGGATGTTCATAAGGCGCGAACCCAGCTATGGCGGAAGGGAGC
>DDPM01000089.1 GCA_002342165.1 Hylemonella sp. UBA2468
GGAGTGAAACTAACATTTTCTGAAAAAGCCGTAGATGTTTCCAGCAGTTGCTTGAACTTCAAGCTTTGGTGTGATAGGTCGTCACGCGTTCCACTTCATTTTTAGAACCCAAAATCACGCTGACCCGCTCGTGCAGGTGGGCAGGTTGAATGTCCAGAATGCGTTGTTTGCCATTGGTGGCCGCGCCGCCGGCTTGTTCTACCAGCCAGCTCATGGGGTTGGCTTCGTACATCAGGCGCAGTTTGCCGGGCTTACCCGGTTCGCGCTTGTCCCAGGGGTACATAAAAATGCCGCCGCGCATCAGAATGCGGTGCACATCGGCCACCATACTGGCAATCCAACGCATGTTGAAGTCTTTGCCCCGAATGCCCTCTTTACCTTGCAGGCATTCGTCCACATAGCGCTTTACGGGTGCATCCCAGTGGCGCATATTGCTCATGTTGATGGCAAATTCTTTGGTGTCTGCGGGAATTTGCACTTGGTCTTGGGTGAGCACAAATTCACCCTGATCACGGTCCAGGGTGAACATGGCCACGCCCTGACCCAAAGTCAGCACCAAGGTGGTTTGAGGGCCATACACGCAATAACCGGCGGCCACCTGCTTGCTCCCGGCTTGTAAAAAATCTTCTACTGACACCTCGGTGCTTGCAGAAGTGGTTTTTTGAAGCACGCTGAAAATCGTACCGATGCTGACGTTGACCTCAATGTTGCTCGAGCCATCCAGCGGGTCAAACATAAGCAAATAGTTACCTTGCGGGTAGTGCTTGGGTATGGGAAGAATGTTGTCCATTTCTTCCGAACCCATGGCCGCCAAGTGGCCGCCCCATTCATGCGCCTGAATCAGGATGTCGTTGGCCAAAATATCGAGCGTTTTTTGCACTTCGCCCTGTACGTTTTCGCTGCCTGCACTGCCCAGCACTCCCGCCAAAGCACCTTGGTTGACGGCGTGGCTGATGCGTTTGCAGGCATGGGCCACTTCAGCCAGCAAATGGAGCAAGGGGGCGGGCAGTTGCGCTGAGCCCGAACGCTCTTTAAGGTATCGGCTTAAGGTGATGCCCGAATGGGTTTTGCCAAAGTCTGCGCTTGTGGTCATGGAGGTACTCCTGCGGAATAGGGGTTTAAGCAGCTAAAGCCAGGTTGACCACTTCGCGCACGTCGTTGCTCAAGTCGGCTTTGGCGGCCACCCGGGCTAGAGCCTCGCGCGCGGCGCTGCGGTAGGGCTCTGCCAATTTGCTCCATCGGTCTAGCGCACGCGCCAGTCGGGCCGCAACTTGGGGGTTGATGGCGTCGAGCTCCATCACGCGCTCGCTCCAGTACACATAACCTGCGGCATCAGTGCGGTGAAATGCCCCGGGGTTAGCACTGCAATAGCTGAAGATCAAGCTGCGCGCTCGGTTGGGGTTGCGAATATTGAAGTCTGGGTGCTGCATCAGCAAACGCACGACAGGCAAGATTTGCCCGCCACGGTCACAAGCGCTGGCTTGCAGCGCAAACCACTTGTCCAATACCAGCGCCTCGTGCTTGAACTGCGCATGAAAACGTTGCAGCGCCTCTGCGGCCAAGGCATGGCCGCTGTGCACCAAAGCCGACAGGGCCTGAAAACGGTCGGTCATGTGGCCGGCATCTTTGAACAGCTGAAAGGTTTTGCCCGGCCAAACCGTATCGCCCGTGGTACGGGCATCCAAACACAACATGGTTAAGGCCAGGCCACACAACGCGCGACGTCCTGCAGATATGGCATCGGCTTGGTAAGCGCCGGCATCGTGGTGGGTTTGATAGGCCCATTGCCAGTCATCAAAAAGCTCTGCTGCCATTTGGGCGCGCATGGCTTCGCGCACGGCGTGCACACGCTGCGGATCCACCACCTTCAATTGCTCTGAAATATAGGTCTCGGATGGCAGCGTGAGCGCCAGCTCTTTAAAAGCGGCATCCAGTTCTGGGTGACGCAGCACTTGCCGCATGGCTTGCATAAACGCTTCATCCAGAACATGGGTTTGGGTCTCTGCGTTGCCCTCAATAGCTGCTAATGCACGGCGCAAGGCCAAGCGCTGTCCGGCTTCCCAGCGGTTAAAGGGGTCGGTGTCGTGTGCGAGCAGGGTCAGCAGTTGCGCATCGGTGTAGGCCACATTCAACAACACCGGAGCGCTGAACCCGCGCAACAGCGAGGGCACAGGCTCGGACGCAATACCTTCAAACTTTAAGGTTTGGCTGGTTTGAGTGAGCACCAAGGTGTGCGAAGTGGCACCTGTGGAGTCCAGGGCCAGTGCTTTCCCGTCGGCGCTAATCAAGCCCAGAGCCACCGGAATGACAAAAGGCGCCGGGCTGCTTTGTCCCGTTGCGGGCGCGCAGGATTGAGTGAGGGTGAGCGTATAGCTCTGGGTCGCGGCATCGAAACTGCCTTGGGCGTTAACTCGCGGTGTGCCAGCTTGGCTGTACCAAAGTTTGAACTGCGGCAAGTGACGCGCCAAGTCGGATTGAGGGTTGGCGTCGGCAATGGCCTGAGCAAAGTCGTCACAGGTGACGGCTTGCCCATCGTGGCGCTCAAAGTACAGCGCCATACCCTTGGCAAAGCCGCTTCGGCCCACCAAGGTTTGCATCATGCGCACCACTTCAGCGCCTTTTTCGTACACGGTCACGGTGTAAAAGTTGTTGATTTCCAGGTAGCTGTCTGGCCGCACGGGGTGTGCCATGGGGCCCGCGTCTTCTGGAAACTGCGCAGTGCGCAATACCCGAACGTCTTCAATTCGTTTCACCGCTCGGGCCGACGGGCTGCCCGCCAAGTCTTGGCTGAATTCTTGGTCTCTAAAAACCGTAAGTCCCTCTTTAAGGCTGAGCTGAAACCAGTCGCGGCAGGTGATGCGGTTGCCCGTCCAGTTGTGAAAGTATTCGTGGCCCACCACGCTTTCAATGTTGGCGTAATCAGTGTCGGTGGCTGTGGCAGGGTTGGCCAGCACAAACTTGGTATTAAAGATGTTGAGGCCCTTGTTTTCCATGGCCCCCATATTGAAGTCGCTGGTGGCCACCACCATAAAGCGCTCCAGGTCTAGCGGCAGGCCAAAGCGGGCTTCGTCCCAAGCCACCGCCGCCATGAGCGAATTCATGGCGTGCTCGGTTTTGTCGAGGTCGCCAGGGCGCACATAAATTTGCAAGGTGTGCTCTTTGCCTGAGCGCGACACAATGCGCTGCTCGCGCGCCACCAGTTTGCCCGCCACCAGCGCAAACAAGTAGCAGGGTTTTTTATGGGGGTCCACCCATTTTGCAAAGTGGCGGCCTTCATTGCCGGTACCCGTTAATTCACCTTGGCCCACCAAGTTCCCGTTGGACAACAACACGGGGTAAGCAACCTTGTCGGCCCGCAGGGTGACGGTAAAGCTGGCCATCACATCTGGGCGGTCTAAAAAGTAGGTGATGCGTCTAAAACCTTCGGCCTCGCACTGGGTAAAAAACGAGTCGTTGCT
>DDPM01000103.1 GCA_002342165.1 Hylemonella sp. UBA2468
AACATGTTCAGGAAAAAGGTTTGCAGCATGTCGTCGCGGTGGTGGCCCAGCGCGAGTTTGTTGCACTTGAGCTGCCGCGCCACCTTGTACAAAATGCCGCGCCGCAGACGGCTGCACAGGCTGCACATGGTTTTGCCTTCGGGGATGTTCTTCTTGACGATGGAGTAGGTGTCCTGCGTTTCAATATGAAACTCCACGCCCAGCTTGGCCAGGTATTCGGGCAGGATGTGTTCGGGAAACCCGGGCTGCTTCTGGTCGAGGTTGACGGCCACAATTTCAAACCGAATCGGCGCACGCTGTTGCATCTTGAGCAGGATGTCGAGCATGCCGTAGCTGTCTTTGCCCCCTGACATGCACACCATCACCCGATCGCCCTCTTCAATCATGTTGAAGTCCACAATCGCCTGTCCCATCTGGCGGCACAGGCGCTTTTCGAGCTTGTGGGTTTCGTAAGCAGCGCGTTGCGTTTTTTCAAAGTTGTCGGCTTCAGGCTCGATCCAGAGCTTGTCCATAAGAGTTCCTTTCGTGTTCACCACTGACCGGTTTCGGCGTGAATGGCCACTTCGCAGTCGTCAAATATTTGAAGCTTCACAATTTTCACCCGCACACCCAGCACGCCCGGGAGTTGCAGCAGGCGGTTGGCCAGCTTGCCTATCAGGCTTTCAAGCAGGTTCACGTGTTCTGCCGTGCATTCGTTGATGATGATTTGCCGCACCTTGCGGTAATCCAACACATGGTGAATGTCGTCGTTTTGGGGCAGCAGGGGCTGGGGGCCCAGGTTGAGTTCGGCGTCCACCTGAATCGGTTGGGGGGCTTTTTTCTCGTGGGCCAAGATGCCCAAGCTGGCATCAAACTTTAGGCCCCTTAGGCTTAAAGTTTGTCGGGCGGTGTTGGGTTTGACTAAAAACACCTGCACCCCCACGGCATTGCAGTCGGGGTACACATCGGGCTTACAGGTCGACAAGCGCACCGCTTGCACCTTGGGGTGCGCCAGCAGCTCGCGGGCCACGTCGTCGCAAAGGGTTTCTTGCAGCTCCATGTGGCCACGCGCCACACGCTGGGCAATCACATGGCGAATAAAGTCGTAGTCCACCACCTCGTCAATATGGTCGCTGAGCGAGGTGCTGTGGGCATAGTCCACATACAAGTCCACGTCAAACCACATGCGTTGAGGGGCTGTTTTTTCAAAGGCATGCACGCCAATGTTCACCAGCACTTCGTGTTGGCGCAAAAACAGTTGTCGGCAGTGTTTCAGCCAGTCGAGCTCATTCATAAGGGTTCAGGCCAGAAACATCACGTCGCGGGCCAAGGGAATCAAATGCTGTCCATTGTCCACGCTCAAGGTGGTGCCGTTGATGGACCGGGTTTGCGCCAAAAACACGCAGGTGGCGGCCACGTCGTCGGGGTTGATAGGGCGGCGCAGCAGGTTGACCTGGCTGGCTCTGGCAAAGTTGTCGGCATCTTGCGGTCCGCTGGGGTACAGCAGGCCTGGCGCCACGCCGCACACCCGCACGTGCGGCGCCAGCGCCTGCGCCTGCAAGGCCACCGCACGCTCCAGCGCCAGTTTGCTGACGGTGTACGAAAAATAATCAGGGTTGAGGTTGAACACTTTTTGGTCCAGGATGTGAATGACCGATGCGTCACCGCATGGCTGGGCGGTTTGCTGTCGTGCCAGTTCGCGCGCCAGCAGCATGGGCGCCATCAGGTTCACATCCATTTGGTTGCGTGTGAGGTTGGGGTCAAAGTCCAGACCCTGGTCGGGTTCAAACAGGGAAGCGTTGTTGACGATGGCCCTAAGGCCAAGGCATTGCGACTGGATGTGCGCCATCATGCCCAGCACTTGGTCTTGCTGCGACAAGTCGGCCTGCACCAGGTGCAGGGTGTGCCCTTTCTCGCCGAGTTCGGCTTGCAGGGCCTTTGCAGCAGCCTCGGAGCGGGAATAGTGGCACCACGTNNGCCCTTAGAAAATTGCCGAACCAAGGCCTGACCCAAGCGGTGGGCGCCCCCTGTGATCAACACATAATCGGTCATGACACCCATCTTTCAAGGAACATAAGGCCTTGATTATCAAACAGCCTCTCAACCAGCCTCTAGACGAGCGCATCAGAGCACACTGCAAGCAAGCGGGCGGCTGGCTGCCGTTTGATGCGTTCATGGCGCTGGCCTTGTACGACCCGCAAGACGGCTACTACAGCGGTCACCGGCCCAAGCTGGGGCTGATGCCCCAAAGTGGAAGCGACTTTGTGACCGCGCCCGAAATATCTCCTCTTTTTGGCCAAGCTTTAGCCGCTCAGGTGGCACAAGCCTTGGAACACACCGGAACCCGCGAGGTGTGGGAGTTTGGCGCAGGTTCTGGCGCATTGGCTTTGCAGCTGCTGGGCGCGCTGGGAGACGCCGTGGAGCGCTACACCATTGTGGATGTGTCTGGCAGTTTGCAGGTTCGCCAGCAAGCGTTGTTGCAGCACTTTGGCCCCAAAGTGCGCTGGCTTAGCACCTTGCCCGACACCATGAACGGAGTGGTGCTGGGCAATGAAGTGCTGGACGCCATGCCCGTTAAGCTGCTGGCTCGCAAGGTCGGCGTGTGGCACGAGCGCGGGGTGGCGACCCCGCAGAGCAGTGACAGCCAAACCCAGGGTTGGGCTTGGACCGACCGCCC
>DDPM01000004.1:0-210 GCA_002342165.1 Hylemonella sp. UBA2468
ACCAGATACCGTACCGCAAATTGTTGTGCCCGCTTCTTCACCCGCCAACGCCCCTCGGGGTTCGCAGTGGTCACCTGCTGCAGAAAAAGAGCTGGGGAAGATCCCGTTTTTTGTACGTGGCAAAGCCAAACGCAACACCGAGCGCTATGCACAGGAGCTCGGCATTTACGACATCACGGTGGAGACTCTTTACGATGCCAAAGCTCACTT
>DDPM01000004.1:223-1114 GCA_002342165.1 Hylemonella sp. UBA2468
GTCACCATGGACAACCATTTGTCCACGGCAGCACAACGCGCAGCACTTCGCCTGTCAAAACAGTCACCTGGCCTGAGCTTGACGATTCATTGCGCAGCTTTGTGGCGTGACAACGATCAGGTGCTGAGCCGTTGTGTCGCAGACATTGAAACTGCTGACCTGGTGATCGTGACCATGCTGTTCATGGAAGATCACTTCGTGCCCATCTTGCCGGCTTTGAAAAGTCGACGCGAGGCATGCGACGCCATGGTGTGNNCCACCTGTCACGCAACTCACGCGCATGGGCAAGCTCGACATGAGCTCCCAGCCCGGCGGTTTGATGGGATTGCTAAAAAAACTCAAGCCCAGCGCCAAAGAGGGCGAAGCTAAAAAAGAAACTGCGGCTAATGCCGGGGCCAAGCAAATGGCCATGTTGCGCCGACTTCCCAAGTTNNTGCGTTTTATTCCGGGCACCGCACAAGATTTGCGGTTTTATTTCTTGACCATGCGCTATTGGTTAGCGGGTTCCGAACACAACATTGAGCATATGGTTCAGATGTTGGCGCAACGGTATGCACAAGGACCACGCACTGCATTCAAATCCAGCGCCTCGGTGGCAGAGCCGGTGGAATACCCAGAGGTGGGGCTGTACCACCCCCGCATGGCCAAAAAGTTAAGCGATAGCCTCGAACTCCTACCCAGGTCTTCAAACAACCAAGTACCCACAGTGGGTTTATTGTTGTTGCGTTCCTACCTGTTGGCTGGCAATACCGCTCATTACGACGCCGTGATCGATGCCCTTGAAGCCAGAGGGTTGCGCGTGATTCCTGCTTACGCCAGCGGCCTGGACAACCGTCCTGCCATAGATGCATTTTTCAAATCAGGCTCCAAAGTTCAAATTGATGCTTTGGT
>DDPM01000004.1:1128-14042 GCA_002342165.1 Hylemonella sp. UBA2468
TCACTCACGGGCTTTTCATTGGTAGGTGGCCCTGCCTACAACGATGCTCAAGCCGCACAAAAAGCGTTGATTGAGTTGGATGTACCCTACATTGCGGCGCACCCAGTGGAGTTTCAAACTCTAGACCAATGGGGCGGGTCCAGCCGAGGCTTGCTTCCCGTTGAAACCACCATCATGGTGGCCATTCCGGAATTGGATGGATCTACCGTGCCCATGGTCTATGGCGGAAGGCCTGGCGCTGCCGGCACCACCTGCCAAGGCTGCGACAGGGCTTGCACCTTCACGGCGGAGCACAACACCCAAGACATGTTCACTTGCGCTGAACGCACCCAAATGCTGGCTGACCGTGTGCAGCGCTTGGTGCAATTGCGCTTGAAAAAACGCGCCGAACGCAAAGTGGCCATTGTGATTTTCAATTTCCCGCCAAATGCGGGTTCTGTAGGGACCGCAGCCTATTTGTCAGTGTTTGAGTCGCTCTACAACACCTTGCACAACTTGTCGGCTGAAGGCTACAACGTGAAAGTGCCTCAAAGTGTGGACGCTTTGCGCGCTGCGGTACTTGAGGGCAACCGCGACCAATGGGGGATGCAGGCCAATGTGCACCACAGAATTCCAGTGTCGCAGTACCTCGGTGAAGAGAAATATCTCAGGCAAATTGAAAACCAATGGGGTGCGGCACCAGGTAAACATTTGACCAATGGTCGGGAACTGTTTGTATTGGGTGCCCAATTTGGTGAAGTGCTGGTGACCGTGCAACCCGGCTTTGGCTACGAGGGTGACCCCATGCGCTTGCTGTTTGAAAGTGGATTTGCGCCTACCCATGCCTTCAGCGCCTTCTACCGTTACCTGCGTGAAGGTTTTAAGGCCGATGCTGTTCTGCACTTTGGCACTCATGGCGCCTTGGAATTCATGCCTGGCAAGCAAGCAGGCATGTCGGGCAGTTGCTGGCCGGAACGCCTGATTGGAGAAATGCCCAATATTTACCTGTATGCCGCCAATAACCCTTCAGAGGGAGCGATTGCCAAACGACGCGCCACTTCCACCCTTATCAGCTACTTGCCCCCCACCTTGTCGGAGTCTGGCCTCTACAAAGGCTTGACCGACCTCAAGCAAACTTTAGAGCGTTGGCGCGCGCAAGATAACGCAACAGATGCTCATGCCGTAGAGTTGGCGCAACTTCTCCATGAGCAAGCCACCGCACTGGACCTGAAAGTGCCTTCGCTCACTGCTGAGGAGTTGACCCAACACGTGGCTTTGAAATCCACCGCCTGGATCACCGCTTTACAAGAACAATTGTTGGAGCTCGAGTACGCCCTCATTCCTGAAGGCTTGCATGTGGTGGGTCAAATACCTAACCGCGCTCAACGCTTGTCCACCTTGAACATCATGGCTCAGGCCATGGGGCTGGACCAGGTTCAAGGCTTCTCGCAAGAGCTAATGGAGAACCTGGTAGATGGTGCCACCACCGATACCTTACATGCCCAGTCTTTGGGTTTAGATGCAGCCCATTGGGACGCGCTTAAAGAGTTGGTCAAAACCAACCAATTGCTCAGCCAAGAGCACGAGATGCAGGGCTTGATCCGTGCCCTGGATGCCCGTTATATACAACCCGCACCTGGCGGCGACCTGATTCGCAATGCCGATATCTTGCCCACCGGTCGTAATTTGCATGGCATTGATCCCTTCCGTTTGCCGACAACCTTTGCTTTACGTGATGGCACTATTCAGGCTGACAAACTCTTGGCCCGTTACGCTGCAGACGGTTCTGGTTATCCCGAAACAGTGGCCATGGTGCTGTGGGGCTCCGACAACCTCAAGTCAGAAGGCGGTCCTCTTGCACAAGCACTCTCTCTTATGGGCGCACGTCCCCGGTTTGACACGTATGGACGCTTGGCCGGAGCCCAATTGATGCCCTTGAGTGAATTGAAGCGTCCACGTGTGGATGTGGTCATCACCCTGTCCGGCATTTTTAGAGATCTGTTGCCCATGCAAATTCGGCTGTTGGCAGAGGCTGCCTTTTTGGCGGCCTCAGCGGACGAGCCGGAAGAGCAAAACTTTGTGCGCAAACATGCACTGGCTTATCAAGCCGAGCATGGGGGCGACCTTGAGGCCGCCTCGCTGAGGGTGTTTGGCAACACCGAAGGCGCCTACGGGGCCAATGTCAACCACTTGGTGGATGCAAGTTGCTGGGAAGACGAAAACGAATTGGGCAATGCCTTCACTCAACGCAAAGGTTTTGCATATGGCCGTCAGGGCCAGCCCGTGCGCAATAACACCTTGCTGCAAAGCGCCTTGTCCAGCGTGTCTTTGACGTACCAAAACCTTGACTCGGTGGAGTTGGGGGTAACCAGCATCGACACCTACTTTGACACCCTAGGCGGCATCAGCCGAGCGGTATTGCAAGCCAAACACCAAACTCAGGGCGATGCTGCCCAAGCGCCACCGGTCTACATTGGCGACCAAACCCAAGGCGATGGCGTGGTACGCACCTTGACCGAACAAGTGGCTTTGGAAACCCGCACCCGCATGCTCAACCCCAAGTGGCATGAAAGCATGTTGCAACACGGCTACGAAGGCGTGCGGCAAATTGAAGCGCACCTGACCAACACCATGGGCTGGTCCGCCACCACCGGACAAGTGCAGCCTTGGGTCTACCAACAATTGGCCCAAACCTTTGTGCTCGATCCAGTCATGCGCGAGCGCATGGCCAAGCTCAACCCCACGGCATCCGTCAAAGTGGCCAACCGGCTTTTAGAAGCCAGCCGACGCAACTTTTGGCAACCCGATCCCGAAATTATGAACGCTTTGCAGCAAGCAGGCGAAGAATTAGAAGACCGCCTTGAAGGCATACAAGAAGGAGTAGCCGCATGATGGAAACTACATTGGTGCCTGTATCAGAGGTGCGCACCACCAAGCGCCCACCGCCCGATGGCGAGGGCAGCGTTCAGGTTCAACTGGACCCCAGCGTCAAGATTGGCAACGCCAAAGTCTTTGCCATTTACGGTAAGGGCGGCATCGGCAAAAGCACCACCTCCTCCAATTTGTCGGTGGCCTTTAGCAGGTTGGGCAAACGTGTACTGCAAATTGGCTGCGACCCCAAACACGACTCCACTTTCACACTCACCAAAAAGCTCATGCCCACAGTGATTGATGCTCTGGAGGCAGTGGACTTTCATGCTGAAGAGTTGCGCTTGGACGACTTTGTGTTCAAAGGCTACAACGGCGTGATGTGCGTGGAAGCTGGGGGGCCGCCTGCCGGCACAGGTTGCGGTGGTTATGTAGTAGGCCAAACCGTCAAGCTGCTCAAGGAGCACCATTTGCTTGAAGACACTGACGTGGTGATATTTGACGTGCTGGGCGATGTGGTGTGCGGCGGTTTTGCCGCTCCTTTGCAACACGCAGACCGCGCACTCATTGTCACAGCCAATGACTTTGACTCCATTTTTGCCATGAATCGCATTGTTCAGGCTATTGGTGCCAAAGCCAAAAACTACAACGTGCGCTTGGGAGGCGTGATTGCCAACCGCAGCGACGCCACCGACCAAATTGACAAGTTCAACGCACAAGTAGGCCTCAAAACCATGGCGCACTTTCCCATGCTGGACGAGATCCGCAAGAGCCGCTTGACCAAATCCACTTTGTTTGAAATCGAGGCCACACCTGCGGTGAAAGCGGTTCAGGACGAGTACATGCGTCTTGCAGCAGCCCTTTGGTTAGGCGGCGATCCACTGCCCGCCATCCCCATGAAAGATAGGGACATTTTTGATTTGTTGGGCTTTGATTGATTCACTTTTTTTAGTCGTATGAACAGCACCACTTACGAAGCACGCCGCAACCAGATTGAGCACTACTTTGACCGTACAGCGGCCCAAGCATGGGCACTATTGACCTCAAATGAACCGGTGGGTCGCATTCGCAACTCGGTGCGAGAGGGCCGAGACCAAATGCGCACCACGCTCATGAGCTGGTTGCCTCAAGATATGCATGGCATGCGTCTTTTGGATGCAGGCTGCGGCACAGGTGCTTTGGCAGTTCTGGCAGCGTCACGAGGCGCTGAGGTGGTGGCCATTGATCTGTCACCCACCTTGGTCAACCTGGCACGTGAACGGATTGTCCAAGGCCTTTCCCACATGCCCGGGTCCATTGAGTTTTTATCGGGTGACATGCTGGACCCCAATTTGGGCAGCTTTGACTATGTTGTGGCGATGGACTCGCTGATCCACTACGGTGCTGAAGACATTTTGAGGGCTTTGACGGTGTTGTCACAGCGCACTCGCCATGGCATGTTGTTCACCTTTGCACCGCGCACGCCACTCCTTGCCCTCATGCACAGCGTGGGCCAATGGTTTCCTAAAAGCAACCGGTCGCCCTCTTTGGTGCCGGTGGCTTACCAACAACTTTTAAATCTCATGAAGCAAACTCCCGAGTTAAATAGTTGGCAAACCGCTCGCAACCTGCGCGTGTCCAGTGGCTTCTACACTTCACAAGCTTGGGAATGGCGCCACGCATGAAGCTTGCGGCCAGGCTCATGAACACACCCCTGCTGCGTATGCCAGGGTGGATGATGGCATTGGGCAGCCGCATCATGCCGTTTGCTGATGCCGCGTCTCCTGAGCTGCCCATGAGCCGTTTGCTGCGTTTATCTTTGTTTCAATTGGTCATTGGGATCAATATGACGCTGCTGGTGGGCACACTCAACCGCGTGATGATTGTGGAGTTGGGCATGCCCGCTTGGATCGTGGCTTGCTCGGTCGCCATACCTTTGTTGTTTGCACCTTTGCGCGCATTCATCGGGTACCGCAGTGACACCCATCCCTCGCCCTTAGGTTTGCGCCGTCTTCCTTATTTGTGGATGGGCAGCTTGATGCTGTTCGGGGGTTTGGCCATCATGCCCTTTGCCTTGTTGTTATTGTCCGAGTCCATGCATCAAACCATTTCACTGGGTCACTTGGGCGCATGCTTGGCCTTTGTGTTGGTGGGTACGGGCATGCAAGTCACTCAAACGGCCGGTATGGCTTTGGCCAATGACCTTGCCCCAGCAGAAAAGCGCCCTCGCGTGGTGGCCTTGCTCTACACCATGTTGTTGGTGGGCATGATTGGCAGCAGCGCGGTGTTGGGTTGGCTACTGGAAGACTTTTCCCCCAAGCTGCTGATTCAGGTCATTCAAGGCTGCGCAGTGTTGGTATTGGTGCTCAACCTGATGGCGCTTTGGAAACAAGAGGCACGTCAACCTCGCCGTGGCGCACGCCAAGCAGATGGCTTTAAGCAGAGTTGGATCCAGCTAATGAGTTTGCCCCACATGAAACGCTTTTTGTGGACGGTGGGCTTGGGCACCAGCGCCTTCAGTATGCAAGACATTATTTTGGAGCCCTATGGCGCTGAGGTTTTGGGCCTGAGCGTGGGCATGACCAGCAGCCTCACCGCCATCAGTATGGCCGGGGCTTTGCTGGCGTTCATAGGTTCAGCGAGATGGCTGAGTCAAGGTATTCATGCCTGTCGCTTGGCAAGCTTAGGCGTGTTGACGGGCCTGCCCGCATTTGCCCTGGTGATTTTTTCTGCACCCATGGAGTCGGCTTGGATGTTTCGATTCGGAGTGCTCTTGATTGGGTTTGGGGGTGGTTTGTTTTCGGTGGGTATGTTGGTTACAGCCATGTCACTCCCTAACAAAGAACACAGCGGTTTGGTCTTAGGGGCCTGGGGCGCTGTGCAAGCCACGGCGGCTGGGGCCTCGATGGCGCTGGGCGGTGTGATCCGAGATGTGGTGGGGCAGTGTGTGCAGTGGGGCTGGCTTGGGGAACCCTTAATGGGTCCGGCCACGGCTTACAGCTTTGTTTACCACATTGAAATTTATTTGTTGTTTGTAGTGTTGGTGGCCTTGGGTCCGCTGGTTCAACGCTCTCTTAGGGAATCAACTGGCGCAAACCCTGGGTATTCCAAATTAGGGCTGGCTGAGTTGCCAGGTTGAATGGTCGGGTTGATCTGAAGTTGTTTGTTATTTTTTTGAAGGAGTGAACCATGGAAACAGGTGCAATCACACAGTACGTCGATGTGGCTCAGATCGTGCTGTACATGTTTTGGCTATTTTTTGCAGGTCTGATGTATTACTTGTTGCGGGAAAACCACCGAGAGGGTTATCCCATGGACTCTGGTCGAGACAACGGTCCGAAGATTGATGGCTGGCCCCCCGTGCCAGAACCCAAGACCTTCAAAATGGCCAACGGACACACCTTTCTTTCGCCCGACTTGTCTCGCGCAGATGGCAGCTATACAGCTCAGCCCATGCATGGCTGGAACGGCGCTCCTCTTGAGCCGGTGGGCGACCCACTGCTGGCCGGCGTAGGTCCCGGTGCTTGGGCCGCACGTGCCGATGAACCCGACACCATGCTGGAAGGCGGGGCCAAAATCATCCCCCTGCGATTTGCGGCAGAGCATGGCGTGTCCTCCCAAGACGCAGACCCCCGTGGCATGACCGTCACTGGCGCAGATGGCCAAGAAGCCGGTACGGTGGTGGATTTGTGGATTGACCAAATGGAAATGGTGTTCCGCTACCTTGAAGTCAAGCTGGCTTCTGGTGGGGTGGTGTTGTTGCCTATGACATTCGCCGACATCAGCCGCCAAGGCGTGCATGTGGTGGCCATCCTGGCGGCGCAATTTGCAAACGTGCCCAAAACCAAGTCACAGTACCAAATCACCATGCTAGAAGAAGAAAAAATTTCAGCCTATTACGGTGCTGGCACTTTGTATGCCACACCCGCACGTCAGGAGCCCATGCTGTGAATCCCGGCGCCGAATACGAATTTGAAGCCGCCCCGGGCCTGCCTGAAAAGCTGCCCAAAGGCGAGCACATCATTTGGCAGGGTGCGCCTGACTGGAAACAACTGGCCTTGCAGGCCTTTCATGTGCGAATCGTTTCAATTTACTTTGCCTTGATGCTGGCCATTCAACTCTTCAATGCTTGGGATTCGGGCCAGCCCTTGGCAATATGGATGGGTTCTTTGTTAACTAGCTTGGGACTGTCCTTGTGCGCACTGGGGCTGCTTTCAGGTTGCGCTTGGTTGAGCAGCCGCGAAACGCTCTACACCATCACCAATAAACGGGTGGTAATGCGCATTGGCATTGTGCTGACGGTCACCTTCAATTTGCCATTTGCACGCATCACGGGGGCATCGGTTAAAGCCTTAAAGGGCAGCACCGGAGATTTGGCCTTGGCATTGAACAATGAAGACAAGATTGGTTACTTTCACCTCATGCCTCATGCACGGCCATGGCATCTGCGCCAGCCCCAACCCGCTCTGCGCTGTATTCCTGAAGTGTCGAAGGTGGGCACACTGTTGCAACAGGCTTGGCAAGCGGCCAACCCGCAAGCTCGAGCCGTTTCGCATGAAGCCATGACCCAAGACTACTCTGCATCCGCAACGCCAACACGTTGGGTCAACGCCAACACTTGAGGTCTTTCAGCATGAACCACTCCAGCCATCATCACGACCCCCCCACCAACTGGCCTGTGAGCTGGCTCTTGAGTGCCATGGCCTTGGTACTGTTGGCGGTTGCTTGGATGCAATGGAGCCAGAAAGACGCGTCCCACGAGACTTTCACGCCCCAGTGGCAACGCCAATTGGTATTCGCCGATTCTCCTGATGGTGATATTTTGGTGAAAGATTTTCCTCAAGGGGCGGTCATTGCGCGCTTTGAAGGAGAGCAAGGTTTTATCCGTGGCACCTTAAGAGCGATGGCCCGGGAGCGCAGGAGCCGCAACTTGGGGTCAGAGCTGCCCTTTGAATTGGTGGGCCACGGCCAAGGTCGCCTCATGCTCATAGACCCCTCTACCCAATACCGTATTGACCTTGAATCTTTTGGGCCCACGCAAATGGCCAAGTTTGCCCAGTTGCGTGACGCCCAAGCCATCACCCCCTAAAGCCAGGAGCCTGATATGTCCACCCTAATCGCCACGATTGAAAACGCTGAAGACGCCAATAAAAAAGCGGTGCAGGACTCCATGGTGAGTCCACGCTTTTACACAACCGATTTCAACGCCATGGACCGCATTGATGTAAGCGCTTTGCGTGCCGAGTGGGATGCCATGCTGCAGGAGTACGAAGGCGACAACAACCACGACCACTTTCAGCGTGACGAAAGGTTTGCCGAAGAAGTGGCCCAAACCATGCCCAAGCTGTCGCCTGAAATGCGTCAAGAGTTTATTGACTTTTTGGTCAGCTCCCTCACGTCGGAATTCTCAGGTTGTATTTTGTACAACGAAATCCGCAAAAATGTGACCAACCCAGACATCAAGCAGCTGATGACCTACATGGCGCGTGATGAATCTCGCCATGCCGGCTTTATCAACCAGTCTTTGCGCGATTTCAATTTGGGCATTGACTTGGGCGACCTTAAGCGCACCAAGGCTTACACCTTTTTTAAGCCCAAGTTCATTTTTTACGCAACCTACTTGTCCGAAAAAATTGGTTACGCGCGCTACATCACCATTTACCGTCAACTCGAACGCAACCCCGATAAACGGTTCCACCCCATCTTCAGGTGGTTTGAACGCTGGTGCAATGATGAGTTTCGCCATGGCGAATCTTTTGCCCTCATCATGCGCGCCAACCCGCATTTGTTGCGCGGCCTGAATTTGTATTGGATCCGCTTTTTCTTGTTGGCGGTTTACGCCACCATGTATGTGCGCGACCATACCCGTCCCATGCTCCACGATGCCATGGGCTTGCACTCCACCGAATACGACTACGCGGTGTTTCGCATGACCAATGAGATCACCAAGCAGGTATTTCCTGTTGCGCTGGACATTGACCATCCCGCCTTCAGGGCCGGCTTGACTCAACTCTTTGAAGTCTCCCAAGCCTTTGATTCCGCACGCCAGAGAGGCGGCGTGGTCGGCAAAGTACTTCAAGGCTGGCAAGCCTTGCGCGGCCTTTATACATTTGGACGTTTGTACGTCTTGCCGGTGGTGTCCCAGCCCTTAACGTCCGAAATTCGAATGCAGCCTGCTTGGTAATGAACCTTCTATGACTCTTGAAACGTTAGCTGCAGCAGGATTTGCCCTATGGTGCTGGTGGTTGGGCACCGGGGTCATCCTGTGGCTGGACCGGTTGCACCCCAGCACCTTCAACCGCAGCTTGGCAGGTTGGACAGTACTGTTGGCTTTGAGCTTTGGGGGGGTATGGCAAAGCATGTCCGAAAACAGTGTGTTCAATGCCTACTTGGGTTTTGGATCGGTGATTGTGATGTGGGGTTGGCACGAGCTGGCGTTTTTAACGGGGCGCTTGACGGGTCCAAGAACCACCCCCCTGGAATCAGGTGCCACGGAACTGCAACGGTTTAAGCAGTCGATAGATGTGGTGATTCACCATGAACTGGCCCTGCTATTGAACTTTGGACTGTTGTGTCTGATGCAAATAGACCAGCCGAATCACGTGGCCCTGTGCACCTTTGCCTTGCTGTGGTGCATGCGCTTGAGCGCCAAACTGAACTTGTACTTTGGCGTGCGCCACAACGGTGCGCAGTACCTACCCGCTCATTTGTTGTACCTGGGCAGCTACTTTCGAATTCGCTCCATGACGCCATGGTTTGTGCTGTCCATGTTGGCAGCATGCCTGGCTTGGACTTGGATGTTATGGCGTGCGCAGCAAGGCTTGGTGGAAGTCACCACCGGCTGGGTGCTGTTGGCCAGCTTGCTGGGCTTGGCCATCGTAGAACACGCCATGATGGTTGTGCCCTGGCCCATGGAAAAGCTTTGGGGCTGGGCACTGGGTCAAACGGTGAGCACTAAACCAGTGAATGCCTCCACATGAATGCCCATACTCCCTACAACTATTTAGCGGTGCCCTTGGCCATGACGTTTCCTAAGTCCGCACCTATTGCGGTGGTGATTGGCAGCGGCTTTGGGGGTTTGGCTGCTGCCATACGCCTCAGCGTTCAAGGCTACAGCGTCAAGGTACTTGAAAAGCTCGACAAACCAGGAGGCCGTGCCTATGTGTACGAGCAAGACGGCTTTACCTTTGATGCAGGCCCCACCATCATCACCGCGCCATTTTTACTTGAGGAGTTGTGGACCCTTTGTGGCAAACGCTTTGCGGACGACATAGATCTGCGCCCAATGGATCCGTTTTATCGAATCCGGTTTCATGACGGTACACACTTTGATTACAGCGGCGACCCTCAAGCCATGCTGGAAGAAGTGGCCCGCTTCAGCCCTGAGGACATTGATGGCTACCACCGTTTTTTAGAAGACGCCGAGCGATGCAGACGCTTGGGTTTTGAGGGTTTGGGCTCTATAGCCTTTGACACCTTAATAGACCTCATTAAGGCCATTCCGTCTTTTGCCCGCATGGGCGCATGGCGCAGCATCTATACGCTGGTGGCCAAGCACCTCAAAAACGACAAACTTCGCATTGTGATGAGCTTTCACCCCTTGCTTATTGGGGGCAACCCGTTTTCAGTCACATGTGCGTATGCATTGATCAATTCTTTGGAGCGTACTTGGGGTGTGCACTCTGCCATGGGCGGCACGGGCGCCATTGTGAAAGGGCTGGTGAAACTGCTGCAGGAACGCGGCGTCGACATTCGTCTGAATGCGCCCGTGAGCCGAATTGAAGTTCAAAAAGGTCGTGCCACAGGCGTCACCCTGAGCAATGGCGAATTTATAGCGGCCGACATCGTAGTGTCCAATGCTGATACCGCTTGGACCTACAAACATTTGGTGGCCCCAGAACATCGGCTCCAATGGACTGACCGCAAAATTGACAAGGGTCACTATTCCATGGGTTTGTTTGTGTGGTACTTTGGCACCAACCGCACCTACCCTGAGGTGCCCCACCACATGATGGTTCTGGGGCCGCGCTACAAAGAGTTGCTGCGCGATATTTTCAAGCGACACCATTTGTCTGAAGACTTCAGCCTATATTTGCACCGCCCCACCGCCACCGACCCTGCTTTGGCGCCTGATGGATGTGACACGTTTTACGTGCTTTCCCCCGTTCCGCACCTGGACAGCGGCACCGACTGGGCTCTGCATGCCGAAACCTACCGAACCGCCATTTGCGCGGAGTTGGAGCGCACGGTATTGCCGAATTTGAGTCAGCACCTTGTGACTTCTAAGGTCAACACTCCGCAAGATTTTCATGACCGCTTGTGGTCCTTTAAGGGTGCAGGGTTTGGATTGGAGCCCTTGTTGCTTCAGAGCGCATGGTTCAGACCGCACAACCGCAGTGAGGATGTGCAAGGTTTGTTTATGGTCGGCGCTGGCACCCACCCGGGTGCGGGTGTGCCCGGTGTGTTGATGTCAGCCAAAGCGCTTGAAACGGTGGTGCCTCATGTCGATTCCTTCGTCTAGCGTCTCGGGTCAGGAATTGGATTTGGATTCGTGCGTCGGCATGATGCGCGCGGGCTCGAAAACATTTTTTGCAGCCAGCCGCCTGCTTCCTCAGCGCATGAGAGCTGCGTCCGTAGCCTTGTATGCGTTTTGCCGTGTTGCCGACGATCTGGTGGACGGCGCGGAATATTCTCCGAAGCAAAGTCTCAAACTGTTGCACCATCGGCTCGACCGGGTGTACCAAGGTCAACCCAGCGTGGCCATTGAAGACCAAGCTTTGGCTTTGGTGGTGCAGCAGTACCAGCTGCCCCGTTTGTTATTGGACGGTTTGCTTGAAGGTTTTGCATGGGATGCCGAGGGTCGGCGTTACGACACCCTGGAGCAACTGCACAGTTACGCAGCCCGCGTGGCTGGAACGGTGGGCGGCATGATGTGTTGGATCATGGGCATTCGAAACCCCGTGGCCTTGGCGAGGGCTTGCGAATTGGGTGTGGCCATGCAACTGACCAACATTGCCCGAGATGTGGGAGATGACGCCCGCATAGGGCGCATCTATCTGCCCTACGCTTGGTTGCAAGAAGCGGGCATTACCCCACAAGAGTGGCTGCAACAACCTGAGTGCACCCCTGCCCTTCAGTCGGTGGTGAGCCGCTTACTGCTTGAGGCCGACCGCTTGTACGAGCAGGCCAGTGCAGGCATTGCGGATTTGCCTAAAGACTGTCGTCCTGCGATTTTGGCTGCACGTTTGATCTACGCCGAAATCGGTCATCAGCTTCGCCGCAATGGTCTGAACTCTGTGGACCACAGGGCCGTGGTGGGCACACCCACCAAGCTCAGACTGCTGGGCCAATCTCATTTGTCTGCCGCTTGGATCAAGCCCGCCGAACACCCGCCCAAACCTCTGGATGCTATTGCCTATTTGGTGGATGGGTGTATGGCTCATATAGCTTCTGAAAAGACTCTGGCAAGACCAAGCACTGTTGCCAACGCCCGTTCTGCGGTCGACAAAATTGAATGGATGCTGGTGCTGTTTGAGCGCCTCGCTCACGAACGCCGTGACGCTATGGAAGCGCCTCGGGTTTTGCACTGAGTGGGACAGCAAGCGTAGTATTTTTTTCGGCCCACCATGTACTAAGCCAGGCCTCTCCCCCACCTTTGGCAACCAAATCTTGAAGACTTTGTGGCATGGGACGCCAGTTGGCTGTGAGTCCACGCGTATGGTTTGTAAATGAACCAGTAGAAAAATTGACTTCGATGTCATCACCGTTTGAGCACATTGAAGTCACTCCCTGACAATGAGCTAAAACACGAAGACCTGCATAAATAGCACCTCTGTAGCCTTGGGTGGGCATGGATTCGCAAATCACCCCCAAACCAAGTGCTCTCATTGCGATATAGCCAGTACTTTTTTGGCCCACACCAAAATTGCGACCCGCAACAATGATGTCTCCAGGTTTGCAACGACTCGCAAACCCGGGGTCAGTGAGTTCGAACAAGTGATGCTTTAGAACATCAGGATCAGTCTCACGGTCAATGATAAAACGCTGAGGAATAACGCCATCTGCATGTGGTACATCGTGACCTAGCA
>DDPM01000004.1:14067-14348 GCA_002342165.1 Hylemonella sp. UBA2468
TCTGCGGCAACGCTTCTAGGGTCTACGATATGCCCCGCTACTGCAGAAGCCGCAACAGTTAATGGGCTTCCAAGATAGAGCCTGGCATCTCTTGCCCCAAATCTGCCAGTGTTGCTATTGGTGGCCGTTGAGATTGAAGACTCTCCAGACGCCAATGGTCCCACAACAGCATCATTGCAAGGACCACAACCGGGGGGCAAAACCATAGCGCCAGCTTCAACAAAAATTTGCATCAACCCATCTTCTACAAGTTTGCGCATGGATCTTTGCGAACCAGGAAC
>DDPM01000004.1:14371-60314 GCA_002342165.1 Hylemonella sp. UBA2468
CCAACCGCCTCTGAAATATCGACTGAATTGCCTACCCCACCTGGAAGGGCTATTTGAGGTTGAAGATTCGAAATATTAATTTCATGTTGCGATTCAAATTCAGCATCGTCGTCGCTAAATACAGGAGCAAATGAGGTTTTAGCTTTCGAGTTGCAATACTTCAAAATTTTCTCTGACGGCGGAACAAATACACCAGCAGCACGCATCTCCGTTGGACTACTACACAAAGCCACCCTCTCGCCCAGCCCAAATTGCTCCAAATCACCAGCAAACTCCACCACCCGGTTATCTAAATTAATGGGCAAAGTGCATGACTTGATAAGTCTTGAGAGATAAAAACCTATATCACGAGCTTGAACACCAGGTTGCAACAACCCCCTTAAAAATATTCTTATAGATTGAGGTATTTCAATCCAAGTTGTACCTGTTGCAAGAACACTGGTAATTTCGAGTCCCAGACGCATCCCGAAGGCGCCAACAGCTCCGGCGTTCGTGGCGTGGGTATCGTTATCAAAATAGAACATTCCCGGTAAAACACGCCCGTCTTCCATTGGGAAAATGTGGCCATGACCACCCTCTCCGGCATCGAAAAAATGCCCTACCTTCCAGTCGCGTGCGGCCTTTCGATTGAAAGCTCCTCGCTCAGCAGCTTTTGCACTCCCGTAGAGTACATCGTGATCGCTGACCATTATGACTTTCTCTGGAGTTGAAAGTCGGTGGATGCCAATTTTGTCAAGCATCACTTTGCTGCTTTGAACGATTCCATCATGAATCATGATCAGGTCTGGAACCGGATATACAACCTCCCCAGCCCTAGCACCCAGCCTTGAAGCCGTTCGGCTTAGAACCTTTTCAATTGCGGTGTATCCCAAACCATTCTCCAATTAGATTTCAAATGAACTGCGTACACCAATTTGCTAAAAATTCATCAATTGCAACCACTTCACAGCGCAAGTTCAGCACCCACATCACCACAGGCAAAAGCAAAATTTGAAATCGCTCTGCAGGCTCTAAGCGACGCTTCGTGCAAAGGAAACTTGGTAATGAACGTATGTGTCTGCCCCATAAACTCACACAAGGTGACTTTGCCACCGGCAGCCTCATAAGTCATGGCAAACTTTTGCGTCATGCCTGGAGACAAAACAGTATCGTCAGTCCCTTGTATGAGCAGCAGTGGAGGCATGTGAGATGTATGACCTTCAGCCAGAATTCTTTGCGGACTTCCTGTCGCCATCTCTGCCTCATCTTTCCAATAAGCATGGTGGCATTCGACATGAAGCTGCATCTTTTTTTCTAGGGCATAAAGGTAACGTTCAAGCGGGTCAGAAACGGGCCAACACGCAATTGCAAAAGCAAGAGAGGCGTCGAAATCGCATTCGCAGTCAAGAGGCCGTGACGCATACAACTCATCCTTTGGTCTTAGTGCATTCAAAAGCAGCTGATGGCCTCCACTGGAAGTTCCTATGCCACCGATCTTTTTTAAATCAACACCAAACGTTTGAGCGTGTTTCTTTAACCAACGAATCGCATAGTTGATGTCTGAAACAGGCAGAGGAAACTTAACCTTTGGAGGCATACGAAAATCAATTGCCATGACAAATACGCCATTGGCTGCAAGATGACTGTCAATAACCTCATTTGTCAGACGTGACTCATCGCACCATCGTCCACCGTGAATAGACACAACTGCTGGAGTTAGGTAAGGCCCCCTTGAAGAATCTAACGATGGTTTGTACAGACGTGCAAGCAACTGACAGCCATCAATTTCAAGATAAACGACATCCTCCACATCAAATTGGTTGGTCAATTTGTTCATAGAACCCAGAGGACTATTCGATTTGCTCTGCCTGTCGAACGCTGTTGATTAGTGATGCACGCAACATAAAGTCACGAGCAAGTTTAGGATCTGATGCAGTTTTGCGAAGCTGATCTTGATTTTGACGTCTTACTACTGGATCTTTTTCCATGAGCAGTTTTTTATTTCGAATGGTCTGAGCTTGCGTATGCTCCACAGCAATTGTTCGCCTTTGTCGGTCATACCGATCCAGCACGTCAGTGTCCATTTCTCCACGCTCGATGCCAATCAACTTATCGGCAAGGTTAAAAGCATCATGAATACCGCTGTTCATACCCATGCCGCCAATTGGACTGTTCACGTGAGCCGCATCTCCAGCTAGCAGCACGTTGCCCATGCGAAAAGTCTTTGCAACTCTTTGATGAACCGTGTAAAGATTTGACCCATGGATATCAAACTCTTGATCTGTTTGCATGAAGGCCTGTAATTTTTTTTGTAGCGCCTCAGGTGAAAGCAATGTCTCAGGGTCTGAATCAGGAGGAGTCGGAAAATGAACACGCCAGCGCTTTGGCGGGCCGGGCCACTGAAAGAGATTGGACCACTCTTCGGGGTCTGAGATGTAATTTCTGTCGGCATAGCCATGACGTGAAAAGTCGTACGCAACTTCAATATTTAGCGTACGGTCAGGGTATGTGAAACCTTCGAACTCAATTCCTAATTGATTACGAATTAAGCTTCGTGCACCCTCTGCGCTAACCAAGAATCTCCCGTAAATACGATCTTGTTCGCCATCTGAATTTGTAACTACAGCCACAACGCCGTCTGATTTCTGCTCAAAAGATTCGAAGGTCGTACCCATGCGTAAATCGCAATTTGGATCATCCTTTGCCATAGACAAGGCTTCCTCAACGATTTTGATTCGTTCACACTGCAAGACATATGGAAATGATGTGTCCTCTTTAAGGAGTGCATGATCAAATTCAGCAATGAGCTGTGGTCCCTGTCTCTCCCAGTAGTGAACAATTGGCGCAATCATGCCTCTTGGCTCAATCCGCTTGTACAGGCCGATGCGCTCGTACATCTCAAGAGTAGCTGGATGATTCGTTCCCGCGCGGGGTACTTGATCCAGAAAGTTCTCATCCGTGCGGGATTCAAGAAGCGTGACGGCCAGACCCGCCTGAGTGAGGGCTAGGGTCAAACAAAGACCCACAGGACCCGCACCTACGACAATGACCCGATTAGAGTTATCCATATAAGTCAGTTGTGAGCTGATAAAACGGTTCCGTTCTCAACAGCAGAAGTGCCAGGTTCTTTAACCGCCCCAGCCCAACCTGTATGGGTCATATCAAAAACAATGCCATTGGGGTCGCGGTATTTGGCTTCGTAGTAGGAGTTGGGTGATTCTGGTTTACCTGTCAAATAAGTTGCTCCTGCGGCTTTGACTTGTGCATCTGCGGCATCCAAATCATCAACCCACATGCCAAAATGAAAGACTCCAACCTTTTCACCTTTCTCCGGATTCACGCGAAGTAAGGCCACATTCATAACACCATCAGACACATAGATACCTCGCCTTGCATTGCCTACGCGCCTCATTCCGAAAGCAGATTCAAAAAAAACTGCAGAGGCTTCAGGGTCAGGAACCAAAATCGCCACGTGGCGTAATTTAGGTGCTTCTTTAGATACATCAACTGTTGATGTCATATCAATTTCCATTTCAATTTAAGTTAAAAAAACATCTTGGCATGTTGCATGGCAAGGTTAGTCGGCTGTTGCGCCTGACTTTCGCACTATATCCCCCCAACGACCTGCCTCAACTTGAACATAGTTGGCAAAGGCAAGTTGAGACATGGGTTGAGGAATGACTCCGGCATTTGAGAAACGTTTTTGGTTCTCAGGTTTTATTACAGAAGCACTAGCACAAGCATGAACTTTGTCCACAATTTCCTTAGCTACCCCAGTACGCGTTCCGATCGCGAACCAAGGTATGACCTCAAAATTAGGCACGCCTGCCTCATGAATCGTAGGCAAGTCAGGATTACTTTCAATTCTAAGCTTTTGACCAACAGCTATCCCGCGTACGGCACCAGATCGAATATGAGGTAGAGCGTTTGTGGTGTTGTCAAACGTCATTTGAACCTGCCCTGAGATAAGGTCAGTTGTAGCCGCCGCGGTACCTTTGTAGGGCACATGAAGAATGTCAAGCCCCGCCATTTGCTTTAACAACTCCATACCAAGGTGGCCCGTTGTTCCAATTCCAGCAGATGAGTAGGACAACTTACCCGGGTTGGATTTTACCCATTTAAGAAAATCAGGAAAATTTTGAGGGGGAACCGAGTTATTGATAAGCAAGATTAGTGGTGATTGCGCAAGCATAGCAACTGGAAGAATATCCCTATCAGGATCAAACGGCATACTTTTAAATAAATGCCTATTTATTGCAAATACACCTGGCAATGTAACAAACCATTGATGACCATCAGGAGGACTTTGCACAACTGTATTGGCTGCAATATTACCGTTAGCTCCAGCCCGATTTTCAACAATAAATGATTTCCCTGTTGACTGAGAACATTCGGAGGCTACAATACGAGCCAACAAGTCAATAGTTCCGCCGGGCGGACTTGTTGCAAAAATTTTAATCGGCTTGTCCGACCAACTACCTCCCACCTGAGCTACGGCAGAAGCCAAGAGCGATAAAAACAAAAAAAGAACTGCACATAGGCGAGGAATAAAGTTATATATAAAACACAAATTATTGCAAGTATTCAAGGGGACTCCATATTTTCATTTAAGTTTGGCTTAATTTATTGATGAGAAAAATTAAACCTAAAATTATCAGCCATAAAATAATTAATGGTCACTTAGAAATAACCATTGATATTTAATCAATAAAATATAACAAGCTATAGGTGTAAATACTTAAAGTGCATGAGTTTTCAAACTAAATTTACCTATATTAAACAGGTTCACAAAAGGGCTTTTCACCCAATACGGTGATACGTCTAAGCTTTCTTCTTTCGCTCGCATCAAAGTCACTTCGAGCATGAAGAGTGCATCTGTTATCCCAAATAATGATATCTCCCACGGTCCACTTATGAGCATAAATAAATTCAGACTGCTCAGCATGATCAAACAGGAAATTCAATATGTCGCTGCTCTCATCAAGAGGTAAACCTACAATGTGATCGGTCATCAAACGGTTCACGTAAAGCGCCTTTCGCTTCGTTACCGGATGTGTACGAAATACTGGATGAGCAAAGTGTTTCACGCCATCCGCAATTTTAGATCCTCGTTTGGTACCGCTGGCTTCGTAGTCGTATACATTGACGGCCTTCAGTCCATTAAGTTTGATTTTGAGCTCAGGTGGTAATGTTTCGTAGGCTTTGTACATATTCGAAAAAATGGTGTCGCCACCCTTTTTCGGAATTTCCATGGCATAAAGCATTGTGGCCATAGCTGGTTTTTCCACATAACATTGGTCAGAGTGAAAATACATCTCACCATCAGGTAATGCACCAATCAGCACCCCATTTTCTTTGATATTAGATATATACATGACAGATGGATGCCTGCCTCCCCCAGTATGCTTATTCAAAACGCTACCAAGAGTACCAAACTTCTCACAAAACCTGACTTGCTCTTCTTCCTCCAAACGTTGTCCACGAATTAAAAGAATCAGCCCTTCATACCATGCCTGCTGAATACGATTGAATGTTTCAGAATCTAGTGGCTCTGACAAGTCAACCCCACAAACCTCCATACCAAGTGCAGCTGAAACAGACCTAATTTGAATATCAGCAATATTCGCATATCCCATATGATCACTCCAATCTATTATTAGCTTATTAATGCATCATTGCACCACCATCCACATTGATAGTCTGGCCAGTTATATAACTACTTGCATCCGACAATAAAAAGAGAAGCGCCCCCACCAGATCCTCTGGAATTTGTGTACGCTTTAATGCTTTACGACTATTTAACTCCTGCATTTTGGCAATATAAGCTGGGTCGCTAGATTGGATTTGCCCTTCACTTGAGGTAAATCCAGGCGTGATGGCGTTTACCGTGATGTTGTCATCACCAATTTCACGAGAAAGTGCACGAGTAAAACCAACGACGCCCGCCTTTGAGGTTGTGTAATGCAGGCGATTCGGCGTGCCATCCCAAATACGGTTAGAAGAAATATTGATGATTCGACCACTCCCACTATGTTTCATATGTGGGTATACCGCTCTACTGCACAAAAATAGACCTCGTAAATTGACCTCCATCACGCGATCCCAGTCTGACGGCTCTATTTCATACCATGGGCCACGGGGTAAAGAGCTCATAAGGGCTGCGTTGTTCACAAGACCATGAACAGACCCAAAATTCTTGATGACGGCAGCCACCATGGCTTGAACTGAGTCTGAATTTGAAACATCGCAGCCTAAACCCAGCGCATTTCTTCCACATGCTTTCAAGTCTGATGAAACCTGTTGAGCAAGCATTTCATTTTGGTCGGCAATTACTGGCTTTGCGCCGCAAGAAGCCAGCGCTTCACAGTAGATCCGCCCTATTCCAGAAGCACCCCCTGTGACTATGACCACCCTTTCAGATAAGTCAAAAATTTTATGCGCCATACTCCAATAATCAATCAGGCTTGATGCCAACGTCTCGAATGATTTTCCCAAATCTGACAAAATCTTTTTCAATCAAAGCAGCAAACTGCTCTGGAGTACCCGGCATCACGTCAAAAAACTGTCCCTGAAGACGACTCTTAACATCTTGCTGCGACAATAAAGAATTGATATCTTGATTGATTTTGAAAATGATTTCACGTGGTGTTTTGGCAGGCGCAAGCAAACCAAACCAAACATCAAAGTTGTAGCCCGCTAAACCTGCCTCTGCAACAGTTGGAAGCTCTGGAACCAAGTCGCTGCGTTTGGCACCTGCAACTGCAAAACCCTTCAAGCGACCAGTTTTAATATGTGGATTCATATTGGCAACGGTTGTAAACAAAACCTGAACAACGCCTGCCACAGCATCAGGTATTGCAGCACCACATCCTTTGTAAGGTACATGCTGCATCTGAACACCAGCCATAGAATTGAATAACTCACCAGCAATATGCTGAGGTGAACCACCGCCACATGAAATATAGTTAAGGCTGCCAGGCTTGGCTTTTGCTAATGAAATAAGCTCGCGAATTGAATTAGCAGGCACGCCCGCACTTACTCCAATCATGATGGGGGATGAAGCAACCGTTCCAATAGGAGCAAAGTCTTTTAATGGATCCCATGGGGTTTTGTCAAATAATGAGGGATTGATCGAAAGGTTACTTGGCATCATCACCAGGGTATATCCATCAGGAGCTGATCTGGCAACCTGATCTGCTCCGATATTTCCCCCCGCACCTCCTTTGTTTTCTACGACAACAGGCTGCCCCCACATATCAGAAAACTTTTGCGCCAAAAACCGAGCCATTATGTCCGTGCCACCCCCGGCTGGATATGGAACCACGATTTTCACAGGCTTTACTGGCCATGTTTGCGCCCAAGCTGAATGGCTCCAGAGTATTAGTGCAGCCACAACTACGATAAATTTGACCATAAATCGATTTATGAAGCTGTGTTTATTCATAACTTATACCTCAATCATTTTTTACATTTTTAAAATAATTTTGAAAATCATTAAATAGGGGTAAACACTTGGTGGATCAGCAAATCTAGATGGCTAGGGTAATACCTGTTGTTGCACTCATTTCCGACACTTAGGATTCACACAATGCGCCTCATCTAGTGCGCTACTTAAGAAAGGTAGGTGCGAAATGAAACCCAGTATTCCCATCCATAAATGCGGGGCGGGTCTATTACTTGGTCTTTGCCTATCTGGCGGCCCCACCATTGCCGCGACCCTGAACGTCGACTGTGATGCGGGACAAACCATGACTGCGGCCTTAATCAACATCAAACCGGGTGACATCATGCTGGTGAGCGGCAACTGCAAAGAGCATGTCAATGTGGCTCCTGAAATTGTGCGGGTTACCCTAGACGGTCAAAAGAAAACGACGATTCATCACCCAGGAGGTCCCACAGCTTCCCCACACGCCGTGTACGTTCGCGCCAAGGAAATCACCATGAAGGGCTTTACCGTAACGGGTGGTCTAGATGGCATTCATCTCTCTGGCCCCGCATCGGCCGTGATCGATGGCAATGTCGTCATCAAGAACTCGGGGCGCGGCATCCACATCGACAAGGGCAGCATTGCGCGGATCCTCAATACCAGGGTTGAAGACAACGGCAGCATTGGAATCGATATAACGGGGGCCTCTTACGCTTACATAGGGGTATTCATTCCTCGTGTCCCCACTTTGTCACCCAACACCATCCGAAACAATGGCGGCCCAGGCATCAATATCGAACGCTCCTCTGGCGCCTGGATTGTGGGCAACACCATCAGTGGCAACAAAGATAGTGGCATAGCCGTTCACCGCAGTGCTCAAGCAGATGTCATTGGCAACCTCATCAATGCGAATGGCGGCGATGCAATTACGACCAGTTTCATGGGAGGCGTCAACTTTAAAAGCGAGCCGCGCCAAGATGGTCCTAATCAAACTGCACTCGGACAACCTAATGCAGGTTTTGGAGTACGCTGCATGGTTGGCGGCTATGTAGATGGTCCTATAGGGACCTTATCAGGAGCACAGGGCAGCAAGGATTTCGATCCTAGTTGTGTCAATCGCATGGTCAACCCTTAAAACAAACAACTCGGACCATCCATTTGCCTAGAAGAAGCTACCGCTACTACGACTTCATTTTGGCCGCCTTTGTGACGGTCCTGCTCTGCTCCAACCTGATTGGCGCAGGTAAGGTGGCTCAGGTGGACTTGCCTTTGATAGGCCAAGTAGTGTTTGGTGCTGGCATTCTCTTTTTTCCAATTTCTTATTTTTTTGGCGATATCTTGACTGAGGTCTATGGGTACGCTCATGACCGCAGAGCGGTTTGGTGCGGTTTTGGCGCCTTGTTCTTTGCAGCCATTATGGCCAGCGTGGTGGTGTCTTTGACTCCCGCTCCAGGTGAATACAACTCGTCTTTGCAAAGCGGCTTGGAGATGGTGTTTGGCAATACTTGGCGAATTGTGGCCGGCTCCATTACCGCCTTCTGGATGGGCAGCTTTGTCAATGCCTATGTATTGGCCAAGCTCAAGGTGTGGACTCAGGGTCGAAAACTGTGGTTGCGCACCATTGGCTCCACCGCCGCGGGAGAGATGGTGGACTCAAGTTTGTTTTATGTGATTGCTTTTGCAGGTATTTGGCCCCTAGAGCAAGTGGTGACGGTAGCCTTGGTGCAGTATGTGCTCAAGACCTCTTGGGAAGTGCTGGCCACGCCCTTAACTTACGTGATCGTGGGCTACCTCAAACGTCAAGAGCAAGAGGACTACTACGACACCCACACCAACTTCTCGCCCTTCAAAACCACACTTTAAGACCTCTCTTTAAAGCGCAGACTCCAAAAATTGGGTCACCTCAAGCATAGCCTCTTGAGGGCGCTCTTCCTGCATCAAATGGCCCTGCCTTGGCAGCACCACCGTTTTGTATTGGGGTAATACCAGCTCATAGCGCTTGGCGTTGTCGCTGGGAATCATTTGGTCTGCTTGGCCCCATAAAAGCAGGGTGGGTGCGGTGATGCGCTTCAAACGCTCAGCTGGATCTGTGTTGATGGTTTGGTTGGCTCTATCGGTGATGGCTTGCCGAACACCGGGGGCCCTGAGCATGTCAAAGTAGCGGTTGAGCAAATCTTCATGCAACTCATGGGCATCATAAAAGGCCGGTTCAATGGACTTTTTGACCATGAACTTAGGCAAGCAGTATTTGATGACGCTCATGAATGATGGCATAGCGTAGGGTTTAAATCCAAACTCTTCAGGGTTGGAATAGCCGTCTGGTGCCATCAAAACCAATCTGTTCACCCGCTCAGGATAGGCGGCCGCAAAGTTCCAAGCGATTTTTCCGCCCATGGAATGGCCCAACAAAGAAAACTTGGCAAGACCCAGGTGGTCTACAAAACGAGCTATAGCTTGAACATCATCAAGGTCGGCGTATTTTTGGTCGGGGCTTGGGCCCGTTAAGCCAAACCCGGGTAAATCGAGGCGGATGACTCTGAACTTGCTTTCAAGCGTATGGGCCCACACGTCCCAGGTTTGAAGGCTGGAGCCAAAACCATGCAACAGCAAAAGCACTGGGGCGTCTTTGGGCCCGGTGTCCTGGTAGTGGATGCGCAGCCCCTGCACCACCACAAAATGACTGTTGGGTGTGGCGTACTTCTTCTCAAGAAAATTTCTATCCAAATCGGGCGTCCAAAGCCCCGCCATAGCGCCCGCCAACACAAGCGCCAAGACACCCATAGAAGTGAACATCAATGCATACCCATTGTGATGTTGGTGAACTTAAGACCGGCGGGGCATTCTAAAAGGCAGCATGGCCTGCACCACCGGTAATACCAGCCGCCCCGTGTGCAGCGTTTCATGAAAGCTCACCACGGGCTCGCCCAACAAACGGCTTTGAATGACCGAGCGCTGGTAAAAAGGGGCATCTTCCAATTGGTGCTGCACCTTGACGGGGCCCTCTGAACGCATTCGGCGGGCCATGCCCCAAGCGGTTCTGGGCAGGATTTGCCGAGGTGGGGCGTCAAATGAAAGTACCTGCCCATCTGGGCAAAACTTCAATGCCAGCAAATGGTCGGCACCTTGATGTGCTTGTACGTCATACAACACCGCCACGCTGCCATCATGTAGCACACTGCGTGACCAGTCCCACTCTTTAAAGGGCAGGTCTATGGGCTCTGTCCCTTCGTTCGAATCCAAATACCCTTGTCCCGACCAAGACTGCTGTGGCTGCTGCAATTGCACCTCGACCCGCGCATGAGGTGCAATGGGTCCCCAGTGGTGGCGGGCTTGAGCATCCAAGGGTGTGCTGAAGTCAAACAACTGTGTGGGGAAAACGCTGACGCGCCCCTTTATGGGCCTGGGCCAGGGTACAGCCGTTTCGTTGATATGAATATGCAGCGCTTGCCCATCCCACTCCAATTGGCTGGGCCCAATGACAAACCGATCTGCCGTACGGTGGGAGTGTGAGGCCCCTCGTTCGGTCATGGCCCAACGGGGAGCTGCTTTGCTGTAGAGCGCCACATTCAAACAGCAGTAGTGTTCAGGATCGACCACTTGGGGTGGACGCGTCGTGCGGCGCGCCCAGGCGTAATAGGGTGAAAACACACTCCCCACAAAGGCAATGATGGTCAGGCCCCATTGGCCATCATCACTTAGGGCGTCGAGGTACCACCATAAGTAGCCACCGGATGGAACCGCTTGGTCGAACTGCGGTCGGCCACCAGGGCCTCGGCCGCCATGCGTCCCGAGAGCGCGGCCATCGGCACGCCCGGCCCCGGATGAATGCTCCCTCCCGCCAGATAGAGCCCCTTCAGGGCGCTGCGCGCCAAGGGACGTGCAAAGGCTGCCATCCAACTGTGAGTGGCTTGGCCATACAGCGCGCCGCCCGTGGCCGGAAACAGCTTGTGAAATTGTGCTGGTGTGGTGCATACCGTGTCTTGCGGGCTGAACTGCAGCTTGAGGCCACAGCGTTGAAGTAAGGAAAGACTTTGCTGTTGACATGCTTGTATCGCCTCTTGACTTAAGGTGTGGGTATCGCCCACAGCGGGCGCATTGACCAAACACAGCAAACGCTCAGGACCATGGGGCACCGAATGGGCGCCACGGTCTTGTGCACATATGTAAACCGTGGGTTTGCTGGGCAACTGATGGGCTTTGAAAATATCGCCAAATTCGCTGTAGTAATGGTGACTTTGCTGAAAAAAAACATTGTGCCGATCCAATTCAAACCCCTCGGTAGGGATGAAGCTGGACCAAGTGATGGCAGACAAAGAGCGCTCGGGCGCTTGGGCAGACACTGCGGTAACCGCCTCGGTACCCATAAGGCCTTGACGCAGCGCAGCAGCATCGCCATTGAACACCACCCGGTCGGTGGACAAACGGCGACTGGTTTCAGACGATTGCCCTAAGGTGGAATGCACCTGTACGGCAACGACCTTGCCACCTTGCACTTCAATGCGTTCGCAGCGGGTGTTGAAACAAAACTCTACCCCTTTGGCCAACGCGTTGCCCATCAAGTTGCGGGCAATGGCATGCATACCCCCTTTGACCGACCACACTCCGTCCATTTCGACTTGGGCAATCAACATCAAGGTGGCGGGTGCCTCCCATGGCGATGAGCCGCAGTAGGTGGCGTATCGAGCAAACAACTGGCGCAGTTTGGGGTCAGAAAATTGCTTGCCTAGGCTGTCCCACAAACTTTTAAACAACCCGATTTTTCTGAGTACCCCCACACCTTTAAAGCCCAGCGATCGGGTCAGGTTGAAAGAGCTGGGTTGGGCGCTGCCCATGTAGGTGTGTTCAAGCGTGTCAAACAACTCTTTAATCAAAACGGCAAACTTTTCATAGCGCTGGGCTTCTGCGGCACCTGCAAACTCGGAAACGGCATGCACTGTGCGCTCATGATCTGCAAACAGGTCGAGCTTGGAGCCATCCTCCCAAGCGTGGCGGGCAATCACGTCCAAACGATGCAGCTCAAGCTCGGCTGAAAAGTTCAAGCCCACTCGGTCATAAATGTCTTCAAAAATATGCCTCATGGTGAATACAGTAGGCCCGCTGTCAATGGCAGCGCCGAGCACTTGAAGCTGCCGAATCTTGCCCCCAGGTTTTTCGCACGCTTCGATCACCGTAACCTTGAAACCCGCATCGGCCAGCAACAGAGCACTGACCAAACCGGCCATACCTGCGCCCACAACTACCACGTGTTCGTCAGTCATGAGAGATTGGAGCGGCACTGAAAGCATATTGACGTTGCTGCCACTGACCATGAAGTTCCAAGACCCGCATGCGTGTGAACATGGACTCAGAAAAAAATGAATGACGGTGTGCGGCCTCTATGGCGCGCTGGTGTGCCCCCCGCCTTGCATAAAGGTGCATGGCCTCCCAATTGCGCCAGACGCTGAAGGTGCATTGCCTCACCAAGGGTGCTTCGCCTAAACCCATGGCCAGTTCGCAACCATCTGCTTGTGGCAATTGATCTTGAGCCGCCGGTGCGTACTTCCAAAAGGCCATCGCACTGGCGGGGCGAATGCTGGCGCGGGTTAAAGCGGCAACCAAGTTGGGGGTTTCCGGCGCCTCCAATCCATAAGCACCCTCAAGGCAGGCTTCTGGGGTCGTGACCCAAGGCAGTGTGTCCCATTCGCCACGAGAGCTTTGCACAGACATCAGAGCCTGGCAGCAACTATGTGCATGCTCGCGGTAAGCGCACACCAATTCGCTGTTTAAAAAATCGCGGGCGTGGCTTAAATTGTCGAGTACCGCAATAAGCCCTTGATGACTCGAACTCGGCCTGAGGCTGAACCCCCCCTCGTGTCCACTGCCCATGACTTTGGCAAACACCATGCCGGCCTGGCCTTTGAGGACGCTAGGGCCTTTGACCAGTCTGCTCCAGCCCCAAGCACGATGCTGCGGTTTAAAGTCCACCAAAACTGCCACGACCACCCCTTGCACGGGGGTAGCGGGCGATTCAATGGAGGGCAAGACTCAACTCATCTTTTGGCAACAACATCACGTTTGGCCGAAGACTTCAAAAGCTCAGGAAAGTCCTTGGCCATTTGGGCACCATTTAGAGGTTTGTAAGCGCCTTGGTGACAGGTACCACAATTGATTTTGGCGGTATCGCCTAATGGCCCCAACCGCTCTGCAGGGAAGGTAGGCTGCAAGGGCTCCATATAGTCGTTGTTCAGGTCTCGCGCCATACGAATGCCATGCCAAGCCTTAACCCTTTGTGGCGGATTACCCGCCCAGCTCGAAAAAGAGTTGGTGTTATGGCAATACGTGCAGTTCACCCCCAATGATGAGGACATGTGGGTCATGAGGCTGTAGGTCCACTCGGCTTGCTTGATGGAGTGGCGGTTGTTGTTGGGCAAAGCCGTAGTGCCGGACACCCGAATATCCAAGTCGCCAAGCAAAAATGGCGTGAAGGGGTCAGAGGGCAACGATGCCAGCTTGACACTTTCGGCAGCCAAGTTTTGACCCGCACGCTCGCCAATGAAGTCTGCGCCGCGGTGCTGGTCTGGCTCTTTGAACCAAACTTGTGCAGGCACAGGTTGACCGCGGTGACAGCTGTAGCACGTGACACCGGTTTGAGCCACGTGCGGCTGCCAGTCAGCGTTGATATGCTGCGTCATTTGAATCATGCGCCGCGCCACCACTTTGGTGTACTTGCTGTCTTCAGCAAAGTTGGCGGGGTTGTGGCAGTAGGTACACCCTTCGTTGGGCGCCACCCAACTGGTAATGGCCACCATATGGCGCGCAAACTGCGAAACGCTCAAGTCGCCTAAGACCTGAACGTTTTTATAGACCTTGCCTGCCAAAGGGCCATCGCCAGGGGCTTGCGGCAAGGAGACCGGTGCGGTGTGAATGTCTTGGCTCGCTTCTACCATGCGAGGGTTGTAGACCTGAACCATCCCGGTTCCCCTATAGCCGTGTTGCACGGACTCCATGGGAGGTCGTTCGCAGCCCGACAACAGCATGACAGCAGAGACGGCCAGAACAGCCAGTACGCCACTTGAGGCCTTAAGGCCTTGAAAAGGTTTCATGGTTTCACTCCAGTCATCAGGGCGGGATCCACTACAGCAGGAAATACAGCGGGGTAAGCGGGCGCGACGCCATGCTTGACAGCCCACAGGTACCAGTTGTCTACCACCGTGCCGGTGAGCAGAATACCTATGCCACCTGTTAAGGGACACAGCACCGCGAACCACCATGCCCAACGGTGAATGGATTCCATGGTGGCGTTAAAGCCCATGGTCCAACGCCAAAACAATGCCGCGCGCTCAGAGGCGGTACCACGGTCGACAATCTGTTCAATTTCACGCTCACCACCGTATTTGGTGACCGCCAAAATGGTGGCGCCGTGCATGGCAAACAACAACGCAGAGCCATACAAAAACACAATGGATAAGGCATGGAAGGGGTTGTAGAACAAGTTGCCGTAGCGCAATGAAAAGGCTGCGGTCCAGTCCAGATGAGGGAAGATGCCGTATGGAACGGCCTCAGACCATGAGCCCATCAAGATGGGGCGAAACAAGCCCAACACCAGCATGAGCCAAATAGCAGCCGCAAAGGCCCAAGCCACATGCGTACCCATTCCCAATTCACGGGCTCTGCGGTACACCCGCGCCCACCAGAAAAATACAGAAGCGGTAAAGAAGAAACCCGTCAGCAAAAACCATCCCCCCTGGTTCATAGGCGGAATGCTCAAGCCATAAGCAGGGGCAGGCGGTTCTAAAGCCAACCAGAACAATTGGCGAACAAATTGAATCGGGTTCCAATCGACCGAGGCCAACATGTTCATGCCGATGATGGTGAAGGCAAACACGCCACAGATCAAAGACGCTAAACCCAAGCCTCCTAAGTAAATAGGCCCCAGCTGTGCATTACCGAGACGACCAAACAAATGGATTAAGAAAGGCTTACCGCTGCGGGGACTGTTGCCATGTCCAAGCTCGACGCCATGCTGCACAGGGCCGGTCGCCTGCACAACCGTGAAGATGTTTTGATATTCAGCCATAGGAGTCTCCTGTCTTATTTCCAAATGGGCATGTTGAGCCACCAGCCCCACCACTCAGGCCAACCACGGGTCCAGAAAGGACCGCTGATGACGATGCACAAGGCACTGAACAAAACGGCGGCCAAGGCCAAGAACAATCCCAAACGGTGAATGCCCAAAGTGCCCACGGAGTAGCCGATGATGTCTCGGAAGAAGGTGTCTTCATGCTCAGGGGTTCTAACGGTATGACCTGGTGCCGGGTTGGTGGAAGACAGCACCAAGGCACCGTGCAGGGATAAGGCTAAAGTGGTGGTGAAGAAAAAGGTCACCGCCAGCATGTGGGCGGGGTTGTAATGAAAGTGCAGGTATTGGTAGCCTACGTTGGACACCCAATCCAAGTGACTGAAGATGCCGTATGGGAAACCATGCCCCCATGCACCCATGAGCACGGGACGTACCACCACCAAGGTAACGTAAGCCAATATGGCGACAGCGAAAGCTGCGGGCACATGAAAGCCCATACCTAATTTGCGGCAGATTTCAACCTCTCGGAGCATCCACGACCCAAAGGCGCCAATGGCACACACCGTGATAAGCTGCCATAGACCGCCTTCCATTAGGGGGGCAAAGCGCAAACCGTAGGACAGGTCGGGCGGCGCAATACTGATTTGCCACAGATTCCAAGTGGGCCCCTGAGAGGCGCCCCACAAAATCATGGCAGTTCCTAAGAACGAGAAAAATAAAGTGGTGACGCCGAAAAATCCGACGTAAAAAGGGCCGACCCAAAAATCAAAAAGGTCACCGCCTAACAAAGTGCCGCCTCGCACTCTGTACTTCTTTTCAAAATTTAGCATGGCCATATGGGCACCCTCCAGCTGCTTGCTGTGAAACGAATAGAGATGAAATTAAAAAAACAGGCAAACAGCTTCATGGTGTGAACCAATCCCCTGTTTGCCAAGCTTCATCAATGCCTCAATTAAGACTTTGATGCAGGTGTTGCAGCTGGCAACGGTGCGTTTTGAGACACTGCAGCAGCAGGTTTCTTAGCGCCATCGAGCCAGTTGAACTTGTTGGTGCTTAGCAGAATGAGGTGAATCATGGCTGCCAGACCAAATAGAAAAATACCTTGAACTACCATGGCCCGTAACGGGTCATAAAGTCTCCAAATGCGCCACATAGTAATGACTCCTAAATGAGATAAGACATGAAGGTGTGCACAGACGTACTCACACCGGACACCAAACTTTTGGCGTTTTCTGCGCCGGGCAACATCGTTCTCCAGTGCATGCCAATTGCAGAGGCTGCAACGGCAAACAACCATAGAAAGACAAATGCCAGAACGAAGATCGTCCAAAACGCATATGTCTCATCTGCACGCAGATGAACATCTGTATCAGTATTCGTGTAAGACATGCTGTTTACTCCTTCAAACTTCGACTAACAACTTAGAACCAGGGACGCCATGCCCACACCAGGATGTGGGCTATCACTGCAACAGCTGTGAAACCAACAAGGCCCTGCATGTAGTACTGGTGGAACTCCTGGGCTTCATCGTCCGTCAACCCGGATATAGAGGACCGATTCGACATACGAGTACTCCTTCACTAAACGGCCTTGCGGCCAACGATGCGCACAACCCGCGCAACCTGGGTATCCGCAGCGCCATGCCACGACATTCTGTAAATCAAGCGGTCACTCCCATGCCCAACTCGCGACCTGCGCTTTGAACATGCTCAGTAGCCACTTCTTCCGAACCCGCTTCACGCGCGCGGCGCTCGGCCTGATCTCGCAAGCGCTTGGCGGCGGATATTTGCACCAGCACGGGCTGTGCCGCCACCAACTCACGCATGAGGTGTTGTGCCTCGGTATGCCAAGCCGCGTTGCCAGAAGACACACCCGAAACACCACGTGCATGAGTGGCTTCGACTTTGTCCATTTCGGTNNTCGGGCTCGCTTCAATCTTGTCCAGCTCGGTGCCCAGCGGCAGGATGTGAAACAAGGCATCAAACAGGGCGTTGCAGACCTCTTGCACCAAATACGTAGCCCCGCTGTATCCCATAAACGGGGTGCCGGTATGGCGACGTATCACGGCTCCTGGAAACGAGGCCGGAATAAATGCAGACCGCATAGGACCCGCACTAGACATTTCGCTCAGATACATGCGCTCGTTAAAGCTCCCAAACATGATGAGTGGCGTCTTGGTGTGACAGAGTTCTCTGACTTGTTCGTTATGGGTTTTGACCCCGGCTGATCGACCGACTGCAAAGCGGCAAGGCAAGCCCATTTCCACCTCTAGGAAATGGCGTATGCCACGGCTGTAGGTTTCGGTGGCCACCACCGCGAAGCTGGCAGTAGTGAAAAAGTCCTGGGTGACAGAGCGCCACAAGTCCCACAAGGGCTTGAGCGTGGTGTGACGTTCGCGCTCAATAAAGGGTTCAGGGTCCAGGCCCAACAACTCGCCCAACTTGCGTAAAAACAAGGTGGTGCTGTGCAAGCCTATGGGGGCTTGCAAATACGGACGCTCTAGCGCCTCACACAGCATGCGGCCAAATTCCCGGTACATGCATATGTTGACATCTGCTTCCACCAAGCGTGACACATCGGCCACATGGCTGCCCAAAGGAAACACCATATTGACTTCTGCGCCAATGCCTTGAACCAAGCGGCGAATTTCAGCCAAGTCACTGGGCGAATTGAAGGTGCCGTAGCAAGGTCCAATGATGTTGACGCGTGGCTTTTCGCCGGAAGCGCGCTCGCTGGCAGGCTTGCGAACAGGCACTTTACGCAAACCGTATTCGCTCCAAAGCCAAAACATGGCGCGGTTGGCACACTGCCATTGGTCTTCGTCAATCGTGCGTGGTAAAAAGCGCTGAATGTTGGTGCCCTCAGGCGTGACGCCACCGCCAATCATTTCAGCAATAGAGCCCGTGACCACCACCGCAGGCAGGTCTGGGTCTAACGTGGCGTGAGCGCGCTTCATGGCGCCTTCAGTTCCTTCACGGCCAAGCTGCTCTTCGGCCAAGCCCGTGACCACAATGGGAAGCTCATGCGGTGGCAAGCCATCGGTGTAATGCAAGACCGAGGTCACAGGCAGGTTTTCGCATCCCACAGGGCCGTCAATGACCACCTGCATGCCTTTGATGGCAGTGAACACATACACGGCACCCCAGTAACCGCCCGCGCGATCGTGGTCGAGTAGGAAGTTCATCCGCCCATCTCCTCGGCCTTGCGCTTTTTCATGAGGCGCTCAAGCTGGCGACGGGTTTCGGCCTTGAACTCTGGCCGGTCTTGCGGAACCGACTCCCACACACCAGAGGCATAACCCTTGCCCACAGTACCAAAGAAGTCGCTCATGGCATCAAAACGGTGCTGATTGCCCAAGGCCGACTGAATGACCTGAACCAAAGAGCCAGCTCCGGCCACACCCATCAAGGGACGAGCCGAAATCAGGTTGGTGAAATAAAGCGACGGAATCGACAGCTGCTTGGCTTTTTGAACAATCGGAGTGGTGCCAATGGCCAATTGGGGCTTGTATTCGTGCACGGCCTGCATGTCTTGTTCCAGAGACGCACGGAACTGCACCTGAACCCCATGGGCGCGCAACCATTCAGCGTCCAACTGGTTCCAAGGGGTGGCTGGGCATGCAGAGCCCACGTATCGCAAATCGGCACCGCACTCCACCAGCAAGCGACCCACCAACAGCTCGGAACCTTCATAACCGCTGAGGGTGATGCGCCCTTTGATGGGCTTGCTGGCCAACAAGCCTTCCATTTGGGATTTGGCAATATTGCGGGCATGGTCAATTTTGTCTTGGGCAATGCCACTGGCGCTACCGATGGCCTGCAACCATTCTTGAGTTCCGTCCATTCCCACGGGCGCAGAACCCACAATGGGTCGGCCTGCGGCTACAAACTCGCGAATGCTGGCGGTGTAGAAAGGATGAATGGCCGCTACCGTGACACAGTCAAACGCTGCATAAAGTTCACGCCACTCACGGGTGGGTACTGCAGGCCCAACAGCTAGGCCCATGGGTGACAGTAAATTGGCGATGCCAATGGGGTCTGCCGGAAACATTTCACCGAGCAAAGCCACCGTAGGCAACTGGTTCACACCGTTGCGTGGCGCAGCCACAGGACCGCTTTGAATTTCCTTGCGTGCATAACGCAGCATGGCACCGGACAACACGTCCTTGGCTTCTGCATGGGTGGGCACGCCAAATCCGGGGACATCAATACCGATGATGCGTACGCCATTGATTTCTTGGGGCAACAGTTGCAAGGGCACACCGCTGGCCGTGGGCACACACAGATTGATGATGACAATGGCGTCTAGTTTTTTGGGGTCAGCCTGGGCATGCACCGCCTCACGAATGTCCTCAAACAACTTTCCGGTAACCAAGGTTTCAGAGTTGAAAGGCACATAGCCCACGCTGCGGCGCGCACCATAAAAATGCGAGGTGAACGTGAGGCCATACACACAACACGCTGAGCCAGACAAAATGGTTTGGGTGCGGCGCATACGCAAACCCACCCGCAAAGACCCGAAAGCCGGACACATACTTTGGGGTTGGTCATGCGGGCCAGCTGCCTCATTGCGTGGATAGTCTTGCGCGTACTGCTGCAAGATTTCTGATTTACCTGCGGTTTTGGCGGCCGCTACCATGGCTGATGCACCGGCATGGCAACCCATGCCGTCACCTTCTAGGGCAGTGGGTACTGCCAATGATGAGGCCACCGGTGCCTGAGTTTCAGAAACGATAGGAATTGTGCGTGCCATGGCTTCAGGCCTCGTCGTACACCACTTCGAGGCTAGGCTTGACCATGTCGGTACGGCCCACCATATCAAACAGGGTGGCCGGCTCTAAGACCACGTTGCGTCCGGTTATGTCAGAACTGAACAAGCCCAGCAACTGGTCTTGGGTTTGAGGCTTAGGCCTGACGGGCGGCGCTTCGGCCACATTTTTGGCCAACTCCGCAAACAAGAGACCCCACTCGCCATCGGGCTTACCGATGATTTCGTAGCTGGCGCTCTTGCGGCGAATGTCTTCATGTGCAGGAATAGCCGCCAGCACCGGAATGCCTGTGTTGGCTGCAAAGGCTTGCGCCTCGCCGGTGCCGTCGTCTTTGTTGATGACCATGCCCGCCACGCCCACGTTGCCACCCAGCTTGCGGAAGTACTCCACCGCCGAGCACACGTTGTTGGCAACATAAAGAGACTGCAGGTCATTACTACCCACCACAATGACCTTTTGGCACATATCGCGCGCAATGGGCAGGCCAAAGCCGCCGCACACCACATCGCCCAAGAAGTCGAGAAGAACGTAGTCAAAGCCCCAATCGTGGAAACCCAGTTTTTCCAGGGTTTCAAAACCGTGAATGATGCCGCGGCCGCCACAACCCCTACCCACTTCGGGCCCCCCCAGCTCCATGGCAAACACGCCATCGCGCTTGAAGCACACATCGCCAATGCTCACCGCTTGACCTGCCAACTTGAGGCGTGAAGACGTCTCGATGATGGTGGGGCAGGCTTTGCCGCCAAACAACAAGCTGGTGGTGTCGCTTTTGGGGTCGCAACCGATGAGCAGTACTTTTTTACCCTGTTGCGCCATCATGTAGCTCAGATTGGCTAGGGTGAAACTTTTGCCAATGCCCCCCTTGCCATAGATGGCAATGATTTGGGTCTCTTTGGTGACCTCGCCCGTTGCCACGGCTTCGGGCTCCATGGCAGCTTCTTTGCGAAGCGTTTCCACAAATTTCAAGGGTTGCTCAGTAGTCAATGTGTTCATGCGTTTGCACTCCAGTCCAAAATCATCTTCAGGCAATGGGCATCGTTGAATGCCACGTCATACGCACCCTGCGCTTGACTGGGGCTTTTTGTATGAGTGATCAAGCCATCGAGTGAGAGTCGCCCGGTGTGCACCAACTCGGTCACGGCTAACAGGTCAGCACGCCTCCACTCAGCGGCAGTGCGAATTTGGGCTTCGCGCATGAAGGCCGGCGCATAGGCAAAGCTGAGGTCGTTGGTGTAGAAACCCGCCAACACCACCTCTCCCCCGCGTTGCAGCCTCTGAATCAGTTGGTTCAATAAACTGGCATCGCCGCTGACGTCGTAAATGGCCCGATAGTCACGGCGGGAGTCTTCGTCAGGATGGATGACCTGATAACCCTCAGCGCCATGCATGCGTGCGCTTTGTGTTTCCCATACGGTGGGCGGCGGCTCTCCGCTGGCTACGGCCAGGCGGGCCAAAAGTCGCCCCATCACACCGTGCCCGACGATCAGATCAGGGGTGATGCCCGGCGAACCCACACCGCCTTTGGAAACGGCATGGTAGGCCGTGGCCGCCAATGCCAAGAGCACAGCCTTTTCTTTAAGCGACTCTTCAACCTTGACCACTTTGTCTTGGGACACCACCAAATCAGAGGCGGCCCCCCCAAACAGGCTGCGCACCCCTTTGAAACAATTGGCGCCGGGCACAAAAACATAGTCGCCCACTTTGTATTTGCCGTGCGGCAAGGCGTAACTGACCCTACCCACGGTCTCGTATCCGGGCACCAAGGGATAGCCCATACCGGGAAAAGCGGGCATGCTTCCATCCCAGAGCAGGCGCTCGGTCCCTGTGCTGATGCCGCTGTAAGCGACTTCGACTTGAATTTGCCCGTCCTTCAAGAGAGGCAATTCCAGCGCCTGCATGGACAGCTGCTTGGGGTTGTTGAATACGACGGCTTGAGAATTCATCGGTGTATTTTTTAACTTACATTATTAAACGTCAACTTATATTTACATTGATACGTGTTTCCTAGGGTAAACACTTAGATTTCCGTCCTATCAGCACCCTCGCGTGGATAGGCATGGGGTTGAACAGCAACTCCATATGTGTCAAACCACTCTGGGCCATCAGATTCATCAACTCACTCGGGGTGCGCAAGCGTCCAGACCCCATAGCCAACAGGTAGTAATGGAAGTACGCATCCGCCAAGGGGGGCTGGCCAGGCTCTTGAGCCATGGGCTCCGCGATCAAGACCGCACCACCTAAAGGCAAGGCCTCAAATGCCTTGCGCAAAATTTGCAGCACCACCGCGTCCGAATGGTCATGCGCGACCCGAATCAAAGTGATCAAGTCAGCCCCTTTGGGCAGGGGATCGCTCAAGAAACTGCCGGGATAAAAACTGGCTCGGCTCGATAAACCTTGCGCCTGAAGCCCTGCTTGAGCCAACTGAAGCACAGGCGCCAAATCAAACAGCTGAATCTTGAGGTGCCGCTCTTGCTGGGCAAGTTGGCTGATAAAACGTCCCTTACCCGCACCCACATCCAGCACACATTGGTGGTCACTGAAGTTGTAGCTGCTCAAAATTTCACTGACTACAAAGTTTTGCGAGGCATCCATTAAGGCGGAATAGCGTGAAAATGCCTCTTGGCCCTGCGGCACTTGAGCCTGAGACTCTTTGCCGTGCGCATAGGGCCAGTAGTCCGCCATGTCGCCCCGCCAAGCGTCCCGCAAAAAGGCTACCGGATCTTGTAAATCCAAATACAACAGGTGGTTGTGTTCAACCATGGCTCGCACACCCTCGTGCGTCGCCACCGGCACACCCAATGGGCCGAGCCCCACGCGCCCTTGACTGCGGTGCTCCAATAGCCCCAAGGCAATGGCAGAGAGCACCAACCGCTGCAGGCTGGCAGCAGGAATCTCCACTTGATGAGCCAAGTCTTTGACGGTCATGGGCGTCACGCGCAGCAACGCAAACACATTGAGTCGCACACAGCTGATCAGCACTTGGGTGTGCACAAAGCCACCCATGAGGTCGTAGAGTTGCTGGGTCCGCCTGCGGGCGACCCAGCGTGTGAGCGGGTTGCTGATGGCCCAGCGGTACACCGCAGGGTCGGACATCCAGCGCTCTAGGGTGGCGTGGATTTTTTCAAGCCACCCCCAGGAACCGCCGTGCTTTGCTACGGCAGGAGTGAAGTCAAGTTGCTGCACGGGTCCCCTCTGCCTGAATCAGCCGTATTGAAGGTTGCACAGCAGTTTTGCCAGAGGCCTCGATGGCCGCACGGGGTACCAAGCGCTCGGCCTCGAGACGGACCAATTGCTTGAGCATGTCTTTGCACGAGCAAGGAGGCACACTGTCCACCGCCTGCTCAATGAGCTTATTGAAATGCGAAAGCGCCCCTTCTAAACCCAGCTGATGAGCCACGCTAGGCCTATCGTGCAATTGGTCTTGACCAGCGGGCTTGCCCAATTCGGCCGCCTGCATCACCACATCGCGAATGTCATCGGCCACTTGGTAGGCCTCGCCCAGATTGGAGCCCAAGCCAATCCAAGGTCGGGCGTCGCTGGCTGAGGCCAAGGCCCCAGCGCAGGTGGCAGCCACAAACAGCGCCCCAGTTTTGGCTCTTTGGTATTGGCTTAAATCGGCCGTTGGCTCACACTCCCAAGCCTGACCCGCTACAATACCATACGGTAAGCCTACACCGGCGCAAAGGTTTTGCATCAACCCCACCAAGCGCATAGGGTGCTCAGCGCAGGCATTAGCCAACACTTGATAGGCCATGACAATCAAGGCATCACCGGCCAATAAAGCAAGCGGCTCTCCATACAGCTTGTGCACCGTGGGGCGGCCGCGGCGAATGTCGGCATCATCAAAAGCGGGCATGTCGTCGTGAACCAAAGACGCGCAGTGCATCAACTCCAGCGATACCGCCGCCGCATCCGATAAATTGGGTTGATCGTCGCCACAGGCCATGGCCACACTCAAACAGAGCTGCGGTCGAATGCGTGCCCCGCCTGAAAACACAGCGTGCCGCATGGCCTGCACCAATCGGGGCGGCGCACCTAGACCCACGGCTTGATCAAAATGAACCCGCAAGGCTTTTTCAGCCCGATCCAGAAGACTCATTAAAGTGCTCCATCTAGGCATCCGCTAAAGTCTTGATAAGACTCAAACCGCAATGTCAACATTTATTTACACATTTTGATGTAAATGTAATTAGATTTGCAGCTTTGTCAACCTAGGATTACCTGAGGAGGCGATTGATGGGAATTTGGATCGAGCTCGGGCTGTTTGTTTTGGTTTTGGCTTTTGGACTTTGGCAGATAAGAGATGTGAAAAAAGAACGCGCCAGGCATCAAAAGAAGTCTGATTGAACGGCTGGTGGTCCAAATGGAACCGGAAGATGAGGTCGATCAGAGCATCAGCTGGTGAGCAATGGCGGCAGCGGTTTTGCCAACGCTGCGGGGTAGGGCTGTGCCTGGCAATGCTGATAAGGGAGGTTGTCGGACAGTCTCGGGCTCCGGGCCCTCAGCGACGACTCGAAGCGACCTGGTTCAGTGGCGTGGTGACCCCCAGGGTGGTGCTACATTTAATCTCGTGTGGTTGAATTTCCTATCCGCTTCGCCCCTGACCAGCCCGGCCTGATGATGCGCCGCATCCTCCATGACCTCGACGCAGCAGAAGCGGGCGGACCCTCACAACGACCCAAGAAGATAGGGTCGAGAACTGATAAATCTCATTAGTTAGGATGTTTGCTTTAGAAACGTACAAAAGTGTTGCCGGGTCTTCTCCTCGGGTAAGTTACATAAAGAAATAAAAAAACACAATCATCTGCATCCGCCTCAAACCATCCGCTCTGGCTATTTGACGACCCGAGGCGTCATAAAGTCTTTCGCCATCGATGCGGCCCATGGGGGAACCGGAGGCGCTGTAAAGACGTTCACCCTCAATGCGGCCGATGGGTCGGCCTGAGGCATCGTAGACACGATCCCCATCAATTCGTCCCAGTGGTCTACCCGATCCGTCATAGACGGTGTAGCCCTCCACGCGCCCGATGGGACGGCCAGAGCTGTCGTAATAACGCTCACCCTCCACACGGCCGATGGGTCTACCGCTGGAGTCGTACATGCGCTGAGCCCATCCTTGGGCTGTGCTCAAAGCCAGCAATATCACCAACGCCAATAGTCTCAACATTTGGAGCTCCACTTTGCTTTCAACCATTCATACACCGCTTGAACCTGCGCTTGGGTCGTGCCCGTTTTAGGGTTACACAGAATAAGCTGTTCGCAGTCTTTAGGGAACTCTAAAACCGCGTCATCCAGAGCCCGCCAAGGCCTGCACCAGGAGTTGCACTTGGGTGAACACCACCGTGGGCTTATTGGCCGAATGGAGCACACCATCAAAGACGATTTTCTCTACCAATAATCACATCGGGCGTATTCACTGGGTCTTAATTCAGTTTGAAAAGACCGGTGGCTTCTAGGTCCAGCACTTCAATATCAATGGCGTTGTGCAACTGCCAGCGCCAACGCAAAATGCCAAGGCTGGGGTTAGTTCGTGAAATACGGGTCTCCAGCACGGTCGCACTCAAGCGCAACACATCTCCGGGTCTTACCGGGTGGAGCCACTTTATGTAAGCCAAGCCTGGGGAGGCATACGACTCTGAACCTGCCAAAAATGTATCGGCCGCCAAGCGCATGGAGATGCAGCAGGTGTGCCAGCCACTGGCAATCAAACCTTCAAACGGTCCTCTTGCCGCCGCTTCAGGGTCGGTATGAAACCACTGTGGATCCCATTTCTTCGCAAAATCCAAAACTTCGATCTCGCTCAACACATAGGGACCAGCAGCTAGTACTTGACCTGTTTGAAAATCAGCAAACTTCATCAGCCACTCCTATTCAAACAGGACGTTGCAACCAAGGGCTGACCCGGTAGCGCTCGCCTCGGTAGCAAGCATCCAATGCATTTAAAACAGCCAAAACGCGGGTACGTCCCATTCGATCCAACCAATCAAAAGGACCCGCAGGGTAATTCACACCCAGCTTCATGGCAGCGTTGGCTCCCTCAGGGGTACAAACACCTTGCAGCACAGCATCGGCGGCTTCATTAACCAGCATGGCTAAGGTACGCGCCACCACCAAACCCGGTGTATCGGATACCCGCACAGGCGCATAGCCCAGTGCGTGCAGCACCGCAGATGCAATTCCTGAAGCAGCCTCACTGCCCGCACAGGCAAACGCTAAGGCACCGTCTGAAACAGCTGGCAGTTCATCAAATACCACCACCTCTTTCAAACCCGCTTCTTTCGCAACTTGCCAAGCAGGTCGACCATCGGTTAGATGCAACTGTAAATCTTCCACCTCGATGCCGATCCAGTTACTGCCAAGGACCCGTGAGTGGGTTTTACTACCAAGGTACCGACTTAGGGCTGATGCTAAACAGTCGGCTACAACACCGCTGCCATGCAGCACCCATTGAGCAGTTGCAGGCAAAGTAAACGTCAGCGAATCATCCAGTGCAGGTGCACCGCCGGGATAGCTATAAAAACCTCGGCCTGTTTTGCGCCCCAACAAACCTCCGTCCACCAACTCACGTTGCACCAAGCTGGGTGTGAAGCGTCGGTCAAAAAAATTAGCTTCAAAAACGGACTGCGTGACCAAAAAATTGGTGTCATGACCAATGAGATCCATCAACTCGCATGGCCCCATGCGAAAACCAGCACCGCGTAACACCAAATCCAATTGTTCAGGACGTGCCGCCTGCTCTTGAAGCAAGGCCAAGCTCTCCGCGTAGAAAGGTCGTGCAATGCGGTTGACGATGAAACCTGGTGTGGAGCGGGCATAAACTGCAGTTTTACCCCATGCGCCAGCTAAATCAAAAATGCTCTGGGCCACTGCGGCATCAGTTTGTAAACCTGATACCACCTCAACCAACTTCATCAATGGCACTGGGTTGAAAAAGTGCATTCCCACCACCCGTGAGGGATACTTCAAACCATTGGCAATTGCGGTCACCGACAGCGATGAGGTATTGGTAGCCAATACGCAATGCTCACCCACCAAAGCCTCTAGTTCTTGAAACAAGCTGCGTTTGACGGAGAGGTTTTCTACAATTGCCTCCACCACAAGGCTCACATGAGCGGCATCACGGAGATGTGTCACGGGCGTGATGCGTGACAAAAGAGTCTGTACAGCTTCTGTCGTCATCTTATTTTTAGCTACTAGCGTAGCCAAGCTTTCAGCAAGTTTGAGTTTGGCTAGTGCGGCGGCTTCGTCACGCGAGTCGTAAACCAACACGTGATGGCCTGATTGCGCAGCAACTTGAGCAATTCCGATGCCCATGATGCCCGCCCCCACCACCAGAACGGGAGCTTGGTGTAAGTTGAGTGTGTTCATCGAAATGTCAGTTAGAGTCTCTTTAGGATGGTATCCATTTTGGGGGACGCTTACCCAATAAAATGGCGAGGCCTTCACGAGCCTCTTCTGCACCTCGCACGCGAGCAGTGGTACTTGCAGTAAGAACTTCATCAGACACAGGTGCCAAATTTGGCTTCACTCACCGCAACGCTGACGTTTTCAGCCACCAAGGCCACATCGCAAGCACAGGTCAAGCCCACGCCACCTCCCAAGTCAAGAAGAACTCTCCACCATCACCTGCCCTGTGCTTGCAGTCTAGGGACTTAATGACGAATACAGCATTTTGGCTCAGATTCGAAATATTCAACACCATGTGCCAAATGGTGAATTGCTGGAACTAGAAGCTTGCGGCCATTCGCCTCACCGTGGTTTGAAGGTCAAGGGTAAGCACCAATGACCATCTCCTCCCGCATCCTCACAATTGATTGAAACTTAAACATTTCAGAATTAAAGCATTTGAATAGGATTTGCCATGAAAATTGTTTGCATCGGAGGAGGACCCGCAGGTCTGTATTTCGGACTGCTGATGAAAAAACTCAATCCGATCCATGACGTCACTGTTGTCGAACGAAATAAACCCTACGACACGTTTGGCTGGGGCGTGGTGTTCTCCGATGCCACCATGGACAATATGCGACTTTGGGATGTGCAAACTGCAAATGAGATCCAAAAAGCCTTCAACCACTGGGACGATATTGAACTGCTGTTCAAAGGCAAGCGCATCCGCTCTGGCGGACATGGTTTTGTAGGGATTGGCCGCAAGCGCTTGCTCAATATCCTGCAGCAGCGCTGCGAGACACTCGGCGTCAATTTGTTGTTTGAGCGTGAGTCAGATACCGACGAGACCTATCCCGATGCAGATTTGGTGATTGCCAGCGACGGCATCAACTCCAGCATCCGCAACAAATACCATGAGGTATTCAAACCCGACATCGTGGTACGTCCCAACCGTTACATCTGGCTCGGCACCAACCGCCTTTATGACGCCTTCACGTTCGACTTCCGTAAAACCGAACACGGCTGGTTTCAAGCGCACATCTACAAGTTCGACGAAAACACTTCCACGTTCATCGTAGAGTGCCCAGAGCACATCTGGCTGGCACACGGCCTAGACAGGGCAGACCAACAGCAATCCATTGACTTCTGCGAACAACTATTTGCCGACAACCTGCAAGGTCACAAACTGATGACAAATGCCCGCCACCTGCGGGGCTCAGCTTGGTTGAATTTCCAACGCGTGGTGTGCGATCAGTGGTGGTTGAAAAACAGCCAGGGCAGCCATGTTGTACTGATGGGTGATGCCGTCCACACCGCCCACTTTGCAATCGGCTCTGGCACCAAACTTGCCTTAGAGGATGCGATCGAATTGGTACGCCAATTCCGCGATCACGGTGACGATGCGTCCCAACTCAGTCAAGTTTTAAAGCACTACCAAGAGGCTCGTCGCATCGAAACCTTGCGTTTGCAAAACGCAGCATGGAATGCGATGGAATGGTTTGAGGTATGCGGTGAACGCTACTGCGATCAGTTTGAGCCTGAACAATTCATGTACTCCATGCTCACGCGCAGCCAACGAATAGGCCACGAAAACCTTCGCTTGCGTGACAGGGGATGGATAGAAAGCTACGAGCACTGGTTCAGCCAACGTGCAGGAGCCCAACCCAGCGCAATGCCGACGCCACCGATGTTCACGCCGCTGGCTGTGCGCTCGGTCACCTTGAAAAATCGTGTCGTTGTCTCGCCCATGGCGCAGTACAGCTCAGAACATGGCGTCGCGGGGGACTATCATCTGGTGCATCTAGGCGCACGTGCGATGGGTGGCGCGGCCCTAGTGTTTGCCGAAATGACCTGCGTCAGCCCTGATGCCCGCATCACCCCCGGCTGCCCAGGCTTGTGGAACGACGCACACACAGAGGCTTGGCGCCGTATCACGCAATGGGTTCACATTCACAGCGATGCCAAGATGGCGGTTCAGATCGGACATGCCGGCGCGAAAGGCGCCACGCGTCGCGCGTGGGACGGCATTGACAAACCCCTGACCCCAGAGGACAGCGAGCCCGCATGGCCATTGATCTCCGCATCGCCCCAGCAATACCTCGAAGGTGAAAGCGCTTGGTCACGCGCGATGACGCGTGAGGACATGGACCGTGTCAAGGCCGACTTTGTCGCCGCCACGCAGCGCGCTGCGCAAGCTGGATTTGATTGGCTCGAGCTGCATTGCGCGCACGGCTATTTGTTGTCGTCATTTATTTCGCCACTCACCAACCAACGAGAGGACGATTACGGTGGCTCGCTGGCCAACCGTCTGCGCTACCCGCTGGAGGTATTCACAGCAGTACGCGCCTCATGGCCCGAGCATCTGCCGATGTCGGTGCGCATCTCGGCACATGATTGGGTTGAGGGCGGCATCACCCCGAAAGATGCGGTCGATATCGCCCGCGCCTTCAAGGCTGCAGGCGCAGATCTGATCGACTGCTCGTCAGGTCAAGTCAGCAAAAAAGAAACGCCGACCTTTGGCCGCATGTTCCAAACCCCCTTTGCTGACCGCATTCGCCAAGAGGCGGGGATCAGCACCATCGCAGTCGGCGCGATCAGCGAGGCCGACCACGTCAACAGCATCATCGCAGCGGGGCGTGCTGATTTATGTGCCATTGCGCGTCCACATCTAGCCAACCCGGCATGGACGTTGACCGAGGCTGCACGCATTGGATTTAGCGGCATCGCTTGGCCCCAACCGTATCGCTCTGGCAAGGGCCAATTAGAAGCCAATTTCTCGCGTGACAAAGCGCAAATGGTCGGACAAATCGAGCAAGCCCGTCAAGCTGGATATCGTAACGCGAGCCTCACCGATGTCTGACATACAAGCACCTCCTCAACGTCATGCCCTGATCACGGGCGCCGGCAGCGGCATTGGCGCGGCCATTGCGCTCGCTCTAGCGCATCAAGACTGTCGAGTCACGCTTGCAGGGCGTTCGCATGAACGTCTGGAAGCACAGGCCGAACAAATGCGTGCACAAATTCCTCAGCTGTCGGTTTGTTTGGCGACAATGAACGTAACCCAACCAGCGTCCGTTAAGGCTGCGGTAGAACTAGCGCAAGCACAGTTGGGGCCCATCCATATTCTGGTGAACAACGCAGGACAAGCCGTGAGCCAACCTTTTGGCAAAACCGATGTCACGCTGTGGCAGCAAATGCTCGATGTGAATCTGAGCGGCACCTACCACTGCATACAGGCGGTACTGCCTGAGATGCTCCAAGCAGCGCATCAAGGGATACCGGGGCGCATCATCAACATCGCCAGCACCGCAGGACTCAAAGGCTATGCCTACGTCAGCGCATATGTGGCTGCAAAACACGGCGTCATCGGCTTGACCAAAGCCCTCGCCCTTGAACTCGCCGGCAAGGGCGTTACGGTCAATGCACTCTGTCCGGGTTACACCGAAACCGATATCGTGCGCAACGCCATTGAAAACATCACCCAAAAGACTGGTCAGACCGAGAATCAAGCTCGCCAAACACTGGTTGCCCGCAACCCCCAACAGCGTTTGGTTCAGCCTCAAGAAGTTGCGCAAAGCGTACTCTGGTTGTGCGCAAAGGGCAGCGATGCGATCAATGGACAAGCGTTGGCCATCGACGGCGGGGAGCTGGCAGGATGAGAACCGCACAAGCCTCATCACTGATGACCGATATGGAAGTTCGGGCTCATGCAGATCACCATGCCTCTTTGCGTCTGTGGCTGCGTTTGCTGTCCTGCACCACCCGCATAGAGGACACGATTCGCCAGCGACTTCGCGAAAAATTTGCAATCACTCTGCCCCGATTCGACTTGATGGCCCAACTCGAACGGGAGCCAAAAGGCCTGCCGATGAGTGAGTTGTCGCGCCGCATGATGGTCACCGGTGGCAATGTCACCAACATCGTCGATCAGCTGGAGCAAGAACGCTTGGTGCTGCGTCAGAGCCAGCCCGGTGATCGGCGCGCATTTCGCGTCAGCCTCACTGCGTCAGGGCGCAAGATATTCAGCGCCATGGCCCAAGAGCATGAAGACTGGGTCGTTGAACTACTGTCACCCTTGAGCGAACGCCAACAAAAACAGCTGCACGAATTACTCAACACCCTCAAAGCTGGACAAGCTTTACAACACAAGGAGTTCGTATGACGACACGCTATCTCCCTGGACAGCCACATCAACTGCCTAGACATAACACCCCCATGGCTGCCTACAAGCCCGAGCATTTCTTGCTCAGGGTTGAAGATGGCGTGGCCACGATCAGCCTGAATCGTCCCGAGCGTAAAAACCCCTTGTCCTTTGATTCGTATGCCGAACTCCGCGACTTCTTCAGAGCCTTGGCCTATGCACCCGACATCCATGCAGTGGTCCTTACAGGATCGGGCGGCAATTTCTGTTCGGGCGGCGATGTGCACGAAATCATCGGCCCGCTGACAAAAATGGACATGCCAGGCTTGTTGACCTTTACCCGCATGACGGGTGATTTGGTCAAGGCGATGCGGGCTTGTCCACAACCCATCATTGCCGCCATCGACGGAGTGTGTGCTGGTGCTGGGGCAATTTTGGCAATGGCCTCCGATCTGCGCTACGGCAGCCCCAGCAGCAAAACTTATTTCTTATTCAACAAAGTAGGCTTGGCAGGTTGCGATATGGGCGCCTGCGCGCTTTTGCCACGCATCGTCGGACAAGGCCGCGCGAGCGAGTTGCTTTACAGCGGACGTGGTCTGGGCGCCGAAGAAGCTGAGCGCTGGGGCTTTTACAACCGTATCTTTGCATCAGAGAGTTTGTTGACCGAGGCCCAAGCCATGGCCGCCAGCATCGCCAAAGGCCCAACATTTGCCAATGGCATCACCAAGAAAATGCTGCATCAAGAGTGGAATATGGGCGTCGACGAGGCCATTGATGCCGAAGCGCAAGCCCAAGCCATCTGCATGGCCACCAACGACTTTCACCGCGCGTATCACGCCTTTGTTGACAAGCAAATACCTGTGTTTAAAGGAGATTGAGCATGTCCAATCACCCGCCTGAACTCGACTGGCCATTCTTTGACCCCACCCATCGCGAATTCAAAGCGCAGCTCGATGTCTGGTGTCAAAGCCATCTGAAAGACACCCACCATGACGACAGTCGCAATGCAGTCGATGCAGAGTGCATTCGCTTGGTCGGCTTGCTGGGCAGCGGCGGTTGGCTTCGGCATGCGGTGTCAGGTACGGCTTATGGTGCGTCCTCGGACTTGATAGATACACGCAAGCTCTGCCTGATACGCGAAACACTGGCATTTCACAACGGCTTGTCTGACTTTGCCTTTGCCATGCAAGGCTTAGGCACAGGCGCCATCAGTCTTTTTGGCACGTCTGAACAAAAACAACGCTATCTGCCGCGAGTGGTGTCGGGCGATGCGCTTTCCGCATTTGCATTGAGCGAGCCGCAAGCGGGCTCCGACGTGGCCGCCATGCAGTGCAGCGCCAGTCTGACCGAAGGAGGCTATGTCCTGAATGGTCACAAAACTTGGATCTCGAACGGCGGCATTGCTGATTTTTACGTGGTGTTTGCGCGCACCGGCGAAGCACCGGGCGCAAAAGGCATCACCGCATTCATAGTCGATGCAGACTCGCCAGGCCTGCACATCGATGAACGCATTGATGTACTGGCACCTCACCCGTTAGCGACGCTGAAATTCGATCAATGCAAAGTTTCGGCCGCACAACGCATTGGCGACGCTGGACAAGGCTTCAAAGTGGCGATGTCAACGCTCGATGTGTTTCGCACCTCGGTGGCAGCTGCAGCATTGGGTTTTGGTCGACGCGCAATGCACGAGGCAATTGCTTGGGCCCGTTCGCGTCAAATGTTTGGGCAAAGCTTGGGCGACTTTCAGATCACCCAAACCAAGATCGCGCAGATTGCCACGGCGCTGGATGCAGCCACCCTGCTCACTTATCGCGCAGCTTGGATGCGCGATCAAGGACATCGCATCACCCGTGAAGCGGCAATGGCCAAGATGACAGCTACGGAAAGCGCTCAGCAGGTCATCGACATGGCTGTGCAAATGCATGGCGGTATGGGGGTTCGCAAAGGACACATCATGGAATCGCTGTACCGAGAAATCCGTGCGTTGCGCATTTACGAAGGTGCCACGGAAGTGCAGCAACTGATCATTGGCAAAGATGTGCTTAAGCGCTAAGCGCATGCGCCTGCGACCGTTTTAAAAACCCGGGGACAGACATGAACGATTGGAACGAACTTCTTCCCAGCAGTCATCTCGACACCTTCACACGCGATCGATTGCCTCCTAAAGAGCAATGGCCGGTCATCATCGCAGACTCCTCCGAGCTCAAATACCCCAACACGCTCAACGCAGCAGTTGAATTGGTGGATAAACATGTTCGCGAGGGCAAAGGCAAACGTATCGCGATGCATGGCGTGACACACATTGACACACTGAGTGGTGAATTCAGTTGGACCTATGCCAAGCTGCAAGACAATGTCAACCGCATTGCGAACGTGTTGGCCCAGGACTTGGGGCTTATCCCTGGCAACCGCATCTTGTTGCGTGGCGGCAATAGCCCAATGATGGCGGCGTGCTTGCTCGCCTCGATGAAAGCCGGTTTGGTTGCGGTCCCCACCATGCCTTTGCTACGCTCCAGTGAATTGGCGACCGTCCTTGAAAAAGGCCACATCAGCGCTGCAATCTGCGATAGCTTGCTGGCACAAGAACTCGAACATTGCATGACCGCAGGACACGCACATCATGTCCCGGCGCTTCGACAAATGGTCCAGTTCCGTAGCGAAACCGCTGACGGTTTGGAGCAACGAATGCACAAGCACAGTGGTGATTTTTCAGCACATCCCACCAGTCGCGACGATGTATGTCTGATCGCTTTCACCAGCGGCACCACAGGCAAACCCAAAGGTACCATGCACTTTCACCGTGACGTATTGGCCATGTGTGATTTGTTTCCACGCCATGTGTTGAAGATGAACGAAAACGATGTGGTGTGTGGCACACCGCCGATCGCTTTCACTTTTGGCTTGGGCGGCTTATTGGCATTTGCTTTGCGTTACGCAGCCTCCACAGTGTTGATCGAAAAACACACGCCCCAATCGCTTCTTGAGACCATGACCCAGTATCAAGCGACACAGTGCTACACCGCGCCCACGTTTTATCGACAGATGGCAGCACTGGCTTCCAGCCACGACTTGAGCGCTTTGAAGCATGCGGTCTCCGCCGGTGAGGCACTGCCCGATGCCACACGTCAACTTTGGAAACAAGCCACTGGGCAAGAGATCACTGACGGCATTGGGGGTACCGAGATGATCCACATCTATATCTCCAGCGGGGGCGACAAAGTTCGGGCCGGCTGCATTGGTCAGGTGGTGCCAGGCTACACCGCGCAGGTCGTGGATGAAGACATGCATCCCGTACCACCCGGCACTGTCGGACGCTTAGCTGTACGCGGCCCTACCGGTTGCAAATACCTAGACGACCCTCGCCAACAAGACTATGTCAAAGCGGGTTGGAACCTGCCAGGCGACACTTTTGTGATGGATGCTGACGGTTACTTCAGCTACCGGGCACGCAACGACGACATGATCATTTCAGCGGGTTACAACATCGCGGGTCCTGAGGTAGAAGATGCACTGCTTCAGCACCCCGCAGTAGCTGAGTGCGCGGTGGTGGGAACTCCCGACGAAGACCGAGGACAAATCGTGCAGGCATTTGTGGTCCTCAAGTCCGGGCTTCATGGCAACGAGGCCATGGCAGTGGACCTGCAAGAGCATGTCAAGAAATCCATTGCACCATTCAAATACCCACGCAAAGTTGTCTTTATGGATAACTTGCCTCGCACTGAAACCGGCAAATTACAGCGCTTTCGCTTACGCCAAATTTCTACCTAAGGAGAGCCTATGTTCAACATCTTGCAGCCCGAGGGCTGGATCCCTGCCAAAGGCTATGCCAACGGTATCGAAACTCGTGGCCGCCAGATTTTTGTGGCGGGCATGATCGGTTGGGATGGGCAATGCCGATTCACAAGCGACGACTTTGTCGATCAATGCAGACAGGCACTCCAAAACATCATCGACACATTGGCCTGTGCAGGCGCTACGCCTCAACACCTAGTACGCATGACTTGGTACGTCAAGGATAAAAACGAATACCTCGCCCAAGGCAAGCAATTAGGCAAGGTTTACCAAGAAGTCATCGGTCGCCACTATCCCGCCATGACACTGGTCCAAGTGGCTGACTTGCTGGAAGATCGAGCCAAAGTCGAGATCGAGGCCACCGCAGTTGTGCCAGATCTTTAACGCATAGTCATATCCCACATCAACCCTCCTGACACTTTGCAAAATACAGCGGTTGTTGATTGGATGGATGTCGCATCCCACGGTGATCGCGAGAGCACGCACATGATCAAGCCGCGCTTGTGGCCTGCGATAGTCGCCTCCTATGGCACTTCTTGGGACCCTGGCCCAGCCTATAAAAGCATGACTTCGGGGGAAACCCTCAGGTCTGAAGCCCCGAATGAAGACTAAGATCCAAACTTTTAATGTGGGTCGTTGCGCGACGATCCCTAACTGAGGAGTTGTTGATGAAGAACTTTCGCTTGGCCTGTCTGCTCGCCGCGTCTTTGGCCGCCTTTGGTACAGGCTCTCTGGCCCAAACTGCCACCAAGGTCAAGATCGGCTTGGTGAGCACGCTCTCCGGCCCCAATGGCGCCATCGGCGAGGACATTAGAGATGCGTTCAATCTGGCCATCAAACTCAACGACGGCAAACTCGGTGGCCTGCCTGTTGAGGTGGTGATCGGAGACGATCAGTTCAAGGCTGACGTCGGCAAGCAACTGTTTGAGAGGATGGTCAAGCGAGACAAAGTGGATTTCATGACTGGCGTGGTGTTTTCCAACATCATGCTCGCTGGCCTGCCCGAGGCCGTCAATGAAAAGATCTTCTACATCAGCCCTAACGCGGCTCCTTCTCCACTGGCGGGCAAGGACTGCAATCCCTACTTCTTTGTGGCCTCCTGGCCCAATGATGCCTACCACGAAATGGCCGGCCAGCACGCCACCTCCCGCGGCTTCAAGACGGCTTACCTGATGGCGCCCAACTACCAGGCCGGCAAGGACTCCTTGGCCGGCTTCAAGCGTTTTTACAAGGGCAAAGTGGTCAACGAGGTCTACACCAAGCTCGGACAGCTCGACTACTCCGCCGAACTGGCCGAGATTCGCGCTGCCAAACCTGATGCCATGTATGTTTTCCTGCCGGGGGGCATGGGCGTCAATTTCATCAAGCAGTTTGTGGCCGCCGGCCTGAACAAAGACACCCGCCTGCTACTGCCGGGCTTTGGTGCCGACCAGGACATCAGCCGCGGTGTCGGCGACGTGATGCTGGGTATGAACGACACGGCCCACTGGGCACTGGACATCAACAACGCGTCAAACAAGAAGTTCGTGGCTGAATTTGAAATGGCCTACAAGCGTCTACCCACCGTCTATGCCGCCCAGGGCTACGACACGGCGCTGATCTTTGATGCGGCCATCCGGGGCGTCAAAGGCAATATCAACGACAAGGACGCAATGCGCAAGGCCTTACGTGAAGTCAAGTTCGACTCGGTGCGCGGCGACTTCAAGTTCAACACCAACCACTATCCGATTCAAAACTACTACCTGCGCGAAGTCAAGAAAGACGCCCAGGGTCGCCTGGTCAATGTGCTGGCCTCCAACCAGCCCATCATGGCCAACCATGGGGACGCCTACGTGCAGGAATGCTCCATGCGCTGAGGCGCCAGCCAAGCCCCAGACCTGACTGCCCAGCGGGCAGTCAGGGTGTTTTGACTTGCCTGCGTAAATTCGAACGATGACCTGGATATTGTTTCTTGAGCAAAGCCTCAACGGGCTGCAGTTCGGACTGATGCTGTTTTTGCTGGCGTCCGGTCTGACCCTGGTATTCGGGATCATGGATATGATCAACTTGGCCCACGGTGCGCTTTACATGGTGGGTGCCTTCCTAGCGGCCTGGCTGACCCAGTTGACGCAATCGTTCATGCTGGGCATTTTGTTGGCCATCCCCCTGACGGCCATTTTTGGGATGGTGATGGAGTCCACCCTGTTGCGAACGCTTTACGCGCGGGACCACATGTCGCAGGTGCTGGCCACCTTCGCGCTGATCCTCATCATCAACGAGGCCGTGCGCATGATCTGGGGCACCGATATGCCATTGGCTGCACCAGCGGCCCTTTCCGGACCGGTCGAGTTGCTGCCCGGCCTGTTTTACCCCAGCTACCGGCTGCTGATCATCGGTGTGGGATTGGTACTGGCCGGCTTGCTTTACCTTCTGGTTACTCGTACACGGGTCGGTGCATGGGTCCGTGCTGGTGCATCCAACCGCGAAATGGCCATGGCCATGGGCATTCACATTCAACGCCTGTTTACTCTGGTCTTCGGTCTGGGCGCTGCGCTTTGCGCGGTGGCTGGTGCCCTGCTCGGGCCACTGCTGGCCGTGCAGGTTGGCATGGGCGAGAGCGTCCTCATTCTGGCCTTTGTGGTCATCGTCATTGGCGGTATCGGCTCGATCTGGGGCGCCTTTGTTGGCTCGCTGCTTGTCGGCTTTGTCGATACCTTTGGCCGCACCCTGATGCCGGCGCTGTTTCGCGAAATCTTTCCGCCCCAAGTGGCCAGCGCGGCGGGGCCCGCCGTGGCCTCTATCCTGGTCTACCTGCTGATGGCGGTGGTGCTTTTCATTCGGCCACAGGGCTTGTTTGCAAAGCGCTGAAGCATGCGTAACGGTCCTTCCCCGGCTTCGGCCATACCAGCCCCGGCATCCTGGCCGCTTTGGCTGGCGCTCATCGTAGCGGCCGTATGCCTGGGCCTCTGGATGCACTCACAAGGCCTGGGCTACTACCTGTCCATGCTCAGCCGCATGATGATTTACGGTCTTGCCGCCTGCAGTCTGAACCTGATCCTTGGCTATGGCGGCCTCGTATCCTTTGGTCATGCGGCCTACATGGGCCTGGGAGCCTACACGGTGGGCATCCTGATCACCGAAGGCGTGCCCAATGGCTGGCTGGGCTTTGCGCTGGCCATGGCCATCTCAGCCCTGATGGCCCTGGTCATCGGCGCGATTTCGCTGCGCACCAAAGGCGTGTACTTCATCATGATCACGCTTGCCTTTGCGCAAATGCTCTTTTATCTGGTCAACTCGATCAAAGCCTATGGCGGCGACGAAGGTCTGAACATCAAACTACGCTCGGAATTCGGGCTGGGCATCGTGCTCAAGAACGACCTGCATTTCTTCTTGCTGGTGCTGGTTTGCCTAGTCATCAGCCTGGTCTTCATGCAGGTGCTCATGCGATCGCGCATGGGCCGCGTCGTGTTGGCACAACGTGACGACGACATCCGCACCGAAGCGCTGGGCTACCCGGTTTATCGCTACCAGTTGGCCTTGTTCGTGATTGCAGGTGCCTTCGGTGGTCTGGCTGGCGCCCTGATGGTCAACCAGCAAAACTACGTCAACCCCAATCTGATGCACTGGACACAGTCGGGCGTACTGATGATCATGGTCATTCTCGGCGGGGTGGGCACGCTTGCCGGCGGTCTTTGGGGCGCACTGCTGCTTTTGACACTGGAAGACCTGATTGCCGAATTGACGCCGCACTTCCCCTTCTACGTCGGCTGGGTTCTCCTGGCCGTGGTGTTGCTGGCACCGAAGGGGCTGTCGGGCCTGCCCGACCTGTGGCGAAACCGACGCACGCCAGCAGCGAAACAGGAGACGCAGCCATGAGCGGCACAGACCCGACGCTGGTGCTGGAAATCCGAAATCTGGTCAAGTCCTTCGGCGCACTTCGGGCTACCGATGGGGTATCGCTGCAGGTCAGGCCAGGAGAAATTCATGCCCTGATCGGGCCCAACGGTGCTGGCAAGACCACACTGGTAGCCCAACTCTCGGGCCAGTTGAAACCTGACCAAGGCCAGATCCTGTTCATGGGGCAGGACATCACCGCTGTCAGTGCCTATGCCCGGGTGGGACTGGGGCTGGTTCGATCTTTCCAGATCACCCGCTTGTTCAAATCCTTCAGCGTCCTGGACAACGTGGCCCTGGCTGTACAGTCTCGTCAGCCACAGCGTGGCGCCTTCTGGCGCAGCGTCGCCCGAGACATGGCCGTCTACCATCAGGCGGGTGCGATCCTGCAGGAAGTCGGACTGACACAGCGCTCTGATGAACTGGCATCAGCGCTGTCACACGGAGAACAACGGGTGCTCGAACTGGCCCTGGCCCTGGCCACCGAACCTAAGATGCTGCTGCTCGACGAACCGATGGCTGGCACCGGCCCAGAAGAGTCCCAGCGTGTGGTCGAACTGATTGAATCCCTGCGCCGCGATCGAAACATGGCCATTTTGTTGGTCGAGCACGATATGGACGCGGTATTCCGCCTGGCCGACCGCATTTCGGTCCTGGTCAACGGCGCCCTGATCGCCAGCGGCACCCCAGAGGCCATACGCCAAGACACCCAGGTACGCGCCGCCTATCTCGGTGAGGAGGTCACGTCATGAGCAGCCACCTCAAGCAAGCGAAGTACACGACAGTGACTCGCGCGGGGACAGAAGCATGACCGAGCCGCTGCTGTCCGTCCAGAACCTGCGGGTGGCCTATGGTGTCAGCCAAGTCCTCTTCGATGTCGATGCCCAGATCCGAGCCGGCGAGGTCATTGGACTGCTCGGTCGCAACGGCATGGGCAAGACCACCCTGATACGCAGCATCATTGGCCTCAAAGGCATCCAATCGGGCTCGGTGGCCTTTGAAGGCCGGTCGGTACACGGCAGCCGACCCGATGCCATCGCCCGCATGGGTGTGGCGGTGGTGCCCGAAGGTCGACAGGTCTTTCCCAACCTGAGCGTCGACGAGCACCTGAGCGCCTTTGCCAATCAACGGCATGCGCGTGGCAAGCCGTGGACACCTGAGGCGGTCTACGAACTGTTCCCCCGCTTGGCTGAGCGCAAGACCAACATGGGCAACCAGCTCTCAGGGGGCGAGCAGCAAATGCTGGCCATCGGCAGGGCACTGGTCACCAACCCCAAGCTGCTCATCTTTGACGAAGCCACCGAAGGTCTGGCGCCGCTGATCCGCGAGGAAATCTGGCGCTGCATCGAGCGACTGCGCCAGACCGGCCAGACCCTGATCGTGGTCGACAAATACGTCAGCCGTCTGGTGCGTATTGCCGACCGCCACATCATCCTGGAAAAAGGCAAGGTCGCCTGGCAAGGCAGCTCGGCCGAACTGGCGTCCGACCAGGACATCTGGCACAGGTATCTCGGGGTCTGATCCGTCCTTCTCGACGGCCGGCGGGCCAATTGGAGGCGGCGACGGCATGGCTCAAGCACTTAGCGCAAAGCCAATGTGCATGAGCAGATCTTGAGCCAAGGCGACCGGCTCAGAAGTGCTGGGCTGCCACGCTGCGCAGGCACTCCATCACAAAGCGACTGGCCGGGCTGAGTGCGCCCTGACTGCGGCGGGTCATGCCCACAGGTCGCACCCACTCAACGCCGGCTACAGGCAGCGCCCGCAGCTGGCGGGAACGCACTTCCCAATAAATCAGCTCACGCGGCAAGAAAGTGAGCGCGTCCGACTGCATCACCATGGACTTCATCAGCACGGTGGAAGTGGTTTCGATCTGGGCAGAGGGAGGGTTTAGCCCGTGGCCTCGGAAAAAGTCATCAAAGGCCTGACGTTCCAGTTCACGCTGGCGCGGCAGCACCCACTGCTGCTGAGCCAGCAATGCGGGGGCGATCTGCCGCAGGCGCGCCAGCGGGTGGTCAGCCCGCGCCACCATTACCGCGCTTTCGGTGAACAAGGTCTCGTGCAACAGGTCCGTGTCCTGCGCCCGCGTGGGTACCGAAGACAACGCAAAGTCGATCTCGCCCTGCTTGACCGCCGGCATCAGGGACTCATTCAGACCGTAGAGAACGCTCACCCGCAGCTGCGGCCGCCTCTCCTGCATCAACTTGAGCGCCTGCGGCAACAGCCGTGTGGCCTCGGTAGGGCCACAGCCGATGATCACATGCCCCCGCTGCGCACCCTTGAGTGCCTCGATCTCACCAGCGGCATGACGGAATTCGGCCTCGACCACCTGCCCGTGGTAACGCAGTGCCTCGCCAAAGGGCGTGGCGACCACACCAAAGCGACCACGCTCGACCAGCGGTACACCCAGGCTGCGCTCGAGTGCCTTGATAGCCTTGGACAATGCTGGCTGGGTCACACCGAGCTCGTCCGCCGCCTCAGTCAGGCTGCCACAACGCACCGCCGTGAGGAAAAACTGCACTTTGCGGAAATCCATAACCCATGGTAATGGAAATCGCCTCCCAGGTTGTTGCGCCAGCGGGGCCAGCCTTGCTAACTTACGGTGTGTTTGTTTTCAGACTGCTTCAGGAGCACTTATGCCCGCACTCGATCTGGACCACCTGGTCCAACCCGACCGCGTTCACCGCACGGTCTACACCGACCAAGCCATCTTCGATATGGAGATGGAACACATCTTTGAATCGGCCTGGGTCTATTGCGGCCATGAGTCGCAGGTCAAGCAGCCCGGGCAATTTCAGACCTTGCAGATCGGGCGCCAACCCATGGTGATGGTGCGGGCCAAGGATGGCCAGATCCATGTGCTCTACAACCGCTGCCCACACCGGGGCGTGCAGTTGTGCGGAAGCCACAGCGGCAACACCGGCAGTGGCTTCGTTTGCCCCTACCACGCCTGGAGCTTTCACCTCGACGGCAAGGTACGCGCCATTCCTCTGATTCAAGGTTACGAGGGCACCCGCCTGAGCACCGACGACCCCGACTGCAGCATGTCGCGGGCCGACCGGGTCGACAGCTACCGGGGCTTCGTCTTCGCCAGCCTCAGCCGCACCGGGCCCTCGCTGCAGGAATTCCTCGGCGACGCCAAGGTGGCTTTTGACGACATGTGCGACCGCTCGCCCGAGGGCGAGGTCGAGGTGGTTCCGGTGTGCCATCGGGTGGTACAGCATTCGAACTGGAAGTTCTTCATGGAAAACCAGCTCGACGCACTACACCCCTCTGTCACCCACCAGTCCACAGGCGTTTCAGCCCGTCGGGTGGAAAAGCAGATCAAGGAAAAGCAGGGCACCGCGCCCTTGCACTTTCATTACCTTTCGACCTTCGCTTCCAGCTTTGATCAGTGGGACTCGGTGCAGACGGTCAACTTCCCGCACGGTCACGGGATCCTCAAGGCCTACATGGGACTGCGGCCGCAGGACCCGGACACGCAGGAATACGAGGCGCTGATGCGCAGGGCCTATGGCGCGGAAAAGACCGAGGAGTTTCTCTCGCGCAGCATCCACCATGTGCTGATCTACCCCTACCTGTCGGTGCAGTCGCCGCTGCAGCAGCTGCGCTGCCTGCGACCGCTCGGGCCAGACAAGACGCTCTCGGAGATCTGGCACTTCCGTCTCAAGGGTGCGCCCGAGGCCATTTACCGCCGGTCCATGTGGTATTTCAACCTGGTCAACTCGCCGGCCACTATGATCAATGCCGACGATCTGGAGAACTGGACCCGCGGCCAATGGGGCCTGCAGTCCAAGGGCAATGACTGGGTGAGCTTTCACCGCAACATGGGCGGTGACACCGAAAAAGACGGCGTGCTCTATTCGAACAACGGCACCTCGGAAGTGGTGATGCGCAACCAATTCAAGGCCTGGCGGCAGTACATGCTCCAGGCCCCTACCGCCCCGCAGGCTTGAGAGGAACACGAATATGGCACAGACCCCAGTCAAGCAAGCCCTGGGCACAGGCGTCGTCATCGAGGCCGTGCAGTCGCTCACCGGCGCCGAGTCGATTGCGCCCGACCACATGGGCCGCAGTCGCGAAAGCGCGATCGGCTACATCCCAAAGAGCATGGCTGTCGATGCCACGCTGTTGCGCGAGTTGCAGGTGCAGCTTACCTTGCAAGGCGCGCTGCTCGACGCGCGCCGCTGGAGCGAATGGCAGGACCTGTTCACCGAAGACGGCCTGTACTGGATGCCGGCAGCGCCCGATCAGACCGACTGGGAATCGCAGGCCTCGATCTTTGCCGAGGACAGGATGCTGATGGAGGTGCGCGCCAGCCGGCTGCTGCACCCCAACGCGTGGTCGCAGGCCGCGCACTGGGCCACGCAGCACCTTCTGGGCACGGTGATCGTCGAGCAGGCCGAGGGCGACACGGTTTCGACCTGGACGCCGTTTCAGATGCTGGAGGTGCGCCGTGACAAGGTGCGCCACTTCGGCGGCAGCTACCGCCACCACTGGGTCAAGCATAGCGGCCAGTGGAAGATCCGCCTGCAGCGGGTGGACATGTTCAATGCCCAGGCCAGTTACGATTACGTGATTCAAGCCTGGATCTGAACAACGCATGTGGAAACCGACTGAACGCATCAAGTTTCACCCCAGCCATGGCCGGGTTCCCAGCCGCGATGAAGCCCAGGCCGCGCGCCTGTTCAGCCCCATCACTCTGGGTCCGCTGAGCCTGGTACACCGCACCTGGGTGCCGGCCATGGTGCCTTGGCGTTCCAACGAGGACGGCGAGGTCACCGAGAACGTGATCGCCTGGTACGCACGCTTTGCCCAGGGCAAGCCCGGCGCCATCGTGATCGAGGCCACCGGCATCCGCGACGTGCCCAGCGGCCCGCTGCTGCGCATTGGCGATGACCGCTACATCCCCGGCCTCAAGCGTTTGACGCAGGCGGTGCACGACGCCAGCGACGGTCACACCAAGCTGCTCATCCAGATCATCGACTTCCTGCGCATCCGCAGGCGGCCCGAGCCCGAGGTCTTTTTCCGGCGCCACCTTGAGCTCACGCCCAAGCTGTTGCAACGCGCGGGCCTGCAGGGCAAGGCCGAGCCAGAAGCGCGGCAGGCATTGCTGGACCTGGGCCCGCAGGGCTGGCAGACGGTGCTGGCGCCGCGCGACTGGCAGGCCCTGCAATACGGGGCGCGCGAGCATGTCAACGATGTGCATCTGCCGCACATACGCGACCTGCCGAAGGAGCTTCCCTCGTTGTTTTCGCATGCCGCGCTGCGAGCTCGCGAAGCCAACTTTGACGGCGTTGAGCTGCACTACGCACATGCCTACACCATGGCCTCCTTCCTATCGGCCACCAACCAGCGCAGTGACGGCTATGGTGGCTCGCGCGAGGCTCGCGTGCGCCTGCCGCTGGAGGTGTTTGCGGCCGTGCGACAGGCCGTGGGCCAGGACTACGCCGTGGGCTGCCGCTTCCTCGCCGAGGAATGCATTGAAAGCGGCAGCACGCTGGAAGACGCCGCGTCCTATGCCCTGGCCTTTGCCAAGGCCGGCATGGACTTTCTTTCGACCAGCCGCGGCGGCAAGTTCGACGACGCCAAACAGCCCGGCATCGGCCAGGCCGCCTACCCCTACACCGGCCGCAGCGGTTATGAGTGCATGCCGCAGTACCTCTCGGACGCGCAAGGGCCCTTTGGCCGCAACCGCGCCGCCACACGCCACATTCGCTTGGCGCTGCGCGAGGCGGGCCTTTCCACGCCCGTGGTCTGCACCGGCGGCGTGCACAACTTCGAGATGGCTGAAAGCATGCTGGCTGGCGGCGACTGCGACGTGGTGGGCACGGCACGCCAAAGTCTGGCCGACCCCGACTGGGCACTCAAGACCTGGCTGGGCCGCGGGCAGGAGGTGCACCTGTGCGAGTTCACCAACTACTGCGAAGGCTTGGACCAAAAGCACAAGCAGGTCACCTGCCAACTCTGGGACCGCCAAGCCCTGGACGAGCCCGGACTGCGCATGTCGGACGACGGCAGGCGCCGCCTGGTGGCCCCGGCCTGGACCAAGGCGCCGCGCTGAAAGGCCATGGAAACGCTCCTGCCTTCGGGCCATGAGGACCGCTTCACCCGTGAGCACCTGCCGCCGCTGGCCCAGTGGCCACAACTGTTGCCGCCTCCAGCGGGGCTGAACTACCCGAACCAGTTCAACGCGGCTGATCTGCTGCTCGACGCGCACCTGCGCGCCGGCCACGGCGGGCGCATCGCGCTGAGCGGGCCAGGCATGGCCTGGACCTACTCGCAGCTGCGGGATAAGGTGGACCGCATCGCCCGGGTGATTCGGCAGGACTGGCAATTGCCCACCGGCAGCCGCGTGCTGCTGCGCGGTGCCAATCACCCCATGCTGGCCGCCTGCTGGCTGGCCGTGCTTAAGGCCGGCTGCGTGGCCGTGACCACCATGCCGCTGCTGCGCGAGCGCGAGCTGAGCGTGATCGCCGACAAGGCGCAGGTCAATGCCGCGCTGTGCGATGCGGCGCTGCT
>DDPM01000004.1:60353-73524 GCA_002342165.1 Hylemonella sp. UBA2468
ACGCGGCCTGCCATGCCCCACACTCGGCTATGGCGAGGGTAGCGAACTCCAAGCCGCGATGGCGCGCCACGATGCACCTTTTACGGCAGAGGTCACCTCGCAGGATGATGTTGCTTTGATTGCATTCACCTCGGGCACCACGGGCGTGCCCAAGGGCACGATGCATTTCCACCGCGACCTGCTCTTGATCGCCGACGTGCTGGCCAAGCACCTGCTCGCACCCGGTCCGGACGATGTGTTCATCGGCACGCCGCCGCTGGCCTTTACCTTCGGCCTGGGCGGGTTGCTGGTGTTCCCGCTGCGCTTTGGCGCGAGCGCCGTGCTGCAGCCGCAATGGACGCCTGAGAGCCTTTTGCAAGGCGTGGTGGAGCATGGTGCAAGCATCTGCTTCACAGCACCGACCTTCTACCGAAAGATGGCGCCTCTCGTGCAGGGTCTCACACTGCGGCTGCGCCATGCGGTGTCCTCGGGCGAGATGCTGCCGGCCGACACGCGGGCGCAGTGGCTGGCCAGCACCGGCCTGGAGCTGACCGAATGCCTGGGCTCGACCGAGATGCTGCATGCCTTCGTTGGCTGCCGTCCGGGCGAGGTGCGCCCCGGGGCCACCGGTCTCGTGGTGCCGGGCTACGAGGCCTGCATCGTCGACGACGCAGGTCAGCCGCTGCCGCCTAACCGGATCGGGCGCCTGGCGGTGCGCGGTCCCACCGGCTGCCGCTACCTGAGCGATGAGCGCCAGACACATTACGTGCAGCAGGGCTGGAACCTCACCGGCGATGCCTACCTCATGGACGAGGACGGCTACTTCTGGTACCAGTCGCGTACCGACGACATGATCATCAGCGCCGGCTACAACATCGCCGGCCCCGAAGTCGAAGACGTGCTGCTCACGCACCCGGCCGTGGCCGAGTGCGGCGTGATCGGCGCGCCCGATGCCGAACGTGGGCAGGTGGTGATGGCCTTCGTGGTGCTGCGCCCCTGCGCGCAAGCTAACGCCGCGATGACAGGCGAACTGCAGGACTGGGTCAAGCAGGAGCTCGCGCCTTACAAATACCCCCGCCGCATCCGCTTCGTCCCTGAATTGCCGCGCACCGAAAACGCCAAGCTGCAGCGCTTCATGCTGCGGCGCTGGGCGCAAGAAAGTTGATAGGCTCTGCTTAAACATTCAATCTAGGGCTCCGCCGTGCGAGATTCATCTTGTATCTCGAGGACGCGGCCCGGACCGAGCTGGCCGTGCGCAGCGCCAACCCGCTGGCGATGGCGCCGCATGTTCAGCTTGTGTAGGCCTGCGAAAAGCGCTGAGCGCACAGCCCGTGCCAGCTGCGCCAGTCGCGGCCCGGGTGAATCTGGCCGCATTGCGGGCAGGTGCGCTCGACCTCGCTGGAGTCGTAAAAGCTCGCATAGGTCCTGGGCAGGTCCTCAACGATGCTTTGCAGCTGCACCTCCCGGCGCACCACCAGCGCGCCACAGGCCGCGCAGTACCACTCAAATGCATCGACCACGCCGGCGGGCCGGCTGCGCTCGATTACGGTACACAGGCTGCCGGGCTCGGGGCGCTGGGGCGAATGGCGCACATGCGCGGGCATCAGGAAGATGTCGCCCTCGCGCAGGTGGATGCGCTCGAACTTGCCCCGGTCGACCACCATCACCGAGGCATTGCCCTTGAACTGGTGGAAGTACTCTTCGTAAGGGTCGTCATGAAAGTCGGTCCGCTCATTGGGGCCTCCCACCACGGTGCAAATCAGGTCGGAGTTCTGCCAGATCTGCTGGTTGCCCACCGGAGGCTTCAGGCGCGCGCTGTTGGCATCCAGCCATTTGGAAAAACTCAGGGGCTGACCGTAGTGGTCGAAGGGAACGGGGTTGGCGGAAGTCGACATACACACTCAATTTACAGTAGAAGAGAACAAGAATTGAAGCAGGCGGCGCCACCTGGGGCCAGCGAGCGCCCCATGGCCTCGAAAAAATCGGCCGAGAGCTTGCGCGCATGAGACAGCCCGGCCTTCCATCATCAGGGTGCAGGCGCGGCAACTGGCGCTGTTGACCTGCAGATCGAACTCCCGCATGGCTTAGCTTTCGGCGGCCTTCAGGCCAAACGCAGTCCGCAGCCGGCATAGGCCTCGCGGGTGGCGGCGAGTTCGGCCTCGGTCAGGTTGATCAGCGGGCGGCGCACCTTGCCGCCGTGCTGGCCCAGCAGGTCTTGCCAGGCCTTGGAATGGGCTTGTGGCTTGCCCTTGGGTTTGCTTTCTCGGATGGCTTGACGCACCGGCTCCAGGCTGTCGCGCACCTTGCGCGCCTCTGTATGTTTGCCCTCAAAGGCCAGGCGTGTGTATTCGTTCATGCGCTGGTCCACCTTGGACTGCAGCAGGTAAGGCGGGGTCGAGCAGAGGTAGAGCTTCCAGCCCAGCTCGATGATATTGTCCAGCCAGTCGGGCTCGTCCGGGTTGCTCACATGGATCTTGTCGCCCACCAGCTCGGTCAGGCGGCTGTAGCGGGCCCGGTCGGTGCTGTACTTGATGGCCACGATGTTGGGCAGCTCGGCGATGCGGGCGCACTGCTCCGGGCTCATGACATAGCCGCAGTCCGGGTGGTTCCACATGGCTATGCCGATGTCCAGCTGCTCCGAGAGGTAGCGGTAGTACTCGTAAATGGTCTCGTCGGTGTCGGCGCCGAAGTGAAGCACCGGGCTGTGGACGATGATGTAGTCGGCGCCCACGTCGGTGGAGTGGCGCGCCAGGTCCAGCACCACGTCAAGGTTGGTGTCCGAGCAGGAGGCGACGATGCCGCAGCGACCGATGCCGCCCCGGTCACCAGCGGCATGCGCGGCCTCGATCGCCAAGTCGATCAGGCGCTTGCGCTCGGCAATCGAGAGCGAAAAGTACTCCGCCTGCTTGCCCGCCAGGAACAGGCCACCCAACTTCAAATCACGGATCCAGTGCTCGTAGTTCTCGCGCAGGGCTTTTTCGTCGACCCGCAAATCTGCGTCAAAAGGCGTGAGCGCGGCGGCCCAGACGCCGACGAAGTGTTCGCGGGCATATTCCTTGGCTTGTGATTTTTTATAGTCCATGAGGAGTCCTTGGAGTAAGAAATAAAAGGCTCAGGTGTGCATCGCCTGCCAGAACTGCTTGATGGTGAATGGACACTGCAGCTCGCACTCGCCAAGCGGTGAGAGTGCGTCCCGGACGCCAGAACCACGATGCCCCAGCCTGGCCGGGCTCACAAAGAGGGCAACCATGTCGCGATCGCCGGCCAGAAAAACACCGCCACCAGCAGGATAATGCTCATCAGCACATAGGGCGTGATCGCCTGAAAGATCTGCACCGTGCGAACCTCGGGCGGAGCAACCCCACGCATGGTCATCAGCAATAGGCCATGGGGCGGCAGCAGCAAACCAAGCTGCATGCAGATCAGAAACATCACGCCGAACCAGATTGGGTCGATGCCCAGGCTGCTGACGATGGGCATGAAGATGGGCAGCGTGACCATCATCATGCTGACCTGATCGACGAACAGACCCAGAAAAATGAGCAGCGCCATCATGCCCAGCACGATCGCCTCCTTGGACCATCCCTGACCGGTGATGCCTTGAACCAGGCCGTTGCTGGCCCCCGAGAAAGAAAGCAACTGCGCGAAGGTGGTCGCTCCCAGGATGATGAACAGGATCATCCCCGAGATGCCCGCCGTACCCATGAGCGCCTGCCGGAGCGCGGCCCACGACAGGCGTCGGTATAGGATAGCCAGCACCATGGTGGCAAAAGCCCCCAGTGCGGCGCATTCTGTGGGCGTGGCCCAGCCTGCGGCCAGGGCACCAACCACCACGCCGAAGATCGACAGCGTGGGCAGCACATAGGCCACCATCAGGTGCCAGCGCTGCCAGCCCTGGAACTTTGGCGCCTGGGTGTCTTCGGGCGCCAGCGTCGGGTTCAGTCGCACCCGCAGGACGATCCAGGCGATGAAGGCCACCGACAGGATCAGGCCAGGCAGGATGCCGCCGAGCAGCAGCTTGGAAATCGAAATACCCGACAAAGACCCGAGCAATACGGTGAGTGCCGATGGTGGAATCAGCATGTCCACTGCGCCAATGGCCATGATAGGACCGGTGGCCAGCGTGGTGTGATAGCCGCGAGCCAGCATGACCGGCAGCAAGAGCGAGCCCAGCATTGCGGTGGTGGCAATGGTCGAGCCAGAGATGGCGGAAAAGACCGTACCGGCCACCACTGCCACCACTGCCAAACGGCCTGGTACACGGGTAATGAGCCGATCGATGCCTTCGATGACTTTATGCGCCAGCCCGGTATGAAACAGCACCTCTCCCATCAGCACGAAAAGCGGAATCGGCGTCAGGGTAAAGGTGGCCACGGAACTGACACTGCTGCGGGCCAGTTGCACCAGGCCAATCTCGCCACCCATGTACAGCCAAGCACCGACTATATTGACGGCCAGAAAGGTCAGTGCCACCGGCATGCCGATGAGCAGCAGCAAGGTCGAACCACCCAAAAGAAACCAGGCGGCAATGGTCCAGCTCAGCATGCCAAGCGCCCCCTCATGCGGAGCTCACCGCGTCATGGCGCGGTCCCCGCTCACCGCGCCAGAGGCGATGCATGCGAAACAGCATTTCGATGGACAGCAGCGCAAACGCCACCGGCAGCGGCGCCAGGCTCCACCATTCAGGCGTGACCAAGGTCTTGATGCTCAAGGCCCCCGAGGTCATGCTGGCAAACACCGCGCGGGCAGACACCCACATCAACACGAGACAGGTCAACAAGCCCAGCAGATCGCCCAGCCACTCAAGCCACCAGGCCCAAAGAGGTGGCAGCGGTTGCAGCAGGATATCAACCCGGATGTGCTGACCCTGCCTCAGCAGCCAAGGCGCCACGCACAAAGTAACCAAAAGGAGCAGCCATTCCGAGACTTCATTGCTCCAAGCCAGCCCAAGCGGCCATCCAGCGATGGCCAGGTTGCGCAAAGCCACATCGCAGACGATGATGAGCATCATCAGCAAGAGCAGCAGGCAACCCAGCAAAGCCAGGGCGGCCAGCAGCCGCCCCCAGAGGGCAGATAGGCGATCGACCACCGGCACTTATTTGGAGAACAAGGCCTTGAATCGGGCCGCAATCTCCGGGCTTTGCTTGGCAGCACTTGCCCAACCCACTTCATAGGCCTTGTCACGAAAAGCCTTGTTGGTGGCTGCATCAAAGGTAATTGTTTGAATACCCGCTTTGGTTTGGCGAGCGATTTCGTCAACTGCGTAACGTGCCCAGAAGGTGTTTTCTGCTTCCAATGCCAGCAACTGTCTTTGCAGGAAGTTACGTTGCACGTCAGAGAGCTTTTGGTAGGCGGGCAAGTTCATGATCAAAGAGACCTCAGCGTCATAAAAACCAGGGTCAACGCGGAACTTGGTTTTTTCGTGCCAGTTGAAATCAAAGATACCGCCAATAGGCCAGCCATAACCGTCCACCACTCCACGCTCCAGCGCTGTGTAAACCTCGCCAGGTGGCGTTGTGATCACACTGGCGTTCAGTGACTGAAAAAAGTCCCTGTAGACCGGAGTGATCCGGATTTTTTGTCCTGTCAGATCAGGTTTGTCAATCTTCTTGTTGGTGTAAATGTGAAAAGGCTGGTTTTCCACCATACGAGCCAGATACTGCATATTGCCTTTTTCGTTCCAGACCTTGTTGATCGCATCGAAAGCACCGTTTTTACGCTGCTCGGCCACCGGTATCTGGGTCAGCTTCAAAAAATCCGCCTCGGGCATCACGTTGGTGTAAAAAGCGCCCGTATTCAGAGCCATGTCCACCACGCCGGTTTTGACAGCATTGCCCAGTTCAAATGGAGGAATGGCCCGGGGACCACCGATGAAGTTGATTTGCAGTATTCCTTTGCCCTCGAGGTTGACCTTATTGATCCAGAGTTGCAGACGTTGAACGTAAATAAAATTTTCAGCAAAACCGGTGATCAGGCGAAGAGTGACCTCTTGTGCCATGGGTGCGGTGATTGCGCCAAGAACCAAAACTAATGCCGTAGCTTGGGCAAGTAAACGTCTTTTCATGAGCTGGTCTCCTTTTGTGGTTGCGAGTCGATGGGTAACTTGAGGGTAATCGAAATTGCCAATGTGCTGATCTCAAGTCGGTACCAATTGATGCACGGCTTGATCCAGTGCTTGGCCACTGTCGTCGGCCAAGGCGGCTTTGCGCAAAGCACTCAAACGATTGGCCGCATCGGGTTGATGACACAAACGGGGTAAAACGGCCATCAGTTTTTCAAAATGTCTCCAGCCGCGTGCATGGGTCTCGCCATAGCCTTTGACTAATTGCTGGGTACGCAGCACTTCCAAGGCCATGTCAGCGTGTTCAGGCAGTAGGCTGATGACTTGTGTCCACCAAACTTGGATTCGCTGCTGTTCAGTGGCAAATCGCAGCGATATCGGCCGAATGCGCCGCAGACTAGCCACAAAGTAAAGGAGCAAGAATCCGCTCAAAGAGCTGGTTTGCACCACGCGTCCTTTTTTTGTGAAGCGACCGACCACTGCTCTTGCAGAAGAGGAGGCCAGCAGCCAACGGCCCAAACCAACAGGCAAGGTGTCAGCAATTTCTTCCAATCGCGGGTGCATGAATTCGTGTATGTCGATCAACTGACTGTTGCTCAAATTCACCTCTTGGCTCACGCGCTGGAAACGACTTCGACGTGTTTTCAGATCGGCAACACGCACCGTGTCCTCGTAAGACATCCACAAGGCCAAGTGCCGAGCCCCTTCGCGCTGGATCTCTTCAGTCAGGTTTTTTGAAACGCCAGCAGAGGTTAATGCATCGGCCATCTCTATCAAACGTTCTGCGTAAAGCGTGGCATAACCCACGTCCTGGTAATCAGCCAAGCGCTTCAAACCTGAGGCAATGACTTCGTGCGCTGAGGAAACAAACTTACCATCAAGACTTTGAGCTAAGGCCTGTAATTTGGGCCCCACACTGCTATACAAAGAAAGTGTGACTGGGTCGACTTGAATTATGGGCTCTGGACTAGGCTGAAGCACCTGCATGGCCGCATCAAACCCGGCAGCAAATGCCTTCAGACTGGCCTTAACGCCAACACCACTGCGCTCGATGGTGGCTTCGAATTGAGCCCTTGAAAACGGAAGGCGCTGACTGGCAGCCAATGCACCATACAAGGCAGGCGTAATCAGGCTACCAGTTTGTTCGGCCAATCTGGAAAAGTCAGCACTGATGAATTGACGAGCAGCAACCTGTGCCCCAGCCAAAAGCTTAGCCTCATCCACACGGCCGTCCCCCATAGCCGAGCGCTCGGTCATCGAATAGACTCGGTGTGTGGATGCGATGAAAGTGGTTTTGCTCGGATGCACAAGCCCACGCTGGATAGCGCGACCGGCTTCCATCAACTCAGACGCCAGCACGATGTCAACTTCGCCCGGGAACGGGCTGAGCGCCATCACTGGCAACTGACCCGATGGGGATGCCGAATGAGGATACATCTCGATGTAGTAGACCGTAGCACCGGTACGCTGAGCCACGCCAGGCACTGAAGTGGTTTGAGCCCAATGGTTGTTGTTTTCAGCCAGATCAACAAGCCAGTCTGCCAGCACACCACCGCCCTCACCACCCATGGCCAAAATGGCTATACTAATGATGCCTTGGGGTCGAACTGCATCGTTCATGCGGCAATGCCCTCCAAACGACGCTCAATTCGTTTTTGCAGCCAGCCAATTACACGCTCACGCAGGCCTTGCTTGAAGTGATCCCAGGGACTTGGATTATTGATGATCTCGGCCCTGTAAAACGATGGGCACAGCACAGCAGCGTGGGCTACCTCGCCACACAAGCCGCAGCCCACGCAACTGTCCTTTACGGACGCCACTGGGTCTTGACGTAGCGGATCGGGATTAGGCTTGATGCTGAGCGAGGGGCAGCCGGATAGGCGTATGCAGGAGTGATCGCCGGTGCAGGTGTCGGGGTCGATGCCAAAGCGCTCACGAACCACGCGCTCTCCTTTCTGAATACGCTGTCGAATCAACGGCTTGACACGTCGCTGGCGATTGAGCATGCACTCGCTTTGTGCCACGATCACCTTGGGGCCTTGCTGCTTCGTCGTTAATGCGTCGCGTAAAGCCTGACGCATCTGCTCCAAGCTGTAGGTATTGGTAACCGTTTTGACCCACTCCACCCCCACACCACGCACGGCTTTTTCAATTGGGTTGTTTGTATTGCGAATAGGGTTGACCGCTTTAGAAGACAACACATCTTGTCCACCGGTGGCAGCCGAATAGCCGTTGTCTACTACCAACAGCAAGTTATCTGACTGGTTAAACACCGCATTGCCCACTCCACTGGTCAGCCCGTTGTGCCAGAAACCGCCGTCACCCATTATCGAAATAGTGCGTTTGCTGGTCTCGTGGGTGTTGAAGGCCGATGCCCCTGCCCAGCCCAAACCATAGCCCATGGTGGTGGCGCCGATACTAAAGGGCGGCAAGATCGAAAAAAGGTGACAGCCGATGTCGCAACTTACATGGTGCTTGCCCAGCTCTTTTTCAAGCATCTTGATGGCCGTGAAGATGGGCCTCTCAGGACAACCCGTGCAAAACGACGGTGGTCGCGGATGCACTTGGGCTAAAGCTTCTGTGATCGCCAGCTGGTTGCTTGGCTGCAGGGAGGGTACAGGCGCAGGATTCAGGTGCACCGCGAACTGCTCAATAAACGCCCGGATCCCTTTAAGCAAGACCCCACCGGTGTATTCGCCACCCATGGGCAACAAGTCTTTGCCGTGGATTTCGGTGTTCAGGCCTGCTTTGTGCAAGATGCTGTGAATGTTCTGCTCAATGAAGTCAGGCTGACCTTCTTCCACAACCAGCAGGCCGCGCTTACCCGAACAAAAGCGCTTGAATTCATCGTCTACCAAGGGGTAGGTGATGTTCAACACATAAAGTGGGATGACGGTCTTTCCAAAGTCATCGGCCAAGCCCAACAACTGCAGTGAACGAACCACGCCGTTGTAAAGGCCCCCCTGCAGGACGATACCAAAGTCCTGCACGTCTTCAGAGAAGAATTCGTTGAGATGGTGTTCCTGAATGAATTTGACCGCCGCAGGCCAGCGCTTGTGGGTTTTTTCCTGCTCATGCAGATAGCTAGCGGGTGGCAACACGATGCGGTTGACATCACGCTTGGGGTTTTCGATGGCGTCTTTGAGAGTAAAACTGGGCCGCACGTTGTCACGCGCGGGGAAACGGCCATGCACATGACAAGCGCGGATACGCAACTCCAGCATGACTGGTGTGTTGCTGGCTTCTGATAACTCAAAACCTTTTTCAACCGCACGCACAATACTAGGCAGATTTGGTCGCGGATCGATCAGCCATACCTGCGACTTCATGGCAAATGCGTGCGAACGCTCTTGCATGATGCTCGAACCCTCACCGTAATCCTCGCCCACAATCAGCATGGCGCCGCCCGTAACTCCACCTGAGGCTAAATTGGCAAGGGCGTCAGAGGCAACATTGGTGCCTACTGTTGATTTGAAGGTGACTGCACCGCGCAGAGGGTAATTGACTGAAGCAGCTAAAGTCGCTGCGGCAGTGGCCTCCGAAGCGCTGTGCTCGAAATGAACGCCAAGCTCTTGAAGGATGTCGTTGGCATCTGTCAGCACATCCATCAGGTGTGAGATCGGCGCCCCCTGGTAGCCAGCGACATAAGAGACCCCCGACTGAAGCAATGCCTTTGTGACGGCCAAAATTCCCTCGCCACTGAACTCCTCACCATCACCCAAGCGGAGTTTTTGCACCTCTTGCACAAACGAGCGTTCAGCCATGCATCAGACCTTTCGAAGGGGTGTTAGTCCCTAGACGACAAACAAAGTTATTGTCACTATAAAATAGCCAAATGGGTTGTGAAAATGGATTTACCTAAAATCACCCCAATAAACAGGCCAAACAGAATCAGATCGACTTTTGCAGCCATGGAAAATNNCAAATGGGTTGTGAAAATGGATTATTACGATGATCTATATTGATATGGTTAACAATGAGTATCAACTCTCATTCCAAGGAGCTGGGGTTTTTGAAGACTTGCGAAGGCTCAACTCCTAATTCAGATCAGCAAATTCATCTCCGAAAAGACCAATGCGCTGGCGCTTTGAGCGGCTTTTTATGCGACCGCAAGAACCGCCTCTGAAAGCGGCTTCACCTTGCGAATAACGCTTTTAGCTTTCTGCTCAGCCGCCCATAAATCGTAGGCCGCTTGNNCGCCATGCTCTACGCCTAACCAGCGCTCAAGTCGCAAGGCCATTTCTGGCGAAATGGAAGCTGTGCCATTCAACATGCGTGACAGCGTAGGGCGCGTTACACCCAGGGCATGTGCTGCATCAGTAACGCTCATGCCTAGAGCCGGCAAAACATCATCTCGCAACGAAAGTCCGGGGTGGGGGGGGGTTACGGTAACTGTCTCGGCTTAGCCCCACAAGGCTGCATGCTCGGCGTTCAGAGAGTTTGTGTTCTTCCACCATCTTCTTGACCGCCTCGCGCTTGGCTTGTGGGGCTAGCGCTTTACAGAGAACACGCTCTTAAGAGCATGTATATCTAGGTGCGCCTCGGCAAGGAGCTTCTTGAGCTTATTGTTCTCGGCTTCAAGCTCTCGAAGCTTGGCAGCGTCGGAAGGCTCCATGCCGCCAAAGCGAGAACGCCACTTGTAAAAGGTAGGCTGACTAAAGCCACCGGACCGGCAAAGTTCCTTGACGGACATGCCCGCGTCAGCCTGTTTGAGGAAGCCGATGATTTGCTCATCGGTAAATCTGGATTGTTTCATGGCCGCTATTCTCCGAAATTAGCGGACTTTGTTCCATTACTTTGGTACGGCAGGCAGGGGGCAGGTCACAAATGCTGTCATTACCTGGCCTATTCGGAGTCGACAGTCTGCCACTGGAACAAGCGATTCCGCTGGTTCGAACCTTTAATGATGCTTGCGCTGAACTGTGTAGGACATATCCCAAGCATTTTTGCGGACTAGCCTCATTACCTTGGGCGAACATAGATGCTGCCGTAGCTGAACTTCGCAGAGCTCGACTCGAGCTCGGGCTACTAGGTGCAATTTTGCCTGTCGATGCTTTTCGTAGTGAGGCAACTGCAGCCCGCCTCCTTCCTCTTTTCGAAATAGGCGAGGAGCTTGGAGCACATTTCTTTGTACATCCTGGGCGCACGCCCGATAGTGGAGCCTTACCTGCTTCACCTCCAGATCATGATCTAGCACTACGTGCTTTAGAAGTGCAGCACGAAGTTGGTCAAGCAATGGTTACTTTACTACTTTCAGATTTTTTATCTCCATGGCGCAACATAACTGTTCAAGTAGCAAACCTAGGAGGAACTTTCCCTGCCGTGGTAGAGCGCATGGACCACATGCTCCAATTGCGAGACCCTAGTCAGGATCTACCCTCAAGTCGAACTCGTGGGGTTTGGGTCGATTGCTCTTCACTGGCTAATCAAAAAATACAACAAGCTGTAGCAGTTTTTGGTGCAGACCGCGTGGTGTTAGGCACTGATTGCCCGATTTTTGATAGTGATAAAACTCTTACCAGTATTCTTCAATCTAGCCTCTCTGAGACAGACAGAGAATTAATAATTCACGGTAATGCATCGACTTTGCTAGCACGAGTTCTGCAAAGGAGTGGGGAGGCGGAGACAGCTCCATCACGGATGCGATCTTCTCTGGGGTGACGAGTACCATAATAGAATAAACGGTATCCCATGACACTGCATTTTAGTTCATGTGACATGCCGTTACAAGTCGCGTACTCCTTCCAGACGCGTGGCTGGTTTCCTAGTGTGTTTAGACGCAGATTGAAATGATGCTGTCTAGTTCTTCACATGCTGACTCAAAGACCGTTGGGGGCACTTGCTTCCAAGCGTGCGGTCGAGCACCACGGTCGCGCCAGGCAAAAGACTTGGGCTGATGCGCTAGTACGTAGCAAACTTCTCCTTTGGGTGAGGTGAACTTGACGGCAAAAGGGTTGGTTTCGTTGCTGGGAGCATGCGTCATGGGCAGTCCAATAACGAGATTGGTACGCTCGTTGAACGCCTTGGAAGACAACACTAGCATCGGATGTTCGTCCTTCATCTCCGCACCGACCTGTGGATTGAAATTTACCCAGATCATGTCGCGGCGATCTGGCACCCAGATCTTGTTTGGAGTCACCATCAAAACACTTCAGCGCCGACGCGGCCGGTTGNNGGTTGCCATGACTTCGCTACCGTGAATGGCCGGGTCATACACTTTGAGCTTTTGGGCGAGCGTCAACTTAGGCTTTCCTGCCTTGCGCAGGAACACGCCGCCTTCAACTACCTCTACATGGATCGGCAGGCCGCGAGTAAAACGCGCAGCCTTCGCTACTGGGGCAGTAATACGCACGGCAAGGCCGTTGCCCCACTCCTGAACTGTCTGCTCAACCGAAACAGATGCTGTCATTTGGACCACCTCATTGAAATGTTGATACAAGTTTATACCTGAACTCTCCCCATGGCTAAAGCCAGGGGGTTCTGGAGGCAGATTGCGAGGGGTTCGCAGGCTCTCGCATTGACCTTGCGGCCGCCGCTACAACATCCCGCGCGTGACCACGCACAAACCTCTTTCGACGTGCGATCCGGTCTGACGGTAGAGCTTTAAATTCCACCGTGGGCAAGCGCAAGCGCTCACCGCTTCCAGATTGTTCTACACACAAGCCCGCACGCCGCAACAGCAGTTCCGCAGTCGCCCACTCCTCTTGGAGCCGGGATGGCTTGTGTTGATTTTCGATCGCATTCTTCGCCAGAAACGCGCTGTAGCAGTCTCGCTGCACCAGGGTGTTTGATCCGCCCAGTAAATGCCAGCGCTGCTTCAGCGGCTTCTTCGTACAGACCTCCGTGATGTGGTCGTACTGGCTCATCTTCAGCGTCCAGGTATTTAACTCCACCACCTTGCCGCCAGCACTCTCAGCCTTGCGGTTTAGCAACGAGACAAACATCCCTGACGCACGTACTTTGGCGCTTCGACCAAAATTCTTCTGCAATCCCTTGTAGGACAGCTTCTCGATCTGGACCATATTGCCAAGACCCAATATCTTGTTGGCCAGCTCACCGTGATCGCGCTTGCGTGCAGCGGCAAGGCAACGCTCCAGCTCGCGGAGCTTGTGTTGCCGGCGCACGTAGTGG
>DDPM01000004.1:73539-77022 GCA_002342165.1 Hylemonella sp. UBA2468
CGGACTTGCCCCAGCGCTTGGCGCCTTTCTTTGCGGTGCCATCGGCGTTGTAGTTATCCGGATTCATGGCTCGTCGGCTGCGATCCTGCGCACGCTGCAAGACCCGCATGGCTTTCCAAGGTTGCTCAACGCTGGGCGCGAACTTCTCAAGCGCAACCGCCTCGTCACCAACAATGGCCACGGTACTTGGGCCAATGTCCAGACCTACGACTTGCCCAGAACTCAGAAACTCGTATTTGGCGGGAGCCACGCCATCTTGTACGAGCTGCACAAACCAGCGCCGCTTGGAGCGTTCCATGCGCCACACGATGCGGCAGTATTTGGTCTTGGCTTGCAGGCAGGCATGCAAGTAGGGGTCTTTGGACTTGGTGGGCATGCGTACCGGCATCACAAATCCTTTGCCCCATGAAACGGTGGCAGTGTCTGCATGCCAGCGCGGGCCCGCAGCATTGCTCTTGCCCTCCATGCTGTGAAGGGGGCGATTCTTGCCCTTAAATCGTGGCCGGCCGCGCTTGCCAAAAGCGTATTCCTGTAAAGCTGCAAATACGCGAGTGGCAATCTTCTGGGTCTCGGTGGCGCCAAGGCGAGCTTCAAACCCGGCTGCGTTCTTGTGTGCCGTGGCAAGCGCCTGCAGTGCGTACTCCGTGAAGCCATACTTCTGATTGCAGGCTTTAAAGGCTTCGCTGCGGTCTTTGCCTTTGGGCATCAGGCAAGCCGCCTGGTAGGCCTTGGAATCGCGCATGAGCGCAAGTGCCTTAAGTCCGTCGCCCAGCACTGCGTTATTGAGCCGCCGCGCAGCCTCGAAACGATCCACCATCACCGCTTCGTGGGTGAGGGATGCGACAAGGGGCAGTTCGGTGATGAAGGTGGGTTTGGGGGCGCGGGCCATGGGACTAGAACTTCTTCTGGTTCTCGATGTACTGCTTCACGATGGCCAATGGCGCACCGCCTACAGTGGAGACAAAATAGCTGTTGGTCCAAAGTGTTGGAAGGCGGCGTTTGAGGAATGGAAAGTTCTGGCGTAACTCCCGAGAGCTAAGCCCCTTGATCTCCTTGATGAGACGATGAATGCCGTATTGCGGGTCCACATCAACGAGCAAATGCACATGATCTGGCATCACTTCGAGCTCGATCAAATCTGCATCACGGTATAGACATACGCGCTCTACGATTCGCTTGAGTGCCTCATCGGCGCCATCCACCAAAACCGAGCGTCGGTACTTCGGGCACCATACAACGTGGTACTTGCACGAGAAAACGACGTTGCTATTGGATCGGTATTTACTGTACACATAACCAGTATACAGCAAGACGTTAAATATTGCAATGACAAATATCAGCCGCTCACCCCATGGCTAAAGCTAGGGGCTTGCGCGGCGCCCCTGATCAAGCGATTGCTTGAAGGGTCTCGTCGGGAGCTTTGGTGAGATGGGGCCCATGGAGTTTGAGTACGTACCCGGAGCGACCCCACTTGATCCCGATGAAGCTGCAGGCTTGGTTCCTGTGCACATCACCACACAAGCGGAGCTCAATGAATGGGAACAGGCCAATATAGTTTTCGGAGATCGTTGGGCCAAACGGCAAAAAAAGCGAGAGCTGCTGGATGAGGGGTTTGTTCGCGACTTGCACCGACAGATGTTCAATAGAACGTGGCAATGGGCTGGAACTTTCCGTTGTTCCAATAAGAACATCGGCGTTGATTGGACACAGGTCTCCGTGAAGCTGCGTGATTTGCTCGATAACACTCGTTACCAGATCGAGAATCATGTTTTCGATGAAGATGAGGTAGCCGTTCGCTTTCATCATCAACTTGTGCTTATGAAACTGCAAGGGGTTTCTCGCGCAATACCATGATGAAAGTGGTCTTGACACGGCGCATATATGTACATACACTGTCCATGTACATTCCTACCCCCTGGAGTAAACATGGCAGCTACAGCTATTGAACGAATTGTGGTGCAGGCAACCTTGCGTGACAAGCAAGCCATTGCCGCGAAGGCAAAGAAATTCGACATGCCTGTTTCGGAGTTGATGCGTAGAGGCGCATTTGCCTATGCGTCTGACGAATCCGACCAAGAACTTGGCGCTCTTGCGGATGCCGCCAAAGGTGCTGCCGATAGAGCGGCATCGGCAATTGACGATGCGATGGCGTTTCTCGCCGCCAGCAACAAGCGCATTGCCAGCATGGAGTCGGCTGCGGCTAAGTCATCAAAGGCTGCAGCCAAGAAAGCTGTCTGATGGGTGTTACAGACAAAATTTGGGGTGCCCTGACTTCGATGATCAAGCTGGAAGACAAGGTGAAATCCCTGTCTGAAGGGATGAAGGGCCAACAAGTCAAGATTGAAAATCTGACCGAGCGAGTGATTCGCCTAGAAACGCAACTTGAAATGTTGATGCGCGAAGCTCGGCGGCTTTAGCCCCGAGTAGTTCACCTATGTTGCGCAAGTCCTTGATTTTATTTAGGAATTTGGCGTTCGGCCAGCAAGTCCTTGTATTCGTACCTAAATGAACGGATTGCGAATCACCAGCGCGTTGGCGCGGTCGGAGGCAGGCGCTTTGACGTTGAGCCCGTCTTGCATGTCTTCGGTATACAAAATGGCGCAATTGCTCATCACTGCTGCGGCAACGATATTGGCGTCATACACCGACATGTTGTAGCGAGCCATCAGCGTCAGGGCGGTCTGGTGGGTTCGTACGCTCACGTCAACCACATCGCAGGTGTCAATCAAAGTAGCGCAAAGAATTTCAACGTCTGGCAGCGACATAGCGCGCTTTCTGCGCAGCACATTGGCAAACTCATTGAGTACCTGCACGCTGATCACCGCTTGCTGGGTCAATAAATGCTCCACCACGTCGGCCCGTGAGCTATTGTCTACCCAATATATGAGCACATTAGTGTCGATGAACGACTTCACCTGGCGTTGGCCTCCTCACGGTCAAAGGCGAAGTCTGCTATCCATGGCGCGCGCAAGTGGCGGACCGCCTGCAAGCGCTCCAACTTGCTCGGCATACGGGTCACGGTTACGCTGGGGGGCTGCGACGCTTGACGGGGTGCGGGTTGCAGCACCAGCTCATCCCCATCGGTGATGCCTAGTTCTTGCACCAGCGAAACAGGCAACCGCACCGCCAGGCTATTTCCCCATTTGGCAACTTGCATGGTCAAACTCCGTCCTTGATATACATAAATGTAAGTATATCCCGATACAGGCTTTCCTGCAAGGCTCAGCTGCTCAAACCAGCGCACGCTTTCGGCCCAATATGCCTGCCGGGTGATCGGCATGGCTTTCCAGCGCCAATTCGAGGATCTCGTCATGCAGGGCTTGCCCCTTGTCGGTTAGCGAGGCCAATCGCAGTCGTCCATCATTGGGATCTAGGGCCATGGTGATCAATCCTTCAGCTTGCATGCGCTTGAAGCTTCGGCTGACCGAGGCTTTGTCCATGCCGATCACCCGGCAGGCATATTGGGCCGAAAGCGTGCGCTGG
>DDPM01000010.1 GCA_002342165.1 Hylemonella sp. UBA2468
GGTCACCACCCAGACACATCTCAAGGTGACCACTTAGGTGCCTACGCCCAGCGCGCCTATTTGGAATACGCGCTTTCGGTCGTCAAAGGCCGTGCTCTGCCCGATGTGTGCGATGGTCAAAAGCCCGTGCAGCGGCGTATTTTGTATGCCATGGAACGTATGGGTTTGGGCTACAGCGGGCCTAACAACGCCAATGCAGCCAAGCCGGTTAAAAGTGCGCGCGTGGTGGGCGATGTATTGGGCCGTTATCACCCCCATGGCGACAGTGCCGCGTATGACGCGCTGGTGCGAATGGCCCAAGATTTTTCTCAGCGGTATCCGCTGATTGATGGGCAAGGCAACTTTGGCAGCCGCGATGGCGATGGTGCGGCCGCCATGCGCTACACCGAGGCGCGTTTGGCCCGCATCACCAGCTTGCTGATGGATGAAATTGACATGGGAACCGTCAACTTCATTCCCAATTACGACGGCTCCACCGAAGAGCCCCAGCAGCTTCCGGCGCGTCTGCCCTTTACCCTGCTCAATGGTGCCAGCGGGATTGCAGTGGGATTGGCCACCGAAATTCCAAGCCACAACCTGCGCGAAGTGGCTAATGCCTGCGTGGCGCTTATTAAAAACGAGCAACTCAGCCATGAAGAGCTACATGCTCTGATTCCTGGCCCCGATTTTCCGGGCGGTGGGCAAATCATCAGCCCTGCAGCCGATATTGCCGAGGCCTACCGCACTGGGCGTGGCAGCCTGAAGGTGCGCGCCCGCTGGAACATCGAAGACTTGGCCCGCGGCCAATGGCAGCTGGTGGTGCACGAATTGCCGCCTAGTGTGAGTTCGCAAAAAGTATTGGAAGAAATTGAAGAGCTTACCAATCCCAAGGTCAAGGCCGGCAAAAAAGCGCTTTCGCAAGATCAGCAATTGCTCAAGGCCAGCATGCTGGCGGTGTTGGATGTGGTACGTGATGAATCCAGCAAAGACGCGCCGGTGCGTTTGGTGTTTGAGCCTAAAACCAGCCGCATAGAGCAGCAGGAGCTCATTACCTCCTTGCTGGCCCACACCAGTCTAGAAACCTCTTCTTCTATCAACCTCACCATGGTGGGCATAGATGGAAAGCCTATCCAAAAGTCGATCCGGCAAATGCTGGTGGAATGGATCAGTTTTCGGCAAACCACTATCACGCGCCGCAGCCAGCACCGGCTCAACAAGGTACTTGACCGCATCCATATTCTGGAAGGTCGGCAGCTGGTGTTGCTGAATATTGACGAGGTGATTCAGCTCATTCGCCAAAGCGAAGAGCCCAAGCCCGCACTTATAGAACGCTTCAAGCTTTCTGACCGCCAAGCTGAAGACATTTTGGAAATCCGCCTGCGTCAGTTGGCAAGACTGGAGGCCATCAAGATTGAGCAAGAGCTCACAGAGCTGCGCCAAGAGCAGGGCAAATTGGAAGAAATTTTGGGCAACCCTAGCGCCCTGCGTCGCTTGATGGTGAAAGAAATTGAGGCCGATGCTAAAACTTTTGCCGACGCGCGCCGCACCCTGATTCAAGAAGAAAAAAAGGCTGTGGCCGAGGTGAAGGTGGTGGACGAGCCCGTTACCGTGGTGGTGTCGCAAAAAGGCTGGGTGCGCGCCCGTCAGGCCCATGGGCACGAGGCCTCGAGCTTTGCCTTTAAGGCGGGAGATGGCTTGTACGGTACGTTTGAGTGCCGCACGGTGGACACCTTGCTCATATTCGGTAGCAATGGCCGCGTGTATTCAGTGCCTGTGGCGGTGTTGCCCGGTGCGCGAGGAGACGGCCAGCCTGTCACCACGCTCATAGAGCTGGAGCCAGGCACGCAGGTAGCGCATTACTTTGCGGGGCCAGCTCAAGCCACGCTGCTTCTGTCGGGCTCTGGCGGTTACGGCTTTTTGGCTTCGGTGGAACACATGGTGTCGCGCAACAAGAGCGGCAAAAGCTTTATCAGTCTTGCAGAGGGCGAAACGGTGTGCGCACCTTCCTTGGTGGGTGGGGCAGGGGCCAACCCTGTTGGCCTGCCCGCTACCCATGTGGCATGTGCATCTACCGGCGGGCGTATTTTGACCTTTGACATCACTGAGCTCAAGCTCATGGAAAAGGGCGGCAGGGGGCTCACCCTGATCGACCTTGAGCCTAAAGACACTTTGGCTGGTGCGGCGGCTTACACCCGCAGCGTCAAAATTGAAGGCATAGGCCGTGGCGGCAAAGAACGCGATGAAACCCTAGAAATTCGCAGCCTCAATAACGCGCGTGCAGCTCGTGCCCGTAAGGGCAAGGCCGCAGATTTAGGCTTTAAGCCCACCCGTATCACTCGGGTGGAGTAACACCACTGTGTCATCAACTGAACCACCCTTGCAAGTGCTGATTGCGGGTGGGGGTATTGGGGGCTTGGCTGCAGCCTTGGCCTTGTTACAAGCCTCCTCAGCTGCGCATGGGCCAGCCCTCCAATTGCAGGTGTGGGAACACAAGTTGGCGTGGTCGGAGCAGGGGGCGGGTATTCAGCTCGGTCCCAATGCCGTGCGCCATTTGCAGGCTTGGGGCTTGGGTAAAGCTTTGGAGCAAGTGGCTTTTCAGCCGAAGCACTTGGTGGTGTGCAACGCACATGCCCGCAAGGGGCAAGACGGCGTGTTGGGGCGTTTGCGCTTGGGTCAACGCATGCAAGACCGCTACGGCGCACCTTACTTCACCTTGGCACGGGCCGATTTGCACCAGTTGCTGTTGTCGGCAGTCAAGGCTTTGCCTGTGGAACTGCAGCTTGCACGTCGTGTCGTCAGCTTAAAGGCTGAGCCACAAGTTGAGGTGAGGTGGGAAGACCTTAAACCCGTCTCAGGTTCAGAGGCGCTGCACACCCAAATCTTTGACGCAGTGGTGGGGGCGGATGGCTTATGGAGTCATGTGCGTCAAGCCCTATTGCACGACGGGCCTGCACATGCAACTGGACATTGCGCTTACCGGGCTCAACTGCCCATGCAAGCGCTGCCTGCGCAACTGCGCCGTTTTGACGTCACGGTTTGGTTGGGTCAACGGTTTCATGTGGTGCATTACCCCGTCAAAGGGGGGGCGGTGATGAATGTGGTGGTCATAGTCCAGGGGCCTCCCCGCGACAAAGAGCAATGGCTGCCCCAAATCACATCGGTGCCAAGTGCGGGGCACCGAGTAGCCACACAGCTCTTGGATGTGTTGAACGCGGTGGACGATTGGCAGAGCTGGCCCTTGTTTGATCGCCCTCCCCTCCATGGCCCGCAAGCCATGGCGCAGGGCCATGTGGCCCTATTGGGAGACGCCGCGCACCCCATGCGTCCCTACCTGGCCCAAGGTGCTGCTATGGCCATTGAGGATGCACAAGCCTTGGCACAGGCCTGGGGCCCACATGCAAGCTCGGCGACACAAATTCCCGCGGTACTTCAAACCTATGCGCTCAGGCGCTGG
>DDPM01000197.1:0-516 GCA_002342165.1 Hylemonella sp. UBA2468
GTACATGAGCTTGGCGCAAATGGCACATTCATCAGCATCGGGCTCCAGCGGGGAATTGCAACTGGGGCACACGCCCATGGTTGATTCAGTGTGATGGTGCGCGTTGTGGTTGCCGCTTGGCCCCTCTTTTTGACCCTCTTGTGCAGACTGGTCTTTGAATTGCTCGACCAATCGGATGGCCTGAAGGTTTTGTCCTAGGGTAAAACGCCAGTTTGCCAACTGATTCTGGCCGTTGTGCAGGCATAAGTGCCCCACGCCTGCGTGATCGCCCAGAACAAGCTGTGAGCCGGGCTGATGGGCAAAGGTGGCCCAGTTGCTGGAAGATGGGGAGATTGAATCTAAGCTGTCGACGGTAGGTGACCAAGATAAAAAGCGCTGGCTGGTCAACACCAAAAGCCCCTGTCCAAAGCGAAGTTGGTCGTTCAGGTCAACGACCAAGGTGGCCAAAACGTTTTCTTGAACATGCAATACGCTTTTCAAACGCTCTTGCCACAAGGCACTCAAATCACGGGCGAT
>DDPM01000197.1:540-2387 GCA_002342165.1 Hylemonella sp. UBA2468
TCAGTTCATTTTTTCAGCAGGCACCAAGGATACTGCGCGCCAACTGCCAAAACCCATGAAGAAGAAAAAATTCGAATTCCTGAAAGTCACTTACTTGAAGGGCCCTGGCATTTGGACGTATGTGCCCATTATTGAAGCTTGGATAGATTTGGGCGAGCTGGAAGACTACCCATCTCACACCATTCCTGGCTTTTATGAGCGTTTAACCGGCATGTTGCCCAGTTTGGTGGAACACCACTGCGGTGTGGGCGAACACGGCGGCTTTTTAAAGCGCTTGCGTGAGGGTACTTGGAGCGGCCACATTTTGGAACATGTGGTGATTGAGTTGCACAACCTGGCAGGCATGCCCGTGACCTTTGGCAAAGCCCGCGAAACCGACGAACGCGGCATTTACAAAGTGGTGTTTGAGTCGCCCCAAGAACAAGTTGGCCGCGAAGCTTTGCATCTGGGGCGCGATTTGGTTATGGCCGCCATCAATGACGAAACCTTTGACGTGCCCGCCGCTGTTGAAAAACTTAAAGAGCTCATTGACGACCATTACTTAGGCCCCAGCACCAACCATATCGTCAGCGCCGCCATAGACCGGAAGATTCCGTTCATCCGCCTGAACGACGTGAACCTGGTGCAACTGGGCTATGGCTGCCAGCAACGCCGCATTTGGACTGCTGAAACCGATGGCACGAGCGCCATTGCCGAGAGCATTGCCAGAGACAAGCACCTCACCAAATCGCTGCTCAAGAGTTGCGGTGTTCCCGTGCCTGAGGGTGAAGAAGTCAGCAGCGCCCAAGAAGCATGGGCTGTCGCCCAAGACATAGGCCTGCCCGTGGTGGTGAAACCCAGCGACGGCAACCATGGCCGTGGCGTGTTCATCAACCTGCAAAACCAACAAGAAATTGAAACCGCCTTCATCGAAGCCGCCAAGCAAGGNNAGCAGCGTGATTGTGGAACGCTTTATTCAGGGCGACGCCTTCAGGCTTTTGGTGGTGGGCAAACAAATGGTGGCGGCCAGCCGGGGCAAAACTATCAGCGTTAAAGGCGACGGGCAACACGCCATGCAGGAGCTGATTGACGCCCAAATCAACAGCGACCCCCGCTGCGGCTACGAGGCCGAATACCCGCTCTCCCCCATTGTGCTCAGGCGCGAGCCCACGGTGCGGCTTGAGCTGCAAAGGCAAGGGCTGACCCCTGAGTCTGTGCCTGAGGACGGACGGGTGGTGATGCTTAAGCCTCATGGCGGCAACCTTGAATACGACTGCACCGACCAGGTGCACCCCGAGGTAGCCCGCGTTGCCGCACTGGCTGCACGCGTGGTGGGTCTGGATGTGGCGGGCATCGACTTGGTGACCCCCGACATTACCCAGCCCCTGCACTCCCAAGGCGGCGCCATCAATGAAGTTAATGCTGGCCCAGGCTTGTTGATGCACATCAAACCTCTTGAGGGTAAGCCCCGCCCGGTGGGGCGGGCCATTGTGGACCACNNAGCACACTGCGCGCATTGCCCGGTTGGTGGCCTGGTTGTTGCACATCAGCGGCAGGCATGTGGGCCTGGCGTGCCAAGACGGTTTTTTTCTGGACAACCGCTGTGTTGATGCCCAGCCCAGCGCCTACTGGGAAGCAGGGCAACGCGTGCTGATCAACCGGTCAGTGGAAGCGGCAGTGTTTGAACACCAGCAAGAAGGGATTCTGAAAGAAGGCTTGCCTTACGACCGATGCCTGGTAGGCGTGGTGACCGATATGCAATCGACCCAAGACCTCACGGGTTACTACATTCGCACGCCTGACCAACACTTTACGGTGGTCCGAACCCAAGTGGACGTGGTGCTTCCAGAAGGCACCGCAGTACTTAA
>DDPM01000197.1:2476-2612 GCA_002342165.1 Hylemonella sp. UBA2468
CCCAAGGCGAGCGTGTGGTGTTCTTGAACCAACATGACATTGTGATGGCGCAGGGAGAGATCGAAATTTCGCGCATTTCGCTCCAATCACTTAACAAAAGCAAAGCTTCCAAACCTGAAATGGTGATGGCTGTAGT
>DDPM01000042.1:0-270 GCA_002342165.1 Hylemonella sp. UBA2468
GTTTCATCATGTTGAAGACTTCAATGTTGTACCTGGACTGACAAGCTTGACCTCATAGGCTGGGGTAAAACTTATCTAAAGCCTGCGAATTGTAGCCGAGCCCATGTTTTGTGAACCTTTGGCGCTACCAAATCAGGGTTTTGAGAACTCAGTTTTGTTGCGACGCAACATGGACTTCAGCTCCTGCACCGGCACCTCCGTCTGTGGGGACATGCGGATTCGCGGCTTTGGCTTAAAAGCGTGCCCATAGACAATTTCAAAAGTCAGCTT
>DDPM01000042.1:396-626 GCA_002342165.1 Hylemonella sp. UBA2468
ATGCGCTCCATATCCATGACAGGTTCGGCAAACCCTGCCTGCACCAACATGTCGCCCCAGTCGTGCATGTCGGTAAATTCATGAGCCGGAGCAGGCCAACCCAAGTCCTGGTAAAGCTGGCGCAACTCTCGCATGGTGTCTGGGCCCAAGCAAGAAAACATCAAAAACCCGTCTTCGCTCAGGGCTGAATGCCAATCCCGAATCAGGGCAGCGGGGTCTGCCACCATGTG
>DDPM01000042.1:679-2563 GCA_002342165.1 Hylemonella sp. UBA2468
TAAAGAATCACTGGAAAGCCACCGCTTGAGCTGCCACCACGGCGCACTCCAAAGTCGCTTCAGGTAGGCCAGGCTGGCAGGTTGAGCCACCCTGGCCCAGCAAGATGCCTTGGGGTACGCCTTTGCCACCAAGTCTTGGGCGGCGAGGCCTGAGCGCAAGGGTTCCCAATGCACCCAACGCTCGGGCTCAAATAACACCCATTGCAAACGCTCGGCCATCCGGCGCGCCACCTCGTCATGCAACCATGGGGAAGATTCGATGTGCCTTGACTCCCAACGCTGGGCGGCTTGCGGATCTAGGGTGGGGGGTTGCAGAGAACTCATGCCAAATGAGTATATTGACCCCATGCACGGCACCTTACGCGGCTTAGTTCAAAGCCCATCCTTATTCAGATTTTTTTAGCCAATCCATAGTGAAAAAAGCCTTGGTCAATAGTTCCTCTTGGCTGGATCGATGCTTGTCGGCCATTCCGTCTCAGTGCGAGATTTGCCGTGCCTGGCCCAGCCAGGCCTTGTGCAACTCCTGCGTGGCACGGTTTGCTCAACCACAGTTGCGCTGCCAGACTTGCGCCTTGGCTTTGGAAGATGCAATCGTGCTGGCCAATACAAAGGACCACTGCAAAGTTTGCGCACGCTCTTTTTCTAATCCATCGTTGAAAGACTCATCAAGTTGGGGACTTGACTCATGTGTGGCTTCGGTGGACTATGCTTACCCTTGGGCAGACCTGATCACCCGCTTTAAATTCAAGCAATCCACTGGGCTGGCTGCTGCCTTTGCCCAACTGATGCTCGCCACACCTTGGGCCCAGCCTGCCCTGGACCAAGCCGACCTGCTGTTGCCCATGCCGCTGTCCTCCGCCCGCTTGAAGCAACGCGGTTTTAACCAAGCGCTCGAATTGGCCAAACGCCTCAAGACCTTGCAGGCACCTTTTATGAAACTTGAGGCGCAATTGCTGCTGCGGGTGATTGACACCGCGCCCCAGAGCAGCCTGAGCCGGCCCGAGCGCTTGCGCAATGTAAGACATGCCTTTGCTGTGAATCCGCAGCGGATAAGAGAAGTGCTCCAAAGGAGAGTGGTGCTGGTGGATGATGTCATGACCAGCGGCGCATCCTTGAATGCGGCTGCTCATGCCCTGCGAGTTGCTGGCGCCGCGCACGTGACGGGGTTGGTGCTGGCCCGTACGCCAGAGCCAGACCACTTGACCTAAACCCTGCATGTTTCACATCGTATTGGTAGAGCCCGAAATTCCGCCCAACACTGGCAATGTGATTCGTCTGGCCGCCAACACAGGCTGCACCTTGCATTTGGTGGAACCCTTGGGGTTTTCTATGGAAGACCGCTACATGCGCCGGGCGGGCTTGGACTACCACGAATACGCCGAGGTCTCCCGCCACCCCAATTGGCTGGCTTTTTTAGAGCGCGCTAAGCCCAAACCCAACCGCATGTTTGCGTTGACCACCAAAGGGAAATCCAATGTGTTTAATGTGACCTTTGAAGCAGGTGACTGGCTGGTGTTTGGCTCTGAAACCCGGGGCTTAGCGCCCGAAATTCGGTCTCAATTCGAGCCAGCACAACTCGTTCGGTTACCCATGCGCCCGGACCAACGCAGCCTCAATTTATCCAACGCCGTTGCGGTAACGGTTTATGAGGCTTGGCGACAGATGGGATTTGGCGCTCCGGTACTCAAGGACTCAGGCGTCTAGCCACTGACAAATAGCTTGCCACTGCGCCAAATCTTTTTGCACGCGGCCAGGCGCCACATCGAACAGGGTGAGCCCGCGAGCTGCTAAATGAATATAGTTTTGAGTGTCTCTGAGGTAACCCAACACCGGTACGCCAATAGAGCCTACGAACTCATGCAGTTTTTCGGCAGAGATGGTTCT
>DDPM01000050.1:0-440 GCA_002342165.1 Hylemonella sp. UBA2468
GGCCGCATGCCGGGCCACATGAACGTGTTGCTGGCTGAGGCCAAGGTGCCCTACGACATCGTGCTGGAAATGGATGAAATCAACGAGGACTTCCCCGACACCGACGTGGCCATAGTGATTGGCGCCAACGACATCGTGAACCCGGCCGCCCAAGACGACCCCGCCAGCCCCATAGCCGGTATGCCGGTGCTGGAAGTGTGGAAGGCCAAAGCCTCCATCGTGATGAAGCGCTCCATGGCGTCCGGCTACGCGGGGGTGGACAACCCCCTATTTTACAAAGACAACAACCGCATGCTGTTTGGCGACGCCAAGAAAATGTTGGATGAGGTGTTGGGCGCTTTAAGAGCTTGATAGGTAGCTTGAGAGGGAATTTTTGCCATGACCGAGTGCGCTTGGCTGAAAAATTACCCAGAGGGCGTGCCTGCTGAGTTGCCGCCCCT
>DDPM01000050.1:459-12260 GCA_002342165.1 Hylemonella sp. UBA2468
TTTATGGGGCGTGGCTTCAGTTTTGCCGACACCGAGCGGCTCAGCCGCTCTTTGGGTACATATCTGCAAAGCCTGGGACTGGTGAGCGGCGAGCGTGTTGCCATCATGATGCCCAATGTGCCGCAGTACCCCATGGCGGTGGCGGCCATTTTGCGAGCAGGCCTGGTGGTGGTGAACGTGAACCCGCTCTACACCGCCAGCGAGCTTGCACACCAGTTACAAGACTCAGGTGCCAAGGCCATTTTTATCCTTGAAAACTTTGCCGCCACACTGCAAAAGTGTCTGGAACAAACCGCAGTGGAGCACGTGGTGTTGTGCGCCATGGGCGACTGTTTGGGCCTTAAGGGCCTGCTGGTCAATGCAGTGGTGCGTCACCTTAAAAAGATGGTGCCGGCGTTTTATTTGCCCAGAGCCGTGCGCTTTAAGCAAGCCTTGAGGCTGGGGGCCCAAAACGTGCTTCAGCGCAATCCAACCCAGCTGGACGATATGGCGGTGCTGCAATACACCGGCGGCACCACCGGCGTGTCCAAGGGGGCGGTGTTGTTGCACCGGCATTTGCTGGCCAATGTGCTGCAAACCCAGCTTTGGAACCAACCGGCCTTGGCCAAAATGCCGCCCCAAGAGCCCATGACCATGGTGTGCGCTTTGCCGCTTTATCACATTTACGCGTTTACCGTGGGCATGATGTACACGCTCAGCCTTGGGGGCAAGCTGATTTTGATTCCCAATCCGCGCGACATCCCGGCCGTCGTTAACACCCTTAAAAAGCAAGTTTTTCATATTTTTCCAGCGGTCAACACCCTGTTTGCGGCCATCGCCCGCCACCCCGAGGCAGCACAGGTGGACTGGCGGCATTTGCGCGTGAGCGTGGGAGGCGGTATGGCGGTCACGGCACCGGTGGCGGCGCAATGGCGGGCCTTGACCGGAAGCCCCATTTGTGAAGGCTACGGCCTGTCTGAGGCCAGTCCCTCGGTGAGCTGCAATCCGGTCACTACCATGGAGTTCAATGGCAACATTGGCCTGCCCCTTCCGGGCACTCGAATGCGTGTGGTGGGCGATGACGGCGCTGAGGTGCCGGTGGGTCAGACGGGCGAGCTCGAAGTGCATGGGCCGCAGGTCATGGTAGGCTACTGGCGCCGCCCGGACGAGACCGCCAAGGTCATCACAAGCGACGGGTGGCTCAAGACGGGCGACGTCGGCCAGATGGACGAAGGCGGTTTTTTTAAAATTGTGGACCGCAAGAAGGACATGATTTTGGTGAGCGGCTTCAATGTGTACCCCAACGAGGTCGAGGCCGTTGTGGCCCAGCTGCCGGGGGTGCTGGAGTGCGCCTGCGTGGGGCGGTCTGACCCAGAGACCGGCGAGGCAGTGCATTTGGTGGTGGTGCCCGCAGACGCCACCTTGAACGAAGCGCACATGGAAGCGCAGATTCGGGCTTGGTGTCGAGAGCAACTCACCGGATACAAGCAACCCAAAGTCATAGAGTTTCGAGCCGACCTGCCTAAAACCGCGGTGGGCAAAGTGCTGCGGCGCGCCCTGCGCGATAACGCGCCAGCTTGAAGCCTTACTTCAGCCAGCCACGCTTTCTAAAGAAGTACATCGGCACCAAGGCGCTGGCCACCATCAGGGCAATGGCATAAGGGTAGCCCCATTCTTGGGCCAGTTCAGGCATGTACTGAAAGTTCATGCCGTAAATGCTCGCTATCAAGGTGGGGGGCAGCAGGGCCACGCTGGCCACAGAGAAGATTTTGATGATCTTGTTCTGGTTGATGTTGATGAAACCTACGGTGGCATCCATCAAGAAGTTGATTTTGTCAAACAAAAACGCGGTGTGGGAGTCCAGCGAATCGATGTCGCGCAGAATTTGCCGCGCGTTCTCAAACTGGCTGCTGGTGAGCATTTTGCTGCGCATCATGAAGCTCACCGCACGGCGGGTGTCCATCACGTTGCGGCGAATGCGGCCGTTCAGGTCCTCTTGCCGCGCAATCGCACCCAGCACTTCGCTGGCCAAGGCGTCCGTCACGTCGCCGGACAATACTTTTTTACCGGCCACTTCCAGATGGTCGTAAATGCCTTCCAGCGCATCGGCCGAGTATTCGGCGTCGACCTCAAAGAGGCTGAGCAGGACTTCGCGGGCGTCCTCAATCAAGCCAGGGGCGCGGCGCGCGCGCAACCGCAAGAGGCGAAACACGGGCAGGTCTTCGTCGTGGATGGTGAAGAGCACCCCTTTGCTGCGCAGGTTGTCGTTGACCAAGTTGATGATGAAGGCCACCCTGACGGTTTGCGGGCTGAACTCGTCAGCCACCAAAAAGTCGCTGCGAATGTGCAGTTCGCCGTTGTCCTCCTCGTAAAAGCGGGCCGACTCTTCGATGTCTTCGTCCATCGCGTCCGCCGGAATGGTGACGCCGTAGTACTCGCTGACCCAGCGCTTTTCGTCTGGGGTGGGGGACTCCAGGTCAACCCAAATAGGCTGAAAGTTGGACAACTCCTCCAGCGAGTCGATTTCTTCTTGCACAAGCCGGCCATGGACCAGCGTGAAAATGTTGAGCATGGCTCACTCCCTCGTGGGTGGTGGATCAAACGCTTGATCCCTTTGGGTTGAAGATGAAAGCTTCCAACCCGAAAACCACAGGGGGTTAGAAGCTAGCGACTAAGTGCAGGTTCCAAGGAGCAGGCTCCGAAGTGAAGATGCGCGGATTATGTCACCCTGCTGCGCTGCAGCAAGACCTTTAAGCTTGCGCCATGTAGCGGGCCATTTGGCGTTTTCGGGGCTTGCATTTCCTGCCGGGGCGGCGCATAGTGGAACAGAGCATGCGTTTTGTCCAACCCGAGAGCACAAGGAGCTTTTATGAACTTGACGATCAGTGGTCACCATCTCGAAGTCACGCCTGCCCTGCGCAGCTACGTCACCTCCAAACTGGACCGCATCTCGCGGCATTTTGATCAGGTGGTGGATGTGAAGGTGCTTTTAAGCGTAGAAAAACAAAAAGAAAAAGAGCGCCGACAGCGCGCCGAATGCAACATTCACGTCAAGGGCAGTGATTTGTTTGCCGAATGCTCAAACCAAGATTTGTATGCCGCTGTGGATGAGCTGATGGACAAGCTGGACCGCAAAGTGGTGCGGCACAAAGACAAACTCAAAGACCACCACCACGAGGCGGCCAAGCGCATCATGTAATTGGCGCCCACCGGCAGACCGAAACCGCAGCTCCTGCTGCGGTTTTTTGCTTAATGTGTGCATAATCCGCTCCACTTCAAATCATGAACCGACTCGCGTCCATCCTCCCCGTTTCTCAAGTCTTGGTGCGTGTAGACGCCACCAGCAAAAAACGGGCGTTTGAAGAAATTGGTCTGCTATTTGAAAACCTGCATGGCTTGAACCGTTCTTTGGTCACTGACAGCCTGTTTGCCCGAGAGCGCTTGGGTTCTACCGGCTTGGGTCATGGCGTGGCCATTCCCCATGGCCGCATCAAGGGCCTCAAGGCGCCCATGGCCGCAGTGGTGCAATTGGCGCAACCCATTGTGTTTGACGCCCCCGATCAAGTGCCCGTCAAGCTCATGATTTTTTTGCTGGTTCCCGAGGTGGCCACCCAAAAACACTTGGAAACCCTGTCTGAAATTGCGGAGATGCTCAGCGACCCCGACCTGCGCCTCAAAATGGCCGACAGCCCAACGGCCCAAGATGTGCACCAGCTGATCGCCCAATGGCAGTCGACGCAGGTGCCGCACTAAGCCTTTGCGCAAGCCCCCAGAGCCCCTTCCATGAGACCCACCGTTGTCAGCGCCGAGGTTCTGTTTGAAGAGTTTCGAGCGCTGTTGAAATGGGAGTGGGTGGCCAGCTTAGGCGCCTCTGAGAGGCATTTTGATGAGGTGGCGGTGCGCGCAGCCCGTTCAGGCGCCGACTTGGTGGGTTACCTCAATTACATCCACCCCTACCGCGTGCAAATTTTGGGCGAACGTGAGGTGGCTTACATGGCCAACTCCAGCCCCGAAGACTGCCAGCGCCGCATTGCCCGCATCGTGACCCTGGAGCCTCCGGTGGTGGTGCTGTCTGATGGGCAGCAGCCCCCGCCGGGTTTGCTGGACATGTGCGAGCAGTCGCAAATCCCCATGTTTGCCACGCCCGAGTCTTCAGCATATGTGATTGATGTGCTGCGCAGCTACCTTTCGCGCCATTTTGCCGACCGCTCCTCCATGCACGGAGTGTTCATGGACATTTTGGGCTTGGGGGTGTTGATCACCGGTGAATCGGGCCTGGGCAAAAGTGAGCTGGGCCTGGAGCTGATTTCACGCGGACACGGATTGGTAGCGGACGATGCGGTGGATTTGTTCAGGGTCAATCAGGCCACCATTGAGGGCCGCTGCCCCGAGTTGTTGCGCAACCTGCTGGAGGTGCGGGGTATTGGTCTTTTGGACATCAAGGCCATTTTTGGCGAAACCGCCGTGCGCCGCAAAATGCGGCTCAAACTGATTGTGTATCTGGTGCGGCGCGAAACCATGGAGCGCGACTTCGAGCGCATTCCCTACGAGCCCTTAACCCAAGACGTGCTGGGTATTCCGGTGCGCAAGGTGGTGATTCAGGTGGTGGCTGGGCGCAACCTGGCGGTGTTGGTGGAGGCGGCGGTGCGCAACACGATTTTGCAGCTGCGCGGCATTGACACCTATGCCGAGTTTGTTGAGCGTCACCGACGCGCCATGGACGAGCCCGGTCAAGCAGGCTGAGCAGTTTGGAGCCGCTCGATTACTTTACAAAACGGCTGGTTTTGGGGCGGTTGGGGCAGTCGGTCTTGGTGCAGTGGGCGTAAATGCTCAGAGCGTGGTCGGCAATTTCATAGCCTTTGGCTGCGGCCACCTCGTGCTGCCGGTGCTCTATAGCCTCATCAAAAAACTCTTCTACCCGACCGCAGTCCAGGCACACCAAGTGGTCGTGGTGTTGGCCTTCGTCCAGCTCAAATACGGCTTTGCCGCCGTCAAAATTGCTGCGAATCAAAATGCCAGCCTGCTCAAATTGGGTGAGCACCCGGTACACCGTGGCCAAACCCACATCAGACCGCTCTTCAAGCAGCACGCGGTAAACGTCTTCGGCGCTCATGTGACGCTGGCCTCCGCGCTGAAAAATGTCCAGCACTTTCAGTCTGGGTAAGGTGGCCTTGAGTCCTGAGCTCTTGAGTTCGGTAAGGGGTGGTGGCATGGCTTGTGAAGAGGCTTATGGAGGGCGGCTAGGCCAGGTGCCCTGCCGCTACAATGAATCATCATATCGTCAGCCGATGGCTACTCAACAACCCATGTTTTTCCCCTCTCGTGCCGTTTATCTTTTGGTGGTCATGGGCTTTGCGCTGGGGTTGCTGAGTTTGACGGGCTGCAGCAGCGTCGTGGACACCACCTCCCGCGTCACCAACCAAGTTGCCGAGCGTGTGGCCAACACCATGAAGCCCTACCGCATCACCGTGGTGCAGGGCAATGTGGTGACCCAAGAGCAATACGCGGTGCTGCGCCCCGGCATGAGCCGCTTGCAAATTCGGGATATTTTGGGCACACCGTTGCTGACCAGCGTGTTCCACACAGACCGCTGGGACTATGTATTCACCTACCAAAAGCAGGGACAGCCCACCCAATCGCGGCGCGTGACCCTGTTTTTCAAGGGCGAAACTCTGGAGCGTTTTGAAACCAATGAAGACCTGCCCTCCGAAGGCGAATTTGCCGGCCTGCTTGAAGGCAACCAGAAAGCCGCGAAGGCACCAGTGCTGGAGCTTTCTGAAGACCGCTTGAAAAAAATCCCGTCGGTCAAAAGAGCGCCCGAGCCTGAGCCCATAACGGGCAGCTCGCTTCCTGCCAATTACCCGCCGCTTGAACCTCCAGCGCGCTGATCTGATGTTGACCTCATCCGACCCCGTCTTACCAAACTTTCAGCACCCTGTGGCCATTGCTGGGGCCTCAGGCCGTATGGGTCGCATGCTGATCGAGGCGGTTCATGAGGCCCCAGATTGCAAATTGAGCGGTGCTTTGGACGTGGCGGGCAGCCCTGCCATTGGGCAAGACGCCATGGCTTGCTTGGGTCAGGCCAGTGGCGTGTTCATCACTTCCGATGTGCAGGCAGGCCTCATGCATGCCAAAACCTTGATCGACTTCACCCGACCCGAAGGTACCTTGGCGTACCTGCGGGTGTGTCGCGAGCTGGGCGTCGCCATGGTGATTGGTACCACGGGCTTCTCCGAGGACCAAAAGGCCGAGATTGCAGCGGCGGCAAAAGACATTGCGGTACTGTGTTCGCCCAATATGAGCGTGGGTGTTAACGTCACCCTCAAGCTGTTAGAGCTCGCGGCACAAGCCCTTTCTACTGGCTATGACATTGAGGTGATTGAGGCGCACCACCGGCACAAGGTGGATGCACCTTCAGGCACGGCGCTCAAAATGGGTGAAGTCATAGCCCAGGCGTTGGGCCGCAACCTGAAAGACTGTGCGGTGTACGAGCGCTATGGCCATACTGGTGAACGCGACCCCTCCACCATCGGCTTTTCAACCATTAGGGGCGGCGACATTGTGGGCGACCACACCGTGCTGTTTGCCGGTACGGGCGAGCGCATTGAAATCACGCACAAATCGGCCAGCCGGGTGACCTACGCCCAAGGCAGTTTGCGCTCAGTGCGCTTTTTGGCGCAACAGCCGCCGGGCCTTTACGACATGTTCGATGTGCTGGGCCTGAAATGAACCTGGCCAACTGGTGGAGCCAGGGCGATGGCGTGACCCATTGGGTGGCGTTTTTGCTTTTGGCGATGTCGGTGCTCAGTTGGGTGTTGATGGTCTTCAAGCTGCGCCAACTTCATGCCGGAACACGACAGGTCAACACAGCATTGGACTTGTTCTGGCGCGCCCCCGATATGGAAACCGCCCGCCAGCATGTTGTCGCTGTGGATGCGCAGCGCCTGCTCCTGCCCTTGCTGGATTCGGCCCAAGCCATTGAGTCGGGCACTTTGGCCAGTGCGGGCGAGCCAGCATCCCAAATGACGCGGTGTTTGCGTGGCGCTTTGCAAGGCGTGAGCCGCCGCTTGCAATGGGGATTGGCGGTGCTGGCGTCTATTGGATCCACCGCACCCTTTGTCGGCTTGTTGGGCACCGTGTGGGGTATTTTTCATGCCCTGATGGAGCTGGGCGCGTCATCTGCATTCGGCATATCGGCTGAAATGGCCCCTTTGTCGGCAATGCCAGCTATGACCCTGGACCGGTTGGCCGCTCCTGTGGGCGAAGCCCTGGTCATGACGGCGGCCGGTCTGGTGGTGGCCATTCCAGCGGTGCTGGCCTACAACCTGCTGAGCCGTCGTGCAGCCGATTTGACGGCAGAGCTGGAAGGCTTTGCCCACGACCTGAATGAGCTGCTCATGGCCCCAGTCCGTCGTTTGGGGTGATCCATGGCGTTTGGACGCATGAACTCCAACACATCCGGTCCCTCAGGCTTTTCCGTCATGAGCGACATCAACATGACGCCTTTGGTGGATGTGCTGCTGGTTCTGGTGGTGTTGCTGCTGGTCACTGCGCCGCTCATAGCGCCCATGCTCAAGCTGGACCTGCCCAAAGTCACGGCCCAACCCGTAGCGCCGCTGCCGCCCAGTCAGACCATGCAAGTCGTTATAGAGGCTGCTGGGCAATTAAGGGTGCAAGGCCAAAGCGTAACCCTGCTGCAATTGAGTGAATCTATGCGGCGTGTGGCTCAAAACCAACCCCAAACCGAGCTGCAGCTCAGCGCCAATGCCTCAGTGCCTTATGGTGCGGTGGTGTCAGTGTTGGATGCCGCCCAAGCCGCAGGCCTTAACCGCGTCGCTTTTGTGGCCGCCCCCTAAAATTCGGCTCTTCATGCAAGACCAATACCAACCTCAAGCCATCGAACAGTCTGCCCAAGCCCATTGGGCCGCCCACCGCGCATACCAAGTCACGGAGCGAGCCGACAAGCCCAAGTACTACGCCTGCTCCATGTTGCCCTACCCCAGTGGCAAGCTGCATATGGGCCATGTGCGCAACTACACCATCAACGACATGCTCACCCGTTACCTGCGCATGAAGGGCTACAACGTCCTCATGCCCATGGGGTGGGACGCGTTTGGTTTGCCGGCTGAAAACGCCGCCCTCAAAAACAAGCTGCCCCCCGCCAAATGGACCTACGACAACATTGCTTACATGAAAAAGCAGATGCAGGCCATGGGGCTGGCCATCGACTGGAGCCGCGAAATAGCCACCTGCGACCCTTCTTATTACAAATGGAACCAGTGGCTGTTTCTGAAAATGCTGGAGCAAGGCATTGCCTATCGCAAAACCCAAGTCGTCAATTGGGATCCTATAGACCAAACCGTTTTGGCCAATGAGCAGGTGATCGATGGGCGCGGTTGGCGCACCGGTGCCTTGGTCGAAAAACGCGAAATTCCGGGCTACTACCTCAAGATCACCGCGTACGCCCAAGAGCTGCTGGACTTTGTGTCCCCAGGCCAAATGCCCGGTTGGCCCGAGCGCGTCAAGCTGATGCAGGAAAACTGGATCGGCAAGAGCGAAGGCGTGCGTTTTGCCTTTACCCACGACATTCAAGGCACAGGTGGTCAAGCCATAGGCGAGGGCAAGTTGTTTGTCTTCACCACCCGTGCAGACACCATCATGGGCGTGACGTTCTGTGCCGTGGCCCCTGAGCACCCTTTGGCCTTGCATGCAGCCCAATCCAACCCTGCCTTGGCAGCTTTTATTGAAGAATGCAAGAGCGGCGGCACCACGGAGGCCGAACTGGCTACCCAGGATAAAAAAGGCGTGGCTACCGGCTTGTTTGTGACGCACCCGCTCACACAAGCGCAAGTGCCGGTGTGGGTGGGCAACTACGTGCTCATGAGCTATGGCGATGGCGCGGTCATGGGGGTGCCCGCGCACGATGAGCGTGACTTTGCGTTTGCTTTGAAATACGGCTTGCCGATCAAGCAAGTGGTGGCGGCAGTGTCCTCGGCAGGTACGCAAGGTTCCTCATACTGCGAGCAGAAATCGTCACCCGGCATACCTACCCAGGACGCTTTGGTTTTTGACGACACGCGCTGGCAAGAGTGGTATGCCACCAAGTCGGGTGTTTGCATCAACTCCGGTGCACTGGACGGCTTGGGCTTTAAAGCCGCCGTGGACAGAGTTGCTGAACTTCTTGCAGCCCAGGGCTTGGGCGAGAAAAAAACCACTTGGCGTCTGCGCGACTGGGGCATCAGCCGCCAGCGCTACTGGGGCACGCCCATACCCATCATCCATTGCGACGAACACGGCGCGGTGCCTGTGCCCGAAAAAGACTTGCCGGTGGTGCTGCCGCCAGACTGCATACCTGATGGCTCAGGCAATCCCTTGGTCAAGCATGAAGGTTTTCATGCGGCCAGTCCGGGGAGCAACCAGCGTGTGGCCTGCCCTGTGTGCGGTAAGCCCGCGCGCCGCGAGACCGACACCATGGACACGTTTGTGGATTCGTCCTGGTATTTCATGCGGTATTGCGATCCGACCCACCCCGACAGGATGGTGGCCGACGGAACCGACTACTGGATGCCGATGGACCAGTACATCGGCGGCATTGAACATGCCATTCTCCATCTGCTGTATGCCCGCTTTTGGACCAAGGTCATGCGTGATATCAGGGTCAAGAGCCCTGAAGATTCCGAGGTCAAGGGCTTGGTCAAGGTGGACGAACCCTTCACCAAACTGCTCACGCAGGGCATGGTGCTCAACCACATTTACAGCCGCCGTACCCAGCAAGGCGGCAAGGAATATTTTTGGCCGAAGGATGTGGAGCATGTGCTCGACGATGCGGGCAAAGTGGTGGGGGCCTCGCTTATCAAGCCGGTTGAAAGTGCGGATGGCCTATTGCCTGCAGGCACCGCCATCGACTACGAGGGCGTGGGCACCATGTCCAAGTCCAAAAACAATGGGGTCGACCCGCAGGACTTGATTGAACAGCACGGCGCCGATACCGCGCGCCTGTACACCATGTTCACCGCACCGCCCGAAGCCACCTTGGAGTGGAACGACGCTGGGGTGGAAGGCAGCCACCGCTTTTTGCGTAGGGTGTGGAACTTGGGCCACAAGCTCAGCACTTTGGACCCCGTGGCGGCTGATGCCAGCGTGGCGGGTGCAAAAACCCTGCAAGAGGTACCCATGGCCAAGGCGGCCAAGGGTTTGCGCTTTGAGATGCACAGCATCCTCAGGCAGGTGGATTACGACTACCAGCGCATGCAATACAACACCGTGGTCTCTGGCGCCATGAAAATGCTCAATGCTCTTGAGGCCTTCAAGTCGCAAGACGAAGCCTGCAGCCAGCCCGGCGCTGCCCTAGCCTTGCTGGAAGGCTTTGGCATCTTGCTGCGCTGCATTTACCCCGCAACTCCCCACTTGGCATGGGTGTTGTGGAATGAGATGGGCTATGCAGGCGCCATGGGTGACCTGCTGGACGCCGCTTGGCCCCAGGTGGATGAACTGGCCTTGCAGCAAGACGAAATTGAACTGGTGCTGCAAATCAACGGTAAGCACCGTGGCAGCTTGTTGGTGCCTGCCAGTGCCGATGCCGCCGCCATAGAAGCTGCTGCCCGCTCAAGTGAGACCGTGCAGAAGCTTGCCGTTAACGTGCGGCGCGTGGTGGTGGTGCCCGGTCGATTGGTCAATGTGGTGGTGTCCTAAGTGACAACACTTGCCGTTATGAAGGCGCACGCGTTTACCTTGCAAAGCTGGGCCAGACGGTGCCTGCTGGCGGCTTGCTTAGTGGGGTTGAGCGGCTGCGGGTTTCAGTTGCGCCAGCCGCCTAACTTTGCATTCAAGACCATTTACACCGCGGTGGCGCCCAATTCACTGATGGGCATTGAGCTCAAACGCCATTTGGCAGCGGTGGGCGGCGTGACCTTGTTGACCGACCCATTAGAGAGAAAAAACGCCGATGTGGTGCTCGATATCTTGTCTGAAGCCCGCGAAAAAGTGGTGGTGGGCGTCAATTCCTCCGGTCAGGTGCGGGAATTCCAGTTGCGCCTGAAGTTTCGTTTTAGGCTGAGAACGCCTGATGGCAAAGACTTGATTCCCGACACCGAAATTGTGCAGCAACGAGACATCAGCTTCAGTGAAAGTGCAGCCTTGTCAAAAGAGGCAGAAGAAGCGCAACTTTATCGATCCATGCAGTCCGATGTGGTGCAGCAGCTGCTGCGGCGTTTGGCGGCAGTGAAGGCCTTTTAGACCATGCAACTGGCCGCTGCCCAGCTTTCTCAGCAGCTGCAGCGCGGGTTGCGCAGTCTCTACACCTTGTACGGTGATGAGCCCCTGCTTCAGCAAGAGGCGGCCGACCTGATTCGCGCCACCGCCCATGCGAAGGGCTTTACCGAGCGCACCGTGCACACCGTCTCGGGTTTGAGGTTTGATTGGGGCGAGGTGCTCTCGGGGGGCAGTTCAATGAGTTTGTTTGCGGATCGGCAGTTGTTGGAGGTGCGTATTCCCAGCGGCAAGCCCGGCAAAGAGGGCAGTGTGGCCTTGCAACAGCTGGCCCAGAGCATGCAAGACAACGACCACACCTTGGTGTTGGTGCTGTTGCCACACTTGGATAAAGCCAGCAAAACCAGTGCTTGGTTCAGTGCCTTAGACCAGTTTGGCGCGACCGTGCACATTGAAACCGTGCCCCGCGCCCAGTTGCCCCAATGGATTGCGCAGCGCCTGCAAGCCCTGGGCCAAAGGGTGGCCGCTGGCGAAGAAGGCCAGCGCACCTTGCAGTTTTTTGCCGATCGGGTGGAGGGCAATTTGTTGGCAGCTCACCAAGAAATTCAAAAACT
>DDPM01000166.1 GCA_002342165.1 Hylemonella sp. UBA2468
AGCCATTTGGCTGAAAAACCTGCAGGTCTTGCATCGACCTTAGGGTATATGACATGGGCGGGCATAACGCTGTGCAAAGATTGGCCCAACCAGCCAAAAGGCGCGGCATCTTCAGTAAGCAACGTTTTGAGGGGTCGGCGGTCTACGGGAAGGTCGGTGTGGGAATCTGCTTTGACAAAGCCATGCCCTGGAAAATGCTTGCCGCAACTGGACATGCCAGCCTGCATCAAGCCATGCATCAGGCTTTTGGCCAACAGTGTCACCACCCTGGGGTCGCGCGCAAAAGACCGGTCGCCAATGACGCTGCTTTGGCCAAAGCCCAGATCCAACACTGGTGTGAAGCTGAAATCCACACCGCACGCCCTGAGCTCAGAGGCCAGCACGTAGCCACAGGCCGTTGCAGATCGAGTGGCAACCATAGGGTCATGCATCCACTGCTCACCGAGCTTTTGCATGGGCGGCAAATGGGTAAAGCCATCCGATTTAAAGCGCTGAACCCGCCCGCCCTCATGGTCCACGCAAATGAGCAGGTCTTGCCTGACTTTTTTGATTTGACGACACAACTCGGTGAGCTGGGCGCGATCTTGCCAGTTGCGTGCAAACAAAATCATGCCGCCCACCAGCGGGTGCTTGAGGCGGTTGCGGTCGGTGCGGGTGAGGGTGGTGCCAGCAATGTCAATAATCAGAGGGGAATGCATAGGGATTTTGTGTCATTCACGTTTTGTGGATTCAGGAAAATTGTTCAACCAGCACGTAGCTGATGGCGTAGTCGGTTTCATCGCTCACGCTGACCTGCGCAGTCAAGCCCTTGGATTCAAACCAAATTTTGAGGGCGCCATGCAACACAATGATTGGCTGGCCGGAGTCCAGCTTGCTGATTTCGCAGTGACGCCACGTCATGGGCATGCGCATCCCCATCCCAATAGCCTTGGAAAAAGCTTCTTTGGCCGAAAACCGAGTGGCCACGTAGCGCACGCCGCGCTCCGGCCAACGGTGGCTGCGCTCTTGCCATGTGTCGATTTCAGCAGGACTTAAAATTTTGTGCACAAAGCGCTCTCCATGGCGTTCCATGCTGGCTCGGATGCGGCGAATGTCGCAAATATCGGTGCCAATGCCGTAAATCATGCGCGAATTGTGTTTTTGAGACATTCAAGGTATTGGGCTACCGTTTGGCTGTAACCATATTCCAGCGCATCAGAAATCAGCGCATGGCCAATGGAGACTTCCAACACGCCCGGCACCTGCTGCAAAAAGGCTGGCAGGTTGCGTTGGTTAAAATCATGGCCTGCATTGACGCCCAGTCCTAAATCCTGAGCCGATTGGGCAGAGGCGGCATATCGACGCAGCTCTTGCAAGGTCTGGTCTTGAGATAACTCGAAGGCAGCGGCATAGGGTTCGGTGTACAACTCCACCCGGTCAGCGCCTAGGCGTTTTGCCAGCGCCATGGCTTGAGAATCAGGGTCCATAAACAGGCTGACCCTGACCCCAAGTTGACGGCACTCTTGAATCAGGGGAGCCAGTTGCTCTGTGTTTTGGGCCAAGTTCCAGCCGTGGTCGCTGGTGAGTTGCCCTTGGGCATCGGGCACAAAGGTGGCCTGATGCGGCCGCACTTGGCGCACAAAGTCCATGAGGTTGTGAAACGGATTGCCCTCAATGTTGAACTCACGCTCGGGCCAGCTTTTTAACAGTTCAGCAAGTTCAAATACGTCGTTCGAGCGGATGTGCCGGGCGTCAGGACGGGGATGCACGGTAATGCCATGAGCACCCGCTGCCAAACACAGTTCTGCCGCACGCAACACGCTGGGAATGCCCAAATGCCGGGAATTGCGCACCAAGGCCACCTTGTTGAGGTTGACCGAAAGGGCTGTGGCTGGAAATGCTGAGGTCATGGGTACATGGTCGCAGGTTGTAGCGGTCACAAGTTGTGAATGTCCACCATCAATTGGCGGGTGCGCAACATGGGAACTCCGCAATGGTAATGGAGCAAGGCCCGCAGCTGCGGCTTAAGCTCTTGAATGTGCACAGCGCACACCTTCAACAAATCTGCCAAAGATGCCTGTGGATGCAAAGCCCCTTGCAAACTCTGCCATTGGTCTGCCAACAAGCTGTGTCGGTCTGCCTGACCCGCCACACGCAACCCACCCTCGGGCACCAGGCAGTAACGCTCGCCCTGATCAAGGGGGTGCATGGTGAGGGTTTGACTGTCCAGCACGGGCAACAGCCCAATTTCCCGAAGCAATAACAATTCGAAAGCCCTTAATGCGGCTTGCAGCACTTCCTCTTGGCCGCTGGCCAAGACCTGCACCACTTGCCTGTACACATCAAACAAAGCGGGGTGCGGGTCGTCTCGAGCCAACAACTGGATCAGCAGTTCATTGAGGTAGTAGCCACTGAGCAAGGCCGCACCCGTGGGCATCACATGCCCGCCTAACCATTCCGCACTTTTAAGGGTGCGGATTTCGGCGTCCCCCCCAAAGCTCAATTGCAAGGGCTGAAGCGGCAACAACACCGGCCGTAAACTAGAACTGGGCCGTTTAACGCCCTTGGCCACCAAAGCCAAACGGCCATGGTGTCGGGTCAGCACCTCCAAAATGAGGCTTGATTCGCTCCAGTCGTAACGGTGCAAGACAAACGCAGGTTCGTCCGCAATGCGTTTATTCGTAGCCAAAACTGCGCACCCGCGCTTCATCATCCGCCCAACCGGAGCGCACCTTGACCCACATGTCTAGAAACACCTTGGCATCCATAAGTTTTTCAAGCTCGACACGGGATTCCATACCGATGCGCTTGATGCGATCACCCTGATCGCCAATGACCATGGCTTTGTGCCCGTCTCGCTCCACCACGATGGTGGCGGCAATGCGGACCATACGGCCGCCTGGCTTGGACTTGAGAGCTTCTTCTTCAAATTTTTCAATCACCACGGTGGAGGTGTATGGCAACTCTTCACCAGTGAGGCGAAACAATTTTTCACGAATGATTTCGCTGGCCAAAAAATTTTCGCTTCGATCGGTGAGCTCTTCGGCGTCGTACCACCAGTCTTGCTGCGGCAAATAAGCTTTACAAATACCCAACAATCGCTCGACGTCTTTGGTATTTTTGGCCGACATGGGTACCAGTTCTCTAAACGGGTAGCGCTGCTGCATGTCTTGCAGCCAAGGGGCAATATCAGCACGCCGATTTATGGTGTCGAGTTTGTTAGCCAGTAGCAGCACCGGAATATCGGGCTTGAGCAACTGCAACACGCGTTCATCTGCTTGGTTGAACTGCCCAGACTCCACCACTAACAAGACCAAATCCACATCACCCACGGCACCTAGTACCGTTTTGTTGAGTGAACGGTTCAGTGCGTTGGCGTGGCGGGTTTGAAACCCAGGGGTGTCAACAAACACAAATTGATCATCACCCACAGTTCGCATGCCGGTGATACGGTGGCGGGTGGTTTGGGCCTTGCGAGAAGTGATGCTGATTTTTTGCCCAACCAGTGCGTTGAGCAAGGTGGATTTACCCACATTGGGCTTGCCCACAATGGCCAACAAGCCGCAATGCTTCAGGGATTCGGTCATCAACGCTTTTCGTGGGTTTTGAGGGTTTGGAGCATGGCCAAGGCTGCAGCCTGCTCGCCGGCCCTGCGTGAGGAGCCAATACCGCGCTCCGTTAAGCGCAGCTCGGTCACTTCGCACTCCACATCGAAGGTTTGCTTGTGCGCTACGCCCGTGGTCCCCACAATTCGGTACAGAGGGAGTCGCATTTTTCGGGCCTGTAACCATTCCTGGAGCTCAGTTTTAGGGTCTTTGGCGCTGGCCTGCATTTCGGGCTCAATTTGGACTTTGGCAAACAGTTGTTGAACAGCAGCCTGAGCAGCGATATAACCACCCTCTAGGTAAACCGCACCAATTAAGGCTTCCAGCGTATCGGCCAAGATCGAGGGGCGCTTTTGGCCACCGGACTTCAACTCGCCCTCGCCCAGCTTGATGTGATCAGGCACGCCAAGGTCCACCGCAATTTGATGCAAAGTGTCTTGTTTGACCAAGTTGGCGCGGATTCTTGACAAGCCGCCCTCGGGCAAATCGCTCAAGTGCTTGAACAAGAGATCGGAAATGGCCAGATTCAAGACCGCATCACCCAGAAACTCGAGTCGCTCGTTGTGATCGGCAGAGTAACTCCGGTGGGTAAGCGCCTTTTCTAGAAGGACCCGATCCACAAATTCGTGTTGAAGACGGGCCTGAAGCACGGATAGGTCGGTGCTCATGGGCAATGGCAATTACTCAAACGGCCCAATGCGTTTGAAGTTGCTGAAGTTCATCCATACAAAAAATGCTTTACCCACAATGTTTTGGTCGGGCACAAAGCCCCAGTAGCGTGAATCCAAAGAGTTGTCGCGGTTGTCACCCATCATGAAGTAGTGGCCTTGGGGCACTTTGCACGTTACGCCTTCAATGCTGTAGCGGCATTGGTCTTTGAATGGAAAGTCCTCGTTGCCTGGGATAAAGGCAGGTCGATCGTCTTCGTTCAACACACGGTGCTGGACGTTACCCAGTTGCTCTTCCAGTTGTTTGAAATACCTCATGGTGCCTTCATCAAAGAATTCGGGCACAGCTTGCGTGACCACTTCTTGTCCATTGATGGTCAGGCGTTTGTTCAGGTAGGCCACTTCATCCCCTGGCAGGCCCACAACGCGTTTGATGTAGTCCAAGCTGGGCTTAGGCGGGTACCTAAACACCACAATGTCACCGCGCTGCACCGGGTTGCCCTCGGTGACTTTGTGGTTGAGCACCGGCAAACGAACGCCATAGTGGTATTTGTTGACCAAAATCAGGTCGCCAATGTGCAGGGTAGGAATCATGGAGCCCGATGGAATTTTGAAAGGCTCAAACAAAAATGAGCGCAGTACAAACACCACCAGGATGACCGGAAACAATCCGGCCGTCCAATCCAGCCACCAGGGCTGAGCCAACACTTTGGTTTTGGCCTCTTCTAGCGCCGCTAACGATGCGGGATCTTTAGGTATACCGAGTTTGGCCAAGTCGGCCTCGCGCTTCCAAGTATCAGCCTCTAATTGAAAAGCTGCTTTTTTGCGCTGGGGCCAAAAGTAAATGCGCTCGGCAATCCAGTACACACCTGTTACAGAAGTGGCCATTAACAGCATGAGGGCAAAGTTACCCTCCACCACGCCCGCATACCAAGAACCGGCGTAAGCCACAAAGGCTGCCAGCACAAAAGCGGTCAAAACTTGCATTAGTCTTCCACCTGCAAAATGGCCAAAAACGCTTCTTGGGGTACCTCGACCGCACCGATTTGTTTCATGCGTTTCTTACCTGCTTTCTGTTTCTCTAGGAGCTTGCGTTTACGGGATATGTCCCCACCATAACATTTTGCCAGCACGTTTTTGCGCAGGGCCTTGATGTTTTCGCGGGCAATGATGTTGGCACCAATGGCGGCCTGAATGGCCACGTCAAACTGCTGCCTGGAAATGATTTCGCGCATCTTGGCGGCTACAGCACGCCCACGGTAAGCCGACTGGCTGCGGTGCACGATGATGGACAAGGCATCGACCTTTTCGCCGTTGAGCATGATGTCCACTTTCACCACATCGCTGGGTCGGTATTCTTTGAACTCGTAGTCCATGCTGGCATACCCTCGGCTGACGCTTTTGAGCTTGTCAAAGAAATCCAGCACGATTTCGCCCAGCGGCATGTCGTAAGTCAGCATGACTTGCCTACCGTGGTAGGCCATATTGAGCTGCATACCCCTCTTTTGGTTGGCTAGCGTCATCACGGGGCCCACGTAGTCTTGCGGCATGTACAAATGCACCGTGACAATGGGCTCACGAATTTCCTGAATTTTGCTTTGCTCGGGCATTTTGGAGGGGTTTTCCACCATGATCACCTCACCGTCACCTTTGAGCACTTGGTACACCACACTGGGTGCGGTGGTGATGAGGTCTTGGTCAAACTCCCGCTCCAAACGCTCTTGCACAATTTCCATGTGCAACAAGCCCAAAAAGCCGCACCGAAACCCAAAGCCCAAGGCTTGAGACACCTCGGGCTCATATTGCAATGACGCATCGTTGAGCTTGAGTTTTTCCAGACTGTCTCGCAAAGCGTCGTATTGATTGGCCTCTGTGGGATACAGACCGGCAAACACCTGCGGCTGAATTTCTTTAAAACCAGCCAGCGCCTCTTGGGCAGGCCCTAAGTTGTTCGGCAGCTTTTTTTCCAACGTGATGGTGTCGCCAACTTTAGCGGCTTGCAGTTCTTTTATGCCCGAGATGATGTACCCCACCTCGCCTGCCTGAAGCGACTCACGCGGCTGGTTGGCGGGGGTGAACACCCCCAAACTGCCCACGTCGTATACCGCGCCGGTAGCCATCATTTTGATGCGCTCACCTTTGAGCAAGTGCCCATCCACCACCCGAACCAACATCACCACGCCCACATAGCTGTCAAACCAGCTGTCGATGATCATGGCCCTCAAGGGCGCATCAGCTTGACCCTTGGGGCAGGGTATGCGTGCCACAACGGCTTCCAATATGTCGTCCACGCCCATGCCGGTTTTGGCTGAACATGGGATGGCTTTTTGAGCGTCAATGCCAATAACGTCTTCAATTTCTACTTTGGCGCGATCGGGATCAGCCTGCGGCAAATCCATCTTGTTCAACACGGGCACCACCTCTACTCCGAGGTCTAGTGCGGTGTAGCAGTTGGCAACGGTTTGAGCTTCCACGCCTTGGCTGGCATCCACCACCAACAAGGCACCTTCACATGCCGAGAGCGAACGGCTGACCTCATAAGAAAAATCCACGTGACCTGGCGTATCAATCAGGTTCAAGTTGTAAACCTGGCCATCGCGAGCACGATATTGCAGCGCAGCGGTCTGCGCTTTGATCGTGATACCCCGTTCTTTTTCGATATCCATCGAGTCCAGAACCTGCGCTTCCATCTGTCGCTCTTCCAATCCACCACAACGCTGGATCAGCCTGTCAGCCAAGGTCGATTTGCCATGATCAATGTGGGCGATGATGGAAAAATTTCGGATGTGCTTCATCAATGAAGAGCGTTAAATGATTGAATTTAAAAAGATCAAAATAAAAAAAAGGCGCGTCGGGTAAGGACGCGCCCTGAACCAACCGTCTATGGCAACTGCGAAAGTTGGAACTTCATTTTAGGCAAAAAGTTGCCGCCATGAAGTCTCCAAAATGTCAAAAACGACCCGTTGCAGCGACACAACGCAGAAATTATAAACAACTTATCAACAAGTTCCTTCACAAGTTTCCAACAGCTTGTGGGTGAACTGTGGATTCATAAAGTGCCATCGGATGGAATGTCATATGGTGGTGTGCAGACCCATCGCTCATACCAAAATATTCCTATTATCAACTTCTAAATAACCAATTATAAGAAAAAGGGCCAAAGTAAGCTATCGCTAACTCACAAATAGGCATCTGAAAGAGCCCCTCAAAATTCAAAAAAATAATTTTTTTCTCTGGACAGGCCGCTATAAAAACCCCGAGATAAGGTCAGAAATCCAGACCATTTGCCCTCCATGCTAGCGCGACGTGGGCTTGATCACGATGTACTGCGCCCAGTCTCCACGCCTGAACAAGAGACTTAAGGGCTTGGTTTTATCGACCTTAGCCAAGAGCGCCTCGAGCTCTTTAACGCTGTTGATCTCTGTATTGGCCACAGAGACGATCACATCCCCCTCCCTCAAGCCTGCGCGAGCTGCAGCGTCAGTCGCAGCCTCTACCCGCACCCCACCTTTGGTCTTGAGCTCACGTTTTTGCGCGTCGGTCAAATCAGACACGGTCAATCCAAATGCGGTGACCGATCCTGTGACCTTGGGCCTGTCTTCCTTTTCTGGTTTGGCGCGTGCTGTTTTATCAGGCTCCAACTCGCCAACGGTGACAATCAAATCTTTGGTGGCGCCACGGCGAAACACTGTCAGGGTACTGCGGGTGCCAGGCTTGGTGTTGCCCACAAGGCGAGGCAGGTCGGAAGATTTTTCTATAGTTTTACCGTCGATCTTGATGATGATGTCGCCAGCTTCAATGCCCGCTTTCTCTGCTGGAGAGCCTGTCTCCACACCACGCACCAGCGCGCCCTGCGGCTTGCCCAAACCTATGGACTCCGCCACGTCTTTTGTGACCTGATCAATTTGAACGCCAATACGCCCACGTGTGACGCGACCGCTAGTGCGCAGCTGCTCGCTCACACGCATTGCCTCGTCTATGGGAATGGCGAAGGCAATGCCCATGTAACCGCCTGAGCGCGAATAAATTTGGCTGTTGATGCCCACCACTTCCCCACGCATATTGATCAGCGGACCGCCTGAATTGCCCGGGTTGATGGCCACATCGGTTTGAATAAAGGGCAGGTAGTCGCCGGTATCGCGCTGCTTGGCGCTCACGATGCCAGCAGTCACCGAGTTTTCCAGGCCAAATGGCGACCCAATGGCCATCACCCACTCACCCACTTTCAAGCGGTTGACGTCACCAATTTTCACAGCGGGCAAGCCAGAGGCTTCAATTTTCACGACCGCCACGTCAGTGCGCTTGTCGGCACCGACAATCCGCGCCTTGAACTCACGCTTGTCCACCAAGGTCACCAAAACTTCATCGGCTCCATCCACCACGTGGGCATTGGTCAATACAAAACCGTCTGAAGTGAGAACGAATCCAGAACCCACACCGCGAGGTTGTTGCTGATCTTCATCTTGGGGAGTATTTCGCCGGGGTCCAGGTTGCTGACGGGGAATGTTGGGCATGGGCAAACCAAAACGCCGAAAAAACTCCAGCATTTCCTCATCCATGCCGCCCGGATTGTTCCGCGGCGTGACGCGCTCAACCGTTCGGATATTGACCACCGATGGCCCCACCTGCTCCACCAGATCGGTGAAGTCAGGTAAAGATCGAACCACCGCACCCAAGGGGGCCGCTGCAGACACGCTCGACGCCGGGTTTTGCGCCCAAGCCAAGGGCACCACCCCGATCACACTGCACAAAGCCAGACCAGCCAAAATCCATCGATTTGCAACCGTTGCACTCATATTCCACCCTTAAACAAATGTGTTGCCACTATCCCACAACCCTTTCGGATGCGTACACCGCACGCCGAAAATCCTCCCACTTTGTAGGTTCAGCCTTTTGTGAGGCCCAAATCCAAACCGTTGAACAAAACGTGTTTCGATTTGCCAAATATCCAGAACCCCAATGGCCAATTTCATGGGGCTGAACCGGCTGAAACTTAAGCAGTATGAAACTTTGAGCGTCCCATGCCACGCTCAACACACCTGATTTTGTGAGCCCTTGCGCTGCCCACTCCCATGATCCATGTGGGGCCATAAGCGGCCCAATCAAGTCTCCATGAGGCTGGCACCTGACTTCGCGCCAAACCCAAAGGGCCAAAATCAAACATTGGATCAACGTCATGATCTCAATAAAACCTGACGAACTTTGTGATTCAGAGCACCAGTAGATTGCCCCTATAAGTGCCACCAAAACAGGTCCCCAAATGAATAGGGTGCGTGCCCTAGAAAAGGGAATGGGGTAGCGCACAGACGGCAAGGCCGACTTCAAGACCCTCAAACCCGCTTAAAGACCAGGCTTCCGTTGGTTCCGCCGAAGCCGAAGTTGTTTTTGAGCGCCACATCAATTTTCAAATCTCGCGCGGTGTTGGCACAGTAATCCAAGTCGCACTCAGGATCTTGTTCAAAGATATTGATGGTGGGCGGGCTTTTTTGATGGTGGAGCGCCAAAACCGTGAACACGGACTCTATACCGCCCGCACCTCCAAGCAAGTGGCCGGTCATGGATTTGGTGGAATTGACCAGCACTTTATGCGCGTGGTCGCCCAAAGCTGCCTTGATGGCATGGGTCTCGTTGACATCACCCAAAGGCGTTGAGGTGCCGTGGGCATTGAGGTAATCGATATCTTGAGGATTGACGCCCGCGTTGTACATGGCGCTCAACATGGCGCGCCTTGGGCCGTCCATGCTGGGGGCAGTCATGTGACCGGCATCTGCGCTCATACCAAAGCCACCCAATTCGGCATAAATACGCGCGCCTCGTGCCACGGCGTGTTCGTAAGATTCCAGCACCATCACACCGGCCCCTTCGCCCAGCACAAAACCATCACGGTCTTTGTCCCAAGGGCGGGAAGCCGTTTTAGGATCGTCATTACGGGTAGAGAGTGCCCGCATGGCCGCAAAGCCGCCCACGCCTAAGGGCGACACGGTGGCTTCAGCACCTCCAGCAATCATGACATCGGCATCACCATATTCAATCATTCGGCCAGCGGCCCCAATGCTGTGCAGCCCAGTGGTGCATGCAGTGGCAATGGCCAAATTAGGGCCCTTAAAACCAAATCGCATCGACACATGACCCGAAATCATGTTGATGATGGAGGCCGGCACAAAGAACGGAGAAATGCGGCGGGGGCCCCGCTGCGTTAATTCGGCGTGGGTGCCCTCGATCATGGGCAAACCACCAATGCCTGAACCAATCAGACACCCAATGCGCACAGCCTCCTCGTCAGTAAGCTCAGCGCCGGTTTTCAAACCTGCATCTTGAACAGCCTGGACGGCCGCCACAATGCCGAAATGGATAAAGGTATCCATGGTTCGAGCTTCTTTGGGGGGAATGAAATCATCCAAAACCAAGCCTTTGACCTCGCCCGCAAATTTGCAGGCAAAGGCTTCGGCATCAAAGTGCGTGATGAAATCAATGCCAGAGCGTCCCCCCAAAAGGCTGGACCAGGACTCAGAAACCGTGTTCCCCACTGGGCTGACACAGCCCAAGCCGGTAACCACTACGCGACGACGTGACATCTATAGGAGCGGGCAGACGCTATGCAAGCCCAAGCAGGGGCTTAGGCTTTGGGATGGGCCACCGCGTAATCGATGGCGTTTTGAACGGTCGTGATTTTTTCAGCGTCTTCGTCAGGAATCTCAATGCCAAACTCGTCTTCAAGCGCCATCACCAGTTCTACGGTGTCCAGGGAGTCGGCTCCCAGATCCGCCACGAATGCTTTTTCGTTGGTGACTTGTGACTCTTCAACGCCGAGTTGCTCGGCAATGATTTTCTTAACTCGTGCTTCGATATCGCTCATGTATCCCTCAAAGGGTAGTAAAAGAAGGGGTGATTTTAGCCATCTTGAAAAAGGAGTCTGTTAGTAGAACCCCGGTCAGGCCATGAACATGCCGCCATTGACATGCAATTCCTGCCCAGTGACATAGCCTGCTTGGGGTGAAGCCAGATAACAGACCGCATGTGCTACATCTTCAGGGGTGCCTAAATGACCCGCCGGAATTTGGTCCATCAGCATTTTTTGCTGGGTTTCGGGCAATTCGGCGGTCATATCGGTCTGTATGAAACCAGGCGCTACACAGTTGACCGTGATGTTTCGAGACGCCAACTCCCTTGCGAGGGCGCGCGTCATACCCGCAAGACCTGCCTTGGACGCCGCGTAATTGACTTGCCCCGGGTTTCCGGAGGCCCCCACCACCGAGGTGATGTTGATGATGCGGCCATACCGCTGCTTCATCATGGACCGAATAAGAGCACGACTCAGGCGAAACACCGCCCTCAAGTTGGTATCGAGTACTTCGTCCCACTCAGGGTCTTTCATGCGCATGGCCAAGTTGTCGCGGGTAATGCCCGCGTTATTGACCAAAATTTGAACGCCCCCAAAGGTTTGCACCAAGGAGTCCACAAGCGCCTCGCAGGCTGCTGCGTCATTCACATTGAGTTGAACACCTTGACATACCTCAAAAGCAGAAAGTGCAGAACTGATTTGCACCGCACCTGCCTCGCTGGTCGCAGTACCCACCACCTTGACGCCCTGTTGAGCCAGCTGCAACGCAATGGCCGCACCAATCCCACGTGTGGCACCGGTCACCAAAGCCACCTGACCTTTCCATTGCCGACCTTGCAATTGGTTATCTTGCATGCAAAAACCTCAAACTTACATCAATTGTTTATTAACTTCCTGCAAAGTTGCAGGATCGAACATAGGCAGACCCGTCAATTCAGGGTCAATGCGCTTGACGAGGCCCGCCAGCACCTTGCCGGGGCCGCACTCCACCACATTCAAAATGCCTCGCGCTTTAATGGCTTGCACGCACTCCACCCATCGGACCGGGCCAAACGCCTGTCGGTACAAAGCCTCTCGAATCGCTTGGGGCTCAGTTTGAACCGCAACATCAATGTTGTTGATCAGTGGTATGACGGGCGGTTGGAACTCAAGCTCCAGTAGGCGCTGCATCAAACGTTCCGCAGCGGGTCTCATCAAGCTGGAATGAAAGGGCGCCGAAACCGGTAACAACAAGGCTCGTTTGGCACCAAGGACTTTAAGTACCTCGCAGGCCTTGTCCACTGCGGCTTTGCTGCCCGCAATGACAGTTTGGAAGGGGTCGTTGAAGTTGACCGCCTCCACCACCTCGCTAATTTGTGGATCGAAGCTGGCTGCCGCCTGCTGACATCCGACCAACACCTGGCTGGCCTCAAGGCCCAATATGGCCGCCATGGCACCTTGCCCAACTGGAACAGCTTCTTGCATGGCTTGGGCCCGCAATCGCACCAGTGGCACAGCCTGAGCCAGACTCAATACGCCACTGGCCACCATGGCTGAATATTCACCCAAGGAATGCCCGGCCACTGCTGCCGGAACAATACCCGTTTCACTCATCCATGCCCGGTAAGCCGCTACACCGGCCACCAGCATGACCGGCTGGGTATTGGTGGTTAAAGCCAACTCGTCTTTAGAGCCCTCGCGAATAAGCTTTGACAAGTCGAGGCTCAAGGCGTCTGATGCCTCTTGAAGCACCTTTGCCACGGCAGGGTGTTCGCCCCATGCATCCAACATACCTGCTGACTGGGAGCCCTGACCGGGAAATACAAAAGCAAAGGATTTCATATGGCGTAAAAATGATGATGAGGGGATTCGGCGCTTGACAAAATAGGGGCTTACAGATTCAAAAGTAACGCGCCCCAAGTAAAGCCGCCCCCCACACCTTCAAGCAGCACCAACTGACCAGGCTTGACGCGCCCAGACCGAACTCCCACATCCAAAGCCAGGGGAATGGACGCCGCAGAAGTATTGCCATGCTGGTCTACCGTCACAATCATTTGGTCCATGGACAGTTTGAGCTTTTTGGCTGTGCCTTGCATGATGCGAATATTGGCTTGATGTGGAATCAGCCAATCAAGTTCTTCAGATGTTTTATGCGCTTTGGCCAAAACCGTATTGGCTGCATCTTCTAACACCCCCACTGCCAATTTAAAAACAGCCTGCCCGTCCATTTGCAGCAGAGGGCTCCCTATCACTTGGCCGCCAGAAACCTGGCCGGGGGTACACAAAATGCGAGCGTATTGGCCGTCTGCATGCAAATCACTGGCCAAAATGCCAGGCTGGTCAGACGCCTCGAGCACCACCGCACCCGCACCATCACCAAAAAGCACGCAAGTGGTGCGGTCCTTGAAATCCAAAATTCGAGAAAACACTTCAGCGCCCACAACCAAAGCCTTGCGGGCAGAGCCTGAACATATCAAGGCATTGGCTATGGTAAGGGCGTACACAAAACCGCTGCATACGGCCTGAACGTCAAACGCTGGGCAGCCATGAATACCCAATTTGTTTTGCAAAATGCAAGCCGTTGAGGGAAACACCATATCGGGCGTGGACGTGGCCACAATAATCAAATCAATCTCTTGGGCTGGGCAATGAGCCGCTTCGAGCGCCTTGCGACATGCATGAAAGGCTAAATCGCTGCAGGTTTCGTCAGCATGGGCAAAATGCCGCGACTGAATGCCGGTACGCTCGACAATCCAGTCGTCAGAGGTTTCCACACCTTGCTCAGCCAACTGACTGACCAATTCAGCATTGCTCAGCCTCTTGGCGGGCAAGTAACTGCCAGTACCCGTGATGCGTGAATAAAGGGGCATGCGATCAGGGTTAGGACTGATGGGCCGTCGGGGGGACGGCAGCAATCTTGGCCTGCACCCGTTCAAGTAATTGATGTTGGGATGCATCATACGCGCGGTTCAATGCCTGCTCGAACGCAAAAGCATCGGCTGAACCATGACTCTTGAAAACGAGACCGCGCAGCCCCAGAAGTGCTGCACCGTTGTGCGCACGGTGGTCTAGCCTATTTTTAAACGAAGATAGAACCGGATAAGCGCAAATAGCAGCAAGTTTTCTAAAAATGGTTTTTGAAAACTCTTCCTTCAAGATCTGACCGATCATGGAAGCAAGCCCTTCACTGGCTTTTAGGGCCACATTACCGACAAAACCATCGCACACCACAATATCGGTCGTGCCCTTAAAAATATCGTTGCCCTCTACATTGCCATAAAAATTCAGATGAGAGGAGTTGGCAGCAGTTCGAAGTAATTCGCCTGCTTTTTTGATAACTTCGCTACCTTTAATGACTTCTTCGCCAATGTTCAGAAGTCCCACGGAAGGATTGGATCGCCCCGTAAGAGCAGATGCAAGAGCAGAACCCATGAACGCAAACTGCAAAAGATGCTCGGCAGAGCAATCCACATTGGCACCCAAGTCCAGTACCAATGTGGCGCCTCCCTTGGTGTTGGGCAGTTGGGTAGCAATGGCAGGACGGTCAATGCCCTCCATAGTCTTGAGCACATAGCGAGCAATGGCCATGAGGGCACCAGTGTTGCCGGCAGAGACGGCAGCGTCAGCGGCGCCATCTTTGACCTGTTCGATGGCAACCCGCATGGAAGAGTTGCGCTTTTTACGCAAGGCTGTTTCAATGTCGTCGTCCATGTCCACCACTTCTGTGGCGGCCACCAGCTTGCTCCGAGGGTGTTGAAAAGATTCCAACGTGGTCTGCAAACCCACCAGCAACACATGCGCATCGGGATGGCTGTCTAAAAATTGACGGCAAGCAGGCAGAGTAACTGCCGGCCCCACATCGCCACCCATGCAGTCAACAGAAATTCTGATCATGGTTCACTTCACACCAAAGAAAAAGCCCGAGGCTACTGGCAGGTAGCATCGGGCCCAGCAGATAAGAGCGATTAGGCTTCTGATTTGGTCTTGAGAACTTTACGACCACGATAAAAGCCAGTGGGGCTGATGTGGTGGCGCAGATGAATTTCACCTGTAGTGGGCTCCACCGCAATACCGGGTGCGTTCAGCGCGTTGTGCGATCTGTGCATGCCACGCTTGGAAGGAGATTTTTTATTTTGTTGAACAGCCATGATGAACTCCGTATCAAATCGGCTGCAATCCAAGCAACCTGATGAAAGCTAAAGGGTAAGGGGTGGAAAAACTCTGCATCTTGTAACACACACAATGTCTGAGTCAGTGCAGAAAACCGGAAATTATAGCTCAAGCGCCAGATGGTGATGAATCCTCAATGCTTATCGCCTTTCAGGCTTGCCAACACAGCAAAAGGGCGGGAGGCTGCTGCCTCTTGCAGCTCAAAGTCTGGGTCCTGCGCGGCAAACACTTGGGGCTCCGGGCAAACATCGTGCATGGGCACCATGGGCATGGCCATTAAAAGCTCATCCTCCACCAGCGCATGCAGATCAAACAGTTTGGTCAACACCAGTAAATCTTCTTCCGCTTCGTCGTCTTCAAATTCAGCTTCTTGTTCGGAACTTACGAAACGAAATGAACGCTTCGCCTCAACCAGCATCTCCACTGTATTCAGACATCTTTGACACGTCATTGGCAAAGTCACTTGGGCCCCAAGGTGCAACCACACTTGAGGGGCAGCCAAGGACGTTTTGAGCAACTGGCCTTCGGCATTCCAATGAACCTTTGTGGAGTCCCTTGATGGGCTTGCGTCATCAAGCTTCAACAAGTCTGCTGTTAAGCGCGGGTAATGCGCTAAGGCGTCTGCCCCATCCAAAGCCCCGTTTTCTGAGGCAAACGCCTTCACATCCAGCGCCTTAGGGGGTGACGAGGCAGAAAAATCTTGCATGAAGCCAGTGTAAGAGAATCAATGCCTTCCCTATTGAACTCATGAGCACACCCCACCTCACCCCATCCAACGCCAACTCTGCAGTCAGGGTGCCCCAACGCCAGGTAATCCTGGGCTCAAGCTCAACCTACCGAAAAGAACTGTTGTCTAGGTTGCACATTCCATTTGAAGTGGTGCGCCCCGATGTGGACGAAAGCCCTTTAAACGGCGAAACACCCTTGGCTTTGGCAATACGCTTGGCTTTGGCTAAAGCTCATGCTGTGGCCTCTATGCACCCCCAAGCGGTGGTCTTAGGCTCCGACCAAGTGGCAGATTTAATGGGCCAGGCTCTTGGTAAACCCGGGACTCACGACAAAGCCTGCCTTCAGCTGAAGCAAATGAGCGCTCAAACCGTTTTGTTTCACAGCGCTGTTGCGGTGGTTTGCAAAGCCTCTGGTTTTGAAGGGCAAGCTTTGGCCAATGTAGCTGTGAAGTTTCGTGAACTTTCAGACCAAGAGATTGACACCTATCTCAGACTAGAAAAGCCTTACGACTGTGCTGGCAGCGCCAAAAGTGAGGGGCTGGGAATCAGTTTGCTGGCCTCGATCGACAGCGACGACCCCACCGCCTTGATTGGCCTACCCCTGATTCGCACCTGCCGCTTGCTGCGCGAAGCAGG